>JAONKT010000026.1 GCA_028377625.1 Candidatus Nitrosopumilus sp. | reverse complement strand
AAGAGTAATTAATGAAAATAAATTAGAATTAGAACAAATAATTATTAAATTATCTCAAATGGAAGAAGTTAATCCATAATTTACAAAGTTTTTTAAATTCATATACTAATTAATAATTTCATGATTATTGTTAAATCATAGAAAATTAACCTTCATTGGAGTAATTTTTTTGGTGTTGACATTTTTGATCAACTATTATCATGAACAAAATCATCCTGATACTGAATTCAATTATGCATATATTTCTGGAATTATAATGTTGATTTCATTTGGTGCTAGTTTTATTTTATTTACTAAGGATAATTTAACAAATTAATTTTTTTTACAAATCTAACTCAGGCTCAATTTAGATTTTGATCTAGGATTATAAGCAATTATTGTATATTCATTTTATGCCTGGAGATGAGATAGAAGTTCCGAAAGAATTACGTGAATTTATGCCAGAAGAAGCTGAAGAAACTATACTTGGACAAAAAAATGGAGCAAAAAAACAATATCGTTATGGTAATTTGCATATTAGAGAATATGATGATAAATTTCTAGTTCATACTGATAAAATTGATCCTAGAGTTAATCCACTTGGTCATTTAGTTTATGATGCTCCTGAAGTTTTAATTGGAATTGCTTGTGGAATATTTTCTGGTGTAAATACTGCAAAAAAGATTTCTAATAAAAATTCTAAAAAAATATCTTTAGCTAATATTTTGGCCTCCTCATTAATGTCTGGATACTTAGCATATACGACAACTAAAAAAGTCAAAAAGTATTTGGAGTGATTTTATGTATATGATTAGAACTGTAAAAATTTTGATTAAACTTTTACCATCTATTTTGGCATTACGTAAAGATAGAAAAAAGTGGATTAATCAAAATAAGAATGAAATTGATTCAAATCAATTTAAAAAAAATGCTAGCAAAGTTCTTGAAACTTTTATCTCATTAGGTCCAGTTTACATAAAACTAGGACAATGGCTTTCTTCTAGAGCTGATATATTGCCGCAACCATATCTAGAAGAATTATCAAAACTTCAAGATAGTGTACCTGCTGCGCCGTTTGATCAAGTTAAGCCAATTATTGAGAAAGAAATTGGATTGATAAATGAGAAATTTGATAATATAGATCCCACTTCCATTTCGGGCGCGTCATTAGGGCAGGTATATCGAGGCTCAATTTCAGGTCAACAAATCGTAATTAAAGTCAAAAGACCGGGAATTGAAAAAGTGGTTGAAAAAGATCTTAAAATATTAAAAAAAATTTTACCACTGGCATTAAGATTTGTTGATCCAAATTTAAGATATTCAGCAAAAACCATGCTTTCACAATTTATTGAGACCATTCATGAAGAAATGGATTACACTAATGAATCTAAAAATCTTAAAGAGATAAAAAATGATATGGCAAATAATTCTAAGGTAATGATACCTAGAGTTTTTGATGATTTTTCTTCAAAAAATGTCCTTACAATGGAGTACTTACCTGGAATTAAAGTTACTAATGTAGATGCATTAGATGCAAAGAATATTGATCGTGAACAATTAGTCATTGATGTACATCAAATATTTTTTACAATGCTTCTGAAACATTCAATTTTCCATGCAGATCCACACCCAGGAAATATTTCTGTAACTGATGAAGGAAAATTAATTTTATATGACTATGGAATGGTTGGAAGAATCAATAATAAAACAAGAATTAATCTTATTCGACTATATCTTGCACTAGTAGAAAAAAATCCATCAAGAGTTGTTTCTGCTATGGATGATCTCAAAATGTTAACCCCTGGATATAATAGATCAATAATTGAAAAGGGAATAGAATTATCGATTCGTTCTATGCATGGGGATAAACCAGATGAAATGGAAGTACAAAGTCTTATGGAATTAGCAAATAAAACTATGAGTAAATTCCCATTTATTTTACCAAAAAATTTGGCATTATATTTGAGAATGGCTTCAATAATTGAAGGAATTTACAAAACACATGATGTTGATTTCAAATTTCTAAAAGTTTTAAAGAATATTCTTGAAAAAGAAAATTTAATCACAGGTGCTTACATTGAAGAATTAAAAATTTCTTTTGACACTTTTCTAAAATCAATTAATTCTACATTAAGGGTTGGTTCTGACATGGAAAAATTAATGGATGAAATTCAATTTTATATGAAAAAACGTAAACCAGTAGTTTTGATTAGTGGAAGTATATTTTCCTCTGCTATTTTTGTTGGTTCAGCATTTTTATTTCAATCAAATGAATCATTTGGATTAGTTGGAATGATTAGTTCTGGTATTGTTATGGGAATATCTGCTTTGCTAAGAAAATTTTAGTTTATTCAATTGTAATATTTTTTGATTTTTTTGTTACAGGAATAATTAGTTTAAGGACTCCGTCTTCATATCTTGCGGATTCAATTTCTTCTTCACCTTCTTTAATTTCAATTGGCAATCTAATTTTTTTATCAATCATATTTGGTCTCTGATTTGAAATTAATGTCTCTGAATCTTTTTTATCCATAATTTTTTTAGCTTTAATTGAAAGTATATCTCCACACAAACTTAATTGAATATCTTTTTTAGAAAACCCTGGAATGTCAATAATTACTATAAGCTTATCGTCTGTAAGATGCATATCTATTGCTGGTAGTACAAATTCGTAAAATTCCCTTGATTTATTTCCCATTTCTTTTATTACTTCTTTCATTAGTCCCATTTTGTGTTAAGTGCTAAATTTTTAGATATAAACCTTGACTGATTATAAAGAAAAACTAACTTTTTGGAAAATATGTAAATGTCAAAATGGCACCAACCACTAATACTGAGATAATTAATCCAATTATGAGAATTTTTGGTTTAACAGATGGCTTTGTTAATTCTCGTTTATGTCCACATTTTGAACAAATCAATTGATCTCCTTGTCCCTTGAAAGTATGAGTACAAGACATGAATTCAATTTTTACACATGCGTATTAAATCTTAAATTTGTGCCTCAGATAATCTTTTGAAATTATGGATTTCTTGATAGATTTTTAATCAATTAACTTCTCTATTTGGATAAGTTATGATAATTGTAATTGAAGGTGGAGATCAAGCAGGAAAACTAACACAGTCGATTTTATTAGAAAAATCTCTCAAAAAACAAAAGATCAAAACTAAACTATTTCATTTTCCTGATTATGAGACACCAATAGGTAAAGAAATTAGAAAATATTTAGATGGAAAACGAAAATTTGCTCCTCAAGTTATTCACTGTCTTTTGGCAGCAAATCGATGGGAAAAATTAGATGAAATTTTAAAATCTGAAGAAAAAAATTCTGTTTTAATTATGAATCGCTACTATCATTCTAATTTAGTTTATGGATTGGCAAATGGTTTGAAGCCAAAATGGCTTGAGAATCTTGATGATGGTTTACCAAAAGCTGATCTTGTTATATTACTTGATGTAACACAAAAAGAATCTTTTTCACGATCTCCAAGAAATGAAAAAGGTAAAATAATGAAAAGAGACAAGTTTGAGAAAAATGAGGAATTTTCAAGAAAAATATCTAAACTCTATAGAACAACTGCAAAGAAAAAACATTGGAAGATTATTGATGCATCAAAACCTAAACTGGAAATTCATGAAGAAATTCTAAAGTTATTTTCAAAGAAATTAGGATTATGAAAAAAAATTATTTAGATATTATAGATCCAATACATGATTTTATTCGTGTATATGATTATGAACTACCAATAATTGATAGTCCTCTGTTTCAACGATTAAGGCGTATCAAACAGCTTTCTGGTGCACATTTGACTTATCCTGCAGCACAACATAGTAGATTTGAACATTCTCTTGGAGTTATGCATATTGCAACTGAGGCTGGTTTTTCATTAAATGAGAAAGGATTTCTAAATTCTGATGATGTTCAGATTTTACGCCTTGCAAGTTTATTACATGACATTGGTCATGGACCATTTTCTCACTTGTTTGAAGAAGTTATTCAAGAAAAAAAAATTTCACATGAGGATTATGGCAAAAAAATCATTTTAAATTCTGAAATTGGTGATATATTAGCAAAAACTGGATTTAACAAAAAACTTGTTACACAAATTGCATTTGGAGAGTCAAAATTTCAATATCTAAATGAAATTGTTTCTGGGGCTTTGAGTGCAGATATGATGGATTATCTACTTAGAGATGGTTATTTTACAGGAGCTGAGCATGCAAAAGTTGATCATAAAAGAATTACACAATCACTTAGTGTACATAAGAAAAAAATTGCATTAGAACGTTCAGCATTGTATTCTTTTGAATCTATGATGCATTCCAGATATCAAATGTTCAAAGCTGTATATTTTCACAAAACTGTACGTGCTGCTGAAGTAATGCTTATTCAAGCATTAAGATTATCTGATGATGAATTTGGCTTTACATCTTTTGATCTTGATGAATATGTAAAATTAACAGATGAATTTGTTCTATCATCTCTTATATCATCAAAATCTCCAAAATTAAAACAAGCAAAACAATTAGCTGAGGATTACCAAAACAGAAAATTACTCAAATGTGTATTTGAGAGAATTCTCACTAGTCAAACAAATTTGAAAAAAACTAGAACTGATGAACTCAGGCTTGAAATTTCAAAAAAGTCAAAAATAAATGAAAATGAAATTTTTGTAGATAGTTCAGTTACTCCATCTATTCCACTTGCACCATCAAAAAATGAATCAAAATCTATAGTTTTAATTTCTAATGAAGATGGAAAATCTTCTGCAAAAGATATGCCAATTTCTCAAATTCCTGTCGTTTCAGCAATTTCAGGCTTTATGAACATACTTAGAATCTACACACATCAGAAATACAGGAAAAAAGTTGAAATTGCCGCAAAATCGATACTAGGTGACCTAAAATGAAGAAAAAAATTGTGATTAAATTATCTGGAAAAGTTTTTGGTATGGATAATGCCAAAATCATACAAAAATATGCTGATTTTTTAATAAAAATTAGTAAGATTTGTCAACCAGTTGTAATTGCTGGAGGTGGGGTAATTGCTAGACATTACATTTCCCATGCTAGAAATTTTGATGCTGATGAATCAACTTTGGATGAATTAGGAATTGAAATTTCAAGATTAAATGCAAAATTATTGATTTATGCTCTAAAAAATAAAGCATATTCACATCCGCCAACTAATCTACAACAAGTTAAACATGCTGTTGACGATGGATTAATCGTTGTTGCTGGCGGTTTACATCCAGGTCAAAGTACTAATGGAACAGCTGCATTAATTGCAGAAAAAATTCAAGCTGAACAATTTCTTAACGCAACTGATGTTGATGGTGTTTATGATATGGATCCAAATAAATTTAAAAAAGCAAAAAAATTTAAGAGTATTGAACTCAAAGATTTAAAAAATATTCTAGTTCATGAGGATTCTGTTGCTGGCGGTTATGATTTGATGGATATTGTCGCTCTAAAAATTATTGAACGCTCTAAAATTAAAACTAAAATTTTAAAGGCAGATCCAAAAACTATTGAAAAAGCAATTAAGGGTGCTAAAGTAGGAACAGAAATAATTTTATCTTCTAAAAAATAACTAAACTTCGTTTTGAATTGTCGGTCTACTTTGAGACCAAATTTGAATCTCATTTTCTGGATATTCCAAAATACCTGATTCTCTAAGTTTTTTAAATATTGAAATTGCTTCTTCTTTTTCTACTGCTTTTGATTGGGCTTTAGTAAACCCGTCTTTATCTACAATTACGGCTACATGTCCATCATCTGAATTAATTACGGCCGTAAATTCTTCTTCTCCTACTGGAAAGAATTTACCATCAATTTTCTTAGTTGTTAGAGTCAACATTCCAAATCCAGCTACATTGAACATTTTCATTTGTGATTTACTTGCTCTTTGCTTTCCTTGTTGAACAGCTTGAAAATATTGCATAGTTTTTCCCTTCTGGAATGGTATAATAACCATCTAATATTTCATATATTTGAGGTTAAATTAAGAATGAATCCTAAAGTTTTTGTTTTTGCTGCAGTTTTAGTAATTGTTGGAATATTAGGTTCAATTGTACTAATTGGTCCTGATATGCAAGCTCCAAATCAAGGAAATAATAATGCTAATCAAAATGCTCCTACAATCAAATTAGTTACTGTTGATCTACAAGATATTTCTGTAACAAAAATTAATGAACGTTCAGCAACAATTGAAATTGCATTTGAAATATCTAATCCCAATCCACGTGCTGTAATTATACAAACTATGGATTTCAATTTATTTGAAACTGGGTTTTCTAGTTCTGAACAGCTTGCAGGTGGAACTATTGGAAGTCGACCTGAAGGAATGGTAGAATTTGGTTCAAATTACTATACGTTATTGGGTGAAAATTCAATTGTTCTAAAAAAGAAAATGACTATTACAAATACTGCTACTTCTGGTGCACTATGGGATTCTTTACAATCAGAATATGATAATGGTGAATCTGGTAGTGCAAGTTGGTGGGTAACTGGTACTGTGTACTTTAATCTAAGTTCAATGACTAGTGGACAAGAAAATACTGTTCCTTTTGAATTCTTTAGATAAAATCTGAATAGTATCATAAAAAATTAAAATTATGATAGTTTGTTTTTAGAGAAAAATTATGGACATATCTTATAAAAGCCCGTAAGATTGTTTTTTATCAAATGGCAGAAGCAGGAATGGCCGCATTTGGCGCAACAGCAGGAGTCGCAATCGCATTAGCAATAGTGTGTTTCGCTCTTCGTGGTAAAGGACACCCTGAACCACTAGATTAATCCATCAAAGGAATTTTCCTTTGTCATATTTTTATTTATTTTATTAATCCTTGTGACCTAGTTTGCCTATTCCTAACATTTCACCAATATCTACTTGTTTACTATTCTTCTTTTTGACAAAACATCTTTCATAGTATTGACATTCTGAACATTCTGTTGATGGTTCTAAAATTGGTGCTTTTTGTTCTTTAAGGAGATTGTTTAGTACTCTAACTCTTCGGATTACTTCTTCAAACATTTTTTTATTTCGTGTTAGTGAAAATGTTGTTTCTTTTTTATCCCCAGTAATGTAAATTATAATCCCTTCAGTTTTATCATATATCCATAAACATGCATTAAGATATAGGACATCATTAGAAAGTGGATTCTCTAATTCATTTTGTGCTGATCTAAATAACATAATGACATCATCGACTAACATGTCGGTTTGTCCTTTTAGTTTGATATCATCAATGTCAAACTCTTTTGGATCACTACCATACTCTAATTTTCTTAATAATCCTGAAAGAAGTTCATTAAACCCTCTTCTTTCAATTTCAACAGGGTCAATTCTATCAAAATATGAGCGTCTGAGACATTGAACAACTTCTTGTAAATGAATAGTTTGAACATTTTGTGAATCTACATTGATTTGTAATTCTTTACCTATCGAACCTAATGCACTCTGAATTAATGCCCTATAGTCTCTATCTCCCATCATGATAAATTACTTCATTTTTTAACCTCTTATACATATGTCCATAATTTTTCTCTAAAAACAAACTAT
The DNA here is from genome assembly GCA_028377625.1 of Candidatus Nitrosopumilus sp. Taxonomy (GTDB): domain Archaea; phylum Thermoproteota; class Nitrososphaeria; order Nitrososphaerales; family Nitrosopumilaceae; genus Nitrosopumilus. Next base: position 1,319 of record JAONKT010000026.1, on the reverse strand, counting down.
CATAATTTTCATTTTTTATGATAGTATTCAAGGTTCAAAGATTAGTTAATAGAAGAATAATTTTTTAGATAAATTTTAGCTCATTATTTTAGTTAAAAATTTAGAAATTCTACTTGCAAATGCTAAAGTAATGAAATGAACACCAAATCCTAGAATTGCACCAACTGCGATATTGCCTGTTCCGTAGTAAATTCCTAAAAATATGCCTAATGACGGTAGTGAAAAAATCATGCCCATAAATGCACTAATCCAAATGTAGTTGATCAGAGTTTCCGTAGAGACATCGTTTTTCTTTTTAGGAAATCTAATCATTTTTCAAGTTTATTCTTCATGTACAATTAATTTCGACATTGTAACTTCTGTGGGTATTTTTTGTTCTACTGCATATGCAATTGCTGCCAAGTTTCTTACTTCAAATGCTGTCAATTTTGTAATTCCTACAATTGTTGCAAAACTAAACATCTTTGAAAATGATCTTGCAGATGCATTATACAGTGCCATTTCAAATGATCTTTCAAATTCAGATACTGCGTCCAATTCATTTTCGTTTTGAGAAATTAAATTCTTATATTTTGTATTTGATAATTCATTAAATGCATCTCTAACTGATGGTGCAGACATCATTCTTCCTAATAGTTCTCTTGAAATTGTTGCAGTTTGTGCTACAATCAAGTCTTGAATTTGTGCTTCATCTAATCCCCACAATTTACCTCTAATTACACTTAGAAGATTATAGAAATCAACATCCATTCCAACTAATTTTATCACATCTCTGTCTCTTGTATTTTTCAAAGCACGACCTAGTTGAAGATACAAAATTTTATCAAAATATGTGTCAAATATTTGAAGATTTTTTTGTTCATTGTATAATCCTGCAGCTTTTGAAATTTCTTCTCCAAATTGAACTGAATTCAAACTAGCAACTGTTTCCTCTAGATCTTTGGATACTAGAGCTTTTATGATTATGTCTCTTTGTTTAATTAATTCTTCAGCATGTAAATTGATATGAGTTTCAATTTCTTCTTGTGTTTTTCCTAATACTTTGCCTTTCAAAATTAATTTCAAATTTGAAACAATGAATTTCATATAATATGCATCTAAAATTGGTGAATCTCCTGCAGTCTTTGCAATTGAATAATGAACATCTGCTAAATGTCCTCTCAAACCAGATTCTATTCCTTGTGAAGTATATGGTTTTTGTACATCTGAAACTGCATCACCATAAATTGTATTCTTGATTCTAGTCATTAGTTCCTCTAGATCTCTTGATTCAGCTAATGTCTGAAAATCTGATCTATTGAGTAATTTCCCTCTCTGAC
>JAONKT010000024.1 GCA_028377625.1 Candidatus Nitrosopumilus sp. | reverse complement strand
GGAATGTATATCGGACTTCCAGCATTTGGAATCGTTAAAGTCATTCAATTTAGAAAAAATTAGAATAAATTGTTATAATTCTAGAGACATTTTTATGGATCACAAACTTCAATGGGATTAATGAAGACTAAAGCAATAAGCTCAATCTTTGTACTATTTGCTATCGCAGCAGGTATGGCCTCAATGGCACCAGCTGCTTATGCAGATCACGCCGAAGTTTCAATTGGTGCAGTAGAAGAATCTGGATTCTCACAATCTTGTGTTGAAACAGGTTGTTACACACCAATGATTGCAACAGTTGACGTCGGTGGTGTTGTAACCATGACAAACACAGATCCAACAGGAGTTCACACATTTACATCAGGAACTGTTAACGGATTTACTCCATCCCCTGACGGTACATTTGATACAGGTGTACTAATGTCTGGAGATGCATTTGAATGGAGTCCAACTGAAGCAGGTACAGTACCATACTATTGTATGTTACATACTTGGATGATTGGAGAAATCATAGTACAAGAAGTAGCAGCTGAAGAACATGCAGATGAACACGGTGATGATCACGGTGATATGGAAATGTCTCATTCTGACGAACCATTAATGGTTGAAATTTCATCAAACACTGCAGACGCAGGTGAAATGTTAGCAATCGATGTAACATTTACAACAATGTCTGGAGAAGGTGTTGAGCATATCAATTACAACATTGTAGCCACTCAAAATGGTGAAGTTGTTTTAGAAGCAAATGATGTACACGACCACGATGGAATCAATGATCACATGACAGCTCCATTACCAGCAGCAACATCAGATGACACACCAGTAGAAGTTGAAGTAATTTTCAACGGATACGGATTGCCAGATGGTGAGAAAACAGGACCAATTGGTCAAGTAACAACAATGCAAGTTGTTCCAGAATTTGGTACAATTGCAATGATGATACTAGCTGTAGCAATCATAAGCATCGTAGCAGTTACTGCAAAATCTAGAGTTGTTCCAAGATTTTAGGGATTCCTCTTTTTCTATTTTCTTTTTACTAAAGCAATTATCGCTAAGATAATTGCTGCTGCTGCAATTGACAATGCAAATATTGCAAAGTCATATGATACACCACCATTTGATGAAGTGGCAGTCTCACCAGATTTTAATTTAGATACATCTTGTTGTAGAGAAGAAATTGCATTTTTCAAAGCAGAAACATCTGCAGAACCCTCACTAGCTTTTGGAGGAAAGTCAAGAACAGATGTACTTTCAACATCTTCAATAGGAATTTGAATATCAACAGCTACGCCACGAATTTCACCTTGCAAATCTACAACATAACTCCCAGTTTTAGTTGGGATAATTGGTGAAAAATAATATCCAGGTTTTGGATCTGAATTAATTTCAATATTTTTACTTGCGCCACCATACATAACAGTAGCATCTAGATTTTGAAATGCACTTGTAATACCCGTATAGGTACCTTCTCTTTCTCCAGGTTCTATAACTTTGAAGGCAACAGAATTACGAATCCCCACAACTGGTGGTTCTATAACCCATCCTGCTTCAATTGCATATTGTTCAACTTCAACAGTAGTATGAGCATAAGACTGTGTTACAATTCCAAAAGAAATCAATAATGCAATGAAACTAAAAATTACTATCTTCACGACTATAGATTACCGATAGCCATTATTATCTTTACGTGGATTGGTACAAATTTCGAACAGATTAAAGATTCTTTAAATTATCAAATTAGCCTAAATAAGTAAATGAAAAAAATTCTCATAGTCTTACTAATATTATCAGTTTCATCAATACCGTTTGTATCAGCACATCCATTTACAAATGAAACCATTCCTAATTTATCATCAAATGCACCAACTGGAATTTCAGAGGTAATTGTATTTTTTTCAGAACCAGTTGAAATAGAATTTAGTACAATCAAAGTTTTAGATAATAACGGAAATCAAATTGATAACAAGGACACAAACTATTATGAAGATGAAAAATCACTAATTGTTACAACTGAACCTTTAGAAGATGGTGTATACACAGTTACCACCAAAGTATTATCAAAAGTCGATGGTCATTTAGTTCCGGGTGCATTTTTGTTTGCAGTTGGAGATGTTGTCATTGATCCAAAATTACTAGAAAATCAAAGTTCAATTGATCTAATATTTTATCCAGAAGCTGGTGCAAGATTTCCAGGAATTGTAGGTCAAACAATTGTCTTAGGAGTGGTTATTGCATCATTAATTATTTGGGGAACTCAAAATAAACAATCAATCAAAGAAGAATTAGAACAAGTTCAAATTAAACATCATCAAAAATTTATGTCCATTACTGGAATAGGACTGATGCTAATTTTTATTTCAAATGTTTTGATGATTGCTGTACAGACTGTTAGGTTAGAAACATCACCAATAGAAGCAATTCAAACTTACTTTGGAACAATTTGGTTAGCTCGAATGATAATTACCATAGTTTTACTTGGAATATGGTTTGCATTAGATAGAAAAACAAATGTAACAAAGAAAATTCAAATTCCAATGCTTGTTGCCATGTTGGCATTAATTTCAACTTCAAGTCTAATTGGCCATGGTGCAGCAAGTGGTGAAACACCAGCATTAATTCTAGATTATATTCACAATTTAGTTGCAGCAGTTTGGATTGGTGGAATATTTTATTTTGTTTTTACATTATTACCTTCCTTATCAAAGTTAAAAGAAGAAAACAGAGAGAAAATGAGCCTCGCATTAATTCCAAGATTTTCAATTGCATTTATCATATCAATTGGGATTGTAATAATTACAGGTCCATTACTAATGTGGTTCCTAGAAAGTGATGTGGGATTAATTACTGAATCAGTTTATGGGCAATTGATTATACTAAAAATTGCAATTGCAAGCGTGATGGTTGCTTTAGGAGGATTTTTCCAATTTAGAGTACAAAAAACAGCTGAAAAAAATTTCCAATCCGGAAAAATTGATGTTCATAGAAAACTAAGACGTTCCCTTAAAGTAGATGCAGCATTAGGGGTGGTATTATTAGGAGTCGTGGCATTGTTAACGAACGGTACTTTGCCTGAAGGCCAATTCCAAGATGCCAGTGCACAAGAAATCATCTACGGATTTAAAACAATTGAATTTACTGATAATGCAAAATTTGAGATTCAAATTACACCATTTACAAGTGGAGTGAATACAATTTTAGTAAAAGTTAGTGATTTTAACAATAATCCAATATACGATTCAAATCAACTTAAAGTAAAAATTGCAAACCCAACAAAAAATATTTCCCCAATTGAAATTCCAATGCAAATAATTAAAGAAGATAGTAATACCCCAACAGAATTTCAAGGTGAATTGACATTTGGGTTTTCTGGACAATGGCAATTAGAAATTGAATCCCAAAGAACTGAAAATGCAAACGAATCAAAAATAGTAAATGTTTTAGTCAAACCAAGATTAGAAAATATTCAAACTCAAATAGTTGAATATGAATTTCCAGAAACTGGGAAACCACTTTATCCGTTGTACGATGGAAAAAACTCTATTTGGATAAGTGATCCATCTTCACCAAGATTATGGGAATTCTCACTTGAAACACAAGAATTTTCTTCGTATTCTTTTGATGGTTTAGCTACAATGTTTCTTACTATGGATAATACTGGAAAAATATGGTTTACAGATTCTCCACGAAATCAAATTGGATATATTGATTTAGCGACAAAAGAAATTACAACAAAAACAATTCCAAATCTTGATCCAGTTATGGCATCAAATAAACCAATATTCATTCAAGCAGACTTCGATGATAATATTTGGGTTACAATTGTAAATAAAAATAAAATTTTGAAGTATATTCCAGATGATGATGTTTTTAAAATTGTAGAATTGCCTGAAAGAGATTCATTTCCATTTGCTTTATCAATAGATAGTGATGGAAATATTTGGTACACTGCAACTGGTACAGGTAAATTTGGAAAGATTGATCCACAAGAAGGCAAAATTACTCAATATTCTAAGGAAATCCCACTTGAAGGTCCAGAATACTTGTTATTTGATAAAAATCAAAATGTATGGATTGCTGAACATACAGGCACGGCAATTACAAAATTCAATCCAGTTTTAGAGACTTTTGAGAGTATTTCAGTACCAGATGAGGAATCACTTCCATTTGGAATGACATTTGATAGATATGGAAACATTTGGTTTGCACAACATGTGATAGATAGTATTGGAGTTTATGATCCAGATAACAATGATTTGAAAGAAGTTCCAATTTCAACTGAAGGATCTTTTATTCAATTTATGACATCAGATAAAAATGGAAAAGTTTGGTTTGTTGAACAAGAAGGAAATAAACTAGGTACAGTAAACATAATAGAAGTTCCAGTTGATGTGTCACAAGTTAAAACAATCGATAGTGTTGAAATAGAATATACTGAAATTGCATCTCCATTAATTGCATTAGGAATTATTGTAACATCATTATTTTTTGTAAAAGGTATTTTTGATAAAAGAAGATTAAATTCATTGATTAATTCTTAGATAATAATCCTGCAGATTTAATTCCCATAGTTACAGCAAGTACCCCAATTGCAAATAAAACAATTGTTCCAGCCGGAGTAATATCAAAGACATATGAAATTAAAATTCCTGCAATAACAGAAGATACCGCAATAGTTATAGAAATAATCATAGTTTGTTTAAAACCTCTACCATACATTATTGCTGTAACATTTGGAATTACAAATAATGCTGAAATTAATAATACACCAACAAGTTGAACTGCTGTAACAACAGTTACTCCTGCCAAAATTATAATTAAATAATTAATTTTGTCTACTTGAACTCCACTAACTTTAGCTTGCTTTTCATTAAATGTGGAATAAAGAATTTGTCTGTATAATAACAAAATTATCATTAAAATTACTCCAGTTAACGCTACAATTGCTACAGTATCATCAACACTAACAAGAAGAATGCTGCCAAACAGAAAACTAAAGATATCAAGGGAAAATCCACCTGAAAAACTAATAATTACAAGTCCAACTGCTATGCCTGAGGATAAAAGTACTGCAATTGATGCATCCCCAGATATGTTGTATTTTTCTTTAATTTTTGTAATAAGTAATGCACTGACTATTGATACACCATAGGCTGTCCACAATGGATAAATTCCTGCAAAGAGACCCAATGCAATTCCACCAAATGATGAATGTGCAAGAGCATCACCAAATAAAGAATAACGCCTTAAAACCAAAAACAAGCCCATAACAGAGCATAAAATTGCTATTGCAGTTCCAGCAATTAAGGCTCTATGCATAAATGCATAAGTTAGAATTTCAAAGGACATGATTAGTGATGGTGCATATGTTCCTGCATTGATGCTTCAGAATATTGTTTAACAAGTTTATCATCAGAAAAGAATTTTTCAGATTCACCATGAAAAAATAGTGTTCGATTTAAGCATGCAACATGATTTGCTAATTTATTTACTGCATCCAAATCATGTGATGACCAAATGATTGTAATTCCTTGTTTAGAATTTAATTCTTTAAGAATACTAAAGAACAAATCTATACTTTGTTGATCAACTCCTGTAATAGGTTCATCTAAAATCAAAATTTTTGGATCATTAACTAATGCTTTTGCAATAAATACACGTTGTAGTTGCCCACCAGATAATTCACCTATTCTTCTATGACGAAGTTCATGTATCCATAATTGTTGTAAAATTTCATCAACTTTATTATCATCAGATTTTTTTCTTAAACCCATTCTTACAACTTCACTAACTGTTGCAGGAAAATTATTTTCAAATTCAGGTTTTTGTGGAACATAACCAATTTCTTTGTGGTATGTTTTTGATTCTTTAATATCCTGATCAAAAAATTTGATTGTTCCATCATAGTTTGTATTTAGACCCAACATTGAATCAAAAAGAGTAGATTTACCTGCACCATTAGGTCCAATAATTCCTAAAAAATCTCCTTGTTTAATTGTAAAACTGATATCATCTAATGCTGTTACATCTGGATATTTGACTGTAAGATTTGATATTTCCACAGCATTTAGCATAACCCTTCTCCATTTGTCAAATCTCCAACTTTTTTAATACTTGGATTTTTAGCTATCTGTCTTGCTTCTAGAGCCCGTTTCATAGCTATCTTTGATAATTCTTCTGGATTTATTTCACATTTACCATCTGTGATTCTTACTGAAATATTGTGATTGTATGTATCTGAATTATCATTAATTAAAATCTGTACTTCGTTGGGAACTTGATTATCTTCATTTTTTAAATCACCATTTTTTTTTGAATCCATTTTTAACCTATCTATTGTTTTATTATTAATAAATCTATAAAAGTTTAATAATATTTTGCATAACTTTTAATGTTTCTTAATAAGAGAATTAGTATGCCAATAGTTTCAATTTCATTAAATGATGAAATTCTCAAACAAATTGATAATTTACAGTCTACAATGGGATTTTCAGGTAGATCAGATGCAATAAGAGCAGGAATACGAAGTTTTGTTTCTGAGGAAAAACAAAAAGAAGATCTATCAGGAAATGTTAATGCCATTTTACTAGTAGTTCATAATGACGAATATGACAACGAGGTAAATGGAATCAAACATTCCTATGAAGACCTAATCACGATGCATTTACACAATAAAATTAACGAAGAAAAATGTATGGAACTTTTCATTTTAAAAGGAGAATCAGAATCAGTTATTGCAATAACAAAGAGTTTTCAGATAAATAAAAAAATGGATACCATAAAGTTAGTTGCATTATAATCAGTAATTACAAAATGAAATTGATTTTTTTAAATTGAATAACTTTCTGATAATCCAAAATAATTATGCAAATATTAGATATTTTATGAATTGTGTATCAATATTTTAAAATTAATATCATTTTTTAATCCAATAAAATCTGAATCTTTTTTAATTTTATTCAAAAAATGTTCATGTCCATTACCTTCATGCTCGTGTTCATGATTACTATGATCATTTTTTCTTTCTAATTGTAATAATTTCGAAATTAACATACATGTTTGCTTATACTTTTGTTGTTTTACAGTAGATTTTGCCTTTAGATATAATGAATTCATTTCTTCAGGATTTTCTTTGAGAATTTTGTCAAAACACAAAATTGCTTGTTTATATTTTCTCAATAAATGTAAAGAATATCCTTTATTGATAATGGCATCTGTATTGTCTTTTTCATTACGTAATATTGTAGTAAAATGCATTAATGCCTCTTCTGGTTTCTTCAGATTATTACATGCTATCCCTAAACGAAATAAGGCATCAAAATCATTAGGATCATGTTTAACTGCTTGTTTGAAACATTCGTAAGATAGTCTAAATTTTTCAATTTCTAAAAGAGAGTTACCAAGATTACATAGTGAATCAATATCATTTTTTTTTATATTTAATGCTGATTCAAAATATTCAATAGCTGTATAATGTTGCTTTTCTCCTGCATAAACAATTCCAATATTATTTAAAATCTCAATGTCTCCTGGATTAATTTTCAATGCATGTTTGTAGGTAGAAATTGCATCATCATGCCTACCTAATGCCACAAAAACATTAGCTTTGTTACAAAGTGCATTTGTATCATCTGAATTTATTTTTAGAGCACGATTAAATCCATCTAATGCGTCTTCATATTTTCCCATATCGTATAATGTAGTTGCTTTGTTATACCATCCATCAAAATCATTAGTATTATGATTTAGAACTTTTTCTAATTGTTCAATAGATTCTTCATATCTTCCTAGTTCTGCAAGACAAGTAGCTTTGTTTGTTATTATTTCTGAGTTGTTTGGTTCCTTCTCTAAAATCTTTTCAAAAAGTTCAATAGATTTTTCAAACTTTTTTTTATTAAAATCCTGAATTGCTTGTTTTAACAATGAATTAAGGATCATGCAACTGCCACTCGTTTCATCAATGCATTTGTAGGAACTATGTGTATCTCTTCTTTATTGTCAACATAACTAAAAAAAATTCTAGAACATTTTTCAAAATAGTATGTCTCTGAATGTTCTTGATCTCTAAATAATAACACTTCAGCCTGAGGTTTTATTGCAAGCCAAGTTAAATTATTGTTGACCATTCCCAGACTTTTCCAGTCATCAAATTTTGGAATGTATACTGTCAATTACACTCTAATGCTATTTGCAAGTTATCTACATTTTCTCTCATTTTATCAAAGTATGTTGTATCTGAATCATCTTTTGCTGAAAGTGACTCTAATGGACTAAACAATAAGATATCTCCCCCTAATTCAGTTGCCAATCTTTCGGCTATTCTTGGATTTCTGTTTTCTTCAGTAAAGAAATACTTTATGTCATTATCTTCTGCAAAGTGTATCAGTTCCTCAATATCCTTAGCAGTTACAGGAGTTTCAGGGCTGAACTCCTGTATAACTGCCAAAGTGTTTAGGTCATATCTTTCTGCAAAATACGAAAATGCATTGTGGAATGGTACAAACGTGTCTTTTGCACAAGAAGATACATCATTGCGGATTTCTTGATCCAATAGGTCTAACTGGTTGGCATATGAAATAGAGTTGTTATGATAGATCTCTGCATGTTCAGGATCAGATTCTTTCAAGTGGTCTGCAATCGTCATTACCTGGGATTTTGCCAAAATTGGGTCAAGCCAAATGTGTGGGTCGTAAGTGTGATCCATACCTCCTTCTTCTGTATGTTCATCATGTCCATCTTCTTTTGCATGGTCATCGTGTACATCTTCACCAGAAACTAAATGATGAATTTCTTCTAGTCCTTCTGCACCTTCCATATGTCCATCTTCAATTTCATGGATTAAATTTTCAATATCTTTAATTGCACCTTCATGTCCATGTCCGTCTCCTTCATGCTCACTTAGTATCTCTTCAATTTCTTCAATAGATTGTGATTGAGTTATTTCACCTGATTCAAATTCTTCTATAACATGTGCAATCTCTTCATAAAATTCTTCTGTATGTTCATCATGTCCATCTTCTTTTGCATGGTCATCGTGTTTTTCATCGCTATGACTTCCATGTGAACTATGATCATGTGCTTCACCTTCCATTAAGGTCACTCCCTCAGATGAATCAACAAATACGATGTGATCAAAATCTGATGAAGACATTATTTCATCAATGTATGGTTCAAAGTTTGCACCGTTGTAAACCAGCATATCTGCTTTAGTCAAATCAACAATAGTTTTTGGTCCTAACTCAAACGAATGAGGATCCCCGTTTGTTGGAATCAATGTACGTACGTCAGCAGCATCTCCGACTACACCTTGGGTAAATTGGTATAAGGGGTAAAATGTTGTATAAACTAGAAATTTATCTTCAGATGGAATAACAACATCACTAGTAGTAGGTAATGGAGCAGCGTCATTTTGGGTTCCCATAGATACAAACAATACTGCAATGATTACAGCTGCTGCAATTCCTCCTCCAATAATTCCAATTTGAGAACCTTTCACGCACAAACTCAAAAAATGTTATTAATAAACGTGTAAATTGTTAATAATAGTATATATAATGAAAGTGGTTAATTATTAAAAATTATTAAGATGTTTAATAATAAAATACTTCAGATTATTAATTGTTGTAAATACATTAAATATCAAAAATTGAGTAATATCATTATGTCAAAGATTGTAAAATGTCCTAGTTGTGATTGTCATATTGTTGTAGATGAAAAAGGACAAAAAGAATTCTGCATCAAGGATGAACGTTAGTCTATTTTTTATTTCTTAAATCAAAAATAATTCTATTAAGATAACTTAACAGATTTTACTTTTTTACTAATTCCGTAAAACATCATTGCAGGTGCTGCAATATACATTCCAAGATTCAATGCAATCACTGAAAGTCCAAGTCCTAAAACTTCTGATT
>JAONKT010000023.1 GCA_028377625.1 Candidatus Nitrosopumilus sp. | reverse complement strand
TAATAATGGGGATGATGCCTTACATCCGTCATAAAAATTAGAACAACCCATGAAACGTTTTCTAGTGGTTCTTGATCGAATAACCATTAGTTCTCCTACTTTACATTCTGGACATTGAACAAGTCCTTTTTTTGGAGAATTTGTTCCAAGAATTAGATATTTCTTTTCTTTTGAAGACCATGAAAGAAAGCCATTACTATCTAAATATTGAACGATCTCTTTTTTGAAAATTTCTGTTTTTGACTTTGTAATTTTTATTATATGTCTGGCAGTGATTTTTTTAATTTGAACTGTCTTTAACTTACTTTTTCTTCTTGGCATTTTCTAGTGATTAATTTACTAAAACGATTTTTATAGGGAATTGGGTCAGTGAGTTTTGTGGAAAAGGTTTGTGTTCTTGGCGCTGGTAGCACCAAATATGGAAAATTAGCTGATAGTATCGGGGATATTACCACTCAGGCATCAGTAGCAGCCATAGATAGTGCAGGAATTGATCCAAAAGAGATCAAAGCAGCCTACATTTCTAATGTATTTGGAGTTGCTGATAAACAAGTACATCTTGGTCCCGTTTTAATGAGTAATTTAGGAATTTCAGATAAACCATCATTATCAATAGAATCTGCTTGTGGAAGTGGTTCTGTTGCATTTAGAGAGGCCTTTGCAAATGTTGCAGCAGGATTTTATGATTGTCTTATTGTTTCAGGTGTTGAAAAAGTAACGCACACTGGAACTGACTGGACAACAACTTACTTTGCATATTGTTCTGATTTCTTTTATGAGGGTCAAGCTGGTGCATCATTTCCAGGACTCTTTGCATCAATGGCAAGAGCTTACTTAACAGAATTTGATGCAACTGAAGAAGACTTTGCAAAAGTTGCAGTAAAGAACCATCAAAACGGATTGTTAAATCCTAAAGCTCACTTACAAAAAGATATTACAATTGACGATGTTATGAGTTCTGCAGTTGTTGCAAGTCCACTAAAACTTTATGATTGCTGTCCGTTTTCTGACGGTGCAAGTTCAGTAGTTCTTTGTTCTGAAAAATTTGCAAAAGCACATGGTGGTGACTATGTTGAAGTAACTGGTTCTGGTAGAGGTGGTTCACCGGCTGCATTACAAGGACGTGAACATATGACAACAATACCAAGTACTAAACTTGCAGCTGAAGCTGCATACAAAATGGCAGGTATTACTGCCAAGGATGTAGATTTTGCAGAAGTACATGATTGTTTTACAATTGCAGAAGTTGTTGACACTGAAGATTTAGGATTCTTTGGCAAAGGAGAAGGTATTCAAGCTATTCGTGAAGATAGAACAAAATTAAATTCAGACATTTCAATTAATCCATCAGGTGGTCTTAAATCAAAAGGACATCCAATTGGTGCAACTGGTGTTGGTCAAGTAGTAGAAGTATATGATCAATTAACTGGAAATGCAGGTGCAAGAACTGTTAAGGATGCAAAAATTGGTTTAACTCATAATTTCGGTGCAACAGGTGCAAGTTGTGCAGTTCATGTTTTCCAAAGTGTCTAAAATGTCAGTTAAAGAACAATTTATTGAAAATGCAAAAGATGGTAAAATTTTAACTCACAAATGTACTAGTTGCCAACATCTTCATCTTTCAAATGTCTATTATTGTGAAAAATGTGGCAGCAAAGGATTTGAGGATTCAATTCTTGACGGTGTAGGCTCAGTTGCTACTTATACTATTATCACTGTCGCTCCTGCTGGGTTTCAAAAATATACTCCATATGCCTTTGTTGTAGTCAAATTAGATGGTACTGATTTGAGAATCTCTGGCTTTATGGGAGGGATTACAACTCCTGCAGATTTACCAGTTGGCACAAGAGCCAAAATCACTGGTTTTGATGAACGCGGAATTATTGTTGAAAAACAGTAAAAAAATTTATTTGAATTATTAAAAAAAATCAGAACAGATTCTTAATTATTTTATAAATATCATTATTCTATGTCTGTAGAAATAACATGTGGAAAATGTGGAGAAAAGATCAAGGATATGAAAATGTTAAAATCATTAAAGGATGTTTTGAATCCAACTAATGGTAAATGTCCATCTTGTGGACAAAAACTCTCTACATCTGAATTTTCACTTGATGTTGAAGAAAAATGATCTTCTCTTGATCTTTTTTTACAAAATTTTATAATCTTTTTATTTTTTTTCTAACTTTTTTATTTTATTTTTATTTTTTTATCCAGTCATAAGTCTTATTTACTCCTTAACTTAGATCTAGTCATGACAATGAATGAAGAAGAATTAGAAATGAATGCTGATTTAGATAATGATGATGATGATCTAAATGCTGATTTAGATTCTGATATTGACGATGATTCTGATCCAAAACGTGGTGGAATTCTACATTCTACATCAAAACGTGTCAGAATGATCTTCTCTGTTATGGCAAGTCCTAATAGAATTGATATTCTTAGAATTTTAAATTCTAAAGGTCCATTAACTTACTCTGAACTTAAATCATTAGCAGGATTCAAATCCAAAAAAGAAAGTGGTAAATTTGCATATCACTTAAGAAAATTACTTAGACAATCACTTGTTGCACTCAATAAATCTGAAAGACGTTATACTATCACTAATCTTGGAAAACTTGTCTTAAGTTTAGCTAGACAAATTGAAGAAAGATCAATTATTGAAAGCGGAAAAATGTATGTTAGAACTTCAGGTGAATCTATTGAAGAATTTAACTCACACAAAATTATTCAATCGTTGGTTCGTGAGGGTAGTCTTCCATTAGAATTAGCACAGAAAATTACTGAAGAAGTTGAAAATAGAATTTACAAGTATCAAACTACCTATCTTACAGGCGCAGTTATTAGAGATATGGTAAATTCAGTTCTTTTAGAACATGGACATGAAGAATACAGAAATAAACTCGCACGCCTAGGTATGCCTGTTTATGATGTTCAAGAAATGGTTTCTAATTTGGATGATGTTGATAATGGTGCCGAGGGTCTTTTGTTTAATGCAGGCCAAAAAATATTTGCTGAACATTTACTAACTAATGTTTTACCAAAAGATGTAGCTGACAATCATTTGTCTGGTGATTTACATATATCAAATCCTGGAATGTGGTCTATGATTCCTGATACAGTCTTTGTTAATGTTAAAGAATTACTTGATGATGGACTTGATCTTGGCGGAAAATATCTTGATGTATCACGAATTAAAGCATCAAAACAATTGAATGAAATTACAAGTTCTTTATCAGTTATAATTTCACTTTTATCAAAAGAGGCTTCACAAGAAATTGTATTAGATGGATTAGTTACATTGTTTACAAAACATTCTAAATCCCTTCCAGAACTTGAAGAAAAATTAACTGATGCATTTGTAACTGCCTCTACTACTTCTAAATATAATATAACTAGTACAAATACATCAATTAGATTACAACTAGGAACTGATACAAAAATAATCAATTCAATTATTAATGCATACAAAAATTATGTTACTATTACACCAATACCAAAAATTGGTTTGATAATTGATAACGAAAAAGGAAAAATTACTGATGTTTCACAATCACTATCTGAAATATTATCACTTGGTGGAAAAGTGATGATTGCTAAGGGTCAAACAGCTAGTACTGGTGTAACAAATGGTTCTTCAAAATCTTCAAATTCACTTGCAATTAATTTACAATCTGTTTCTATTAATCTTCCAAGATTAGCATTTGAATCAAACAAAGATGAAACTTATTTTAGAGCAAGATTGGCATTGTTGATGAAACCAGCATTGGCTTCAATGGCCTTAAGAAAGAAAGAAATTTCGGACTTGACTAGAAGAGGATTAAATCCAATATTGGCCAAAAATACTCAATATATGCAAAGAAGCTCTGTTTCTCTAGTTATCAATTTAGTTGGTCTTAGGGAATCTGTTTTTAATATACTGGGATTCAAAGATAACAAAGATGGCCGCGCTGTTCTTCACAAAGTCATTGAAACCGCAGTAGACGTAGGTACCAAAAAAGGCAAAGAATTAGGTGATAATGTGTCTATTTGTATTACTGAAACAGAAGGTTCACCTCGTTTTGCAACATTAGATGGTGAAAAATATGGTAAAAATTCTAGTCTAAACTCTATGGATAGTGACTATTATTCTCAAGGTACAGTGATCAAGTCTTCAGAAGTCAGTGATTATGATCCAAAATCTGAAATTATCTCTGAATCCAACAAAATCTCAAAATTACTCAATGGCGGATTACTTGTTACTTTAGATATTGATAAAGATTCCAAAGTTGATGAAATCAAAAAATCAATTGAAAAAACTGCAGAACTAGTGCCATCTTTTAAACTTGTAAGAAAAACATCAATTTGTGGTGAATGTGCTTTTAAGGATGAACCATTTGAAGACAAATGTCCAAAGTGTAAATCCCCATACGTAGTATAGTTTTCTATAATTCCATGTATTGATAATATTACTAAACACTATACAATGCGATCATCGTATAAAAATTTCTAATCTACTTTCATAATTATTAACTAGTTTGTTTCAATCACTATGGTTCTACGATACTCGGTTGTTAATTATCATACTTGTACCACTACAACCAATTTTGTAGTGTAGTGAAAAATGTTAAACTAACTTTTGAAATAAATTCTGTTGAAAGTTTATAGATACTAGTATTCTACTATGGTAGGAGATATTATAATGGATAATTCACAAATAGAAAATACGATCAATGAGATCCGTAAACGTAATGGTACAGTTACGGCTTTCGATTTAGATAAAATTTCAAATGCCATATTTCAGGCATTAGCAGCCACCTCTAAAGCTGACCGTGGTATTGCAGATAAACTAGCAGGAGATGTGCTTAACAAACTTGTTGAACAAGGCTTTACTAGTGATAAAGCACCTACAGTAGAAGATATTCAAGATATTGTAGAATCAACATTGATTGATAGTGGTAATAGTGATATTGCAAAATCCTACATAGTCTATAGACACGAAAGACGAAAACTCAGAGATGAGAAAATGAGAGTTTTAAATCTAAAAGCACTTGATCCTGTTTCTAAGAAATTTGATCTAAATTGTCTTAGAGTTTTAGCCTCAAGATACCTATTTAGAAATTCAAAAAGTGAGATAATTGAGACTCCAACTCAAATGTTTGAGAGAGTTGCAGTTCTAGTTGGAATTGGAGACATGTTGTATGATTCTCAAATATTTGACAAATCTGGAAATAATAAACAAGATATTGATGAAGCAAAATCATATCTTGAAAAATTAGATGCTTTTGATTACAAATTCAAAGTGGGAGACTATTTCTTCAACAAGTGGCATTTTAGATCTTTAATCAATCATTATGTAACACTTGCAAATAAAGGCCAAATGAAAGTTAGTTTCAAAGATCTTTTGACATTATTGGCAGCAAAAAAACTTGAAGTTTATTCTGATAGAATTACTGAATACTTTGAAATGATGACTGCACAAAACTTTTTGCCAAATTCTCCAACAATGATGAATGCTGGTGGAAGATTAGGACAACTTTCAGCATGCTTTGTTCTTGGAATGAATGATGGTATGGAAGAGATTATGAAATCTACATCTGATGCAGCATTAATTTTCAAATCAGGTGGTGGAGTTGGAATTAATTATTCTGATCTTCGTGAAGAAGGTGACATTGTAGCATCAACATCTGGTGTTGCATCTGGTCCGGTATCTTTTATGAACATCATCAATACTGTCACTGAAGTTGTTAAACAAGGTGGTAAAAGACGTGGTGCAAACATGGGAATCATTGAAGCATGGCATCCTGATGTTGAAAAATTCATTACAAACAAAACAGAACCTGGTGTTTTGGAAAACTTTAACGTTAGTGTTGGTATCTGGGAAGATTTCTGGAATGCACTTGTAAATACTGAAGATGGAAATTATGTTTTACGTAGTCCACGTGACAGAAAACCAGTTAAAGAAATTAACGCACATCAATTAATTGATTTAATTGCATTGTCTGCATGGAAAAGTGCAGAACCTGGTTTGATCTTCTTTGATCAAATTAACAAATACAATGTATTTGCTAAAGCAAGACAAGCTCCATTACGAGCTACAAATCCATGTGGCGAACAAAGTCTTTACCCATACGAATCATGTAATCTAGGTTCTATCAATTTGGTGAACTATGCACAAAAACAAGCAGACGGTTCATACGAATTTGATTGGCAAGGATATGAAGAAATAATTAGAAAGACAACAAGATTTTTGGATAATATTATTGATGTAAATCATTATCCCGTTCCAGAAATCAATGTAGCCTCAAAAGAATCTAGAAGAATTGGACTTGGAGTTATGGGAGTAGCTGATTTATTATACAAACTCAAAATTCCATACAATTCTAAAGAAGGATATGAACTACAATCAAAACTCTCTGAAGCTCTAACATACTATTCAATGGAAGAAAGTGTTGCACTTGCTGCATCTCGTGGAGAATTCCCATTATGTTCAAAGACTGAATACCCTGAAGGTAAGATTCCTGTTGCAGGATACTATGAGAAATCAAAAGATGCTCATTCATTTGAATGGAGTCCATTAATTGAAAAAATCAAAAAACAAGGAATTAGAAATGTACTAACTACTACAGTAGCTCCAACTGGTACACTTTCTATGATTGCAGATTGCTCAAATGGAATGGAACCAGCATTCGCATTAGTATTTGAGAAAAGAGTTACTGTTGGAAGATTCTTCTACACTAATAAAATACTTGAAGAAGCTCTTCGAGATGAAGGTCTTTACAATGATGAAATTCTTGAAAAGATTGCAGATAATTATGGTTCATTGAGTGGAATTGATGAAATTCCACAATGGATGCAAGAAGTATTTGTAACAGCAATGGATATTCATTGGGCTGATCATCTTATGGCTCAAAGTGTATGGCAAGATTGGATTGGAAATGCAATTGCAAAAACAATCAATATGCCATACGATGTAACTGCTGAAGATGTAAAATCTTCATATCTGCTAGCGCATGAACTTGGACTAAAAGGAATGACTGTCTACCGTGATGGTTCTAGACATAAACAAGTTCTTCATATGACAAGTGAGAATGCAAAAAAAACATTTGAAGTTACACCTAGTGAATACATGTTGTCTTACATCCATGAAAATATCACAAACAAATACATCAAAACACAAGTTGGTGCATCACTTGCACTAAAAATTCACGATGAAGACATCAAAATTGAAGCTCCAAAACAAGAGGAAGTTTCAGAGGATCGTCTTTGCCCAACATGTAAAAACAATCTTGTATTTGTAGAAGGTTGTAGCATCTGTATTGAATGTGGATACAGTGGTTGTACTTCTGGATAAATAACAGAATCACAACTTTTTTACTTTCTTTTCTTTTCTAATTTTTATGGATAAAAGAATTGTAGGTGTAATTGTTCCTATTTTCATCGTTATCATAGCAGCTTTGTTGTTTATTTTATCATCTTCAGAGATGACTCCTGAAAAAAATAATGAGACAATTGGATTAGTAATTAATTCACCTACTACAACTGTTTCTTTACAACAACTAGATGAATTTTTTAGAGATGGTTCATCATCTGGAATTGGTAGAAGTAATGTCTATTTGTTTTGGAATATCATTGAACCTATAGAAGGGGAATTTGATTGGTCCCAATCTGATGTTATAATGGGATTAAATGAAAAAAATAATCATAAGGTGACTCTTTATTTTTCATTAATCAATGGAGAAACTTTAGGACCATTTCCTAATTGGATTGGAAATCCACACCTTAATGGAATTAATGAAGATGAACTTGTAAACACTTTAGATGCAATTCTTACTAGATATCATATTATTGATTCTGTAATTATTGCAGGTGAAACAGAATCCCAATTTCGTTATAACGAAGTAAACATTCCACTTTATCAAGAATTATTTTCAAATGTTTATGATGGAATTAAAGAAAAACACTCTGATGTTAAAATTGGTAATTCTTTTTCATTGCATCATGTAATCAATAAAAATTTGGGACATATTGTAAGTGATTTGGCAATTGGAGATTTTGTAGCATTTTCATATACTCCCACTGATGCACTAAATGAGATTTCAAAAACTCCTGCAACTGCAATTAATGATTTAAATCAAATATTTGAAATAATACCAAATAAAAAAATTGCATTTTTTGAAATAAGTTGGAGTACATCTGATTTTGTTAATGGTAATTCTACTTCTCAACAAGATTTTATCAAGAAATTATTTAATTTCTATGCTCAAAATGAATCTGAAATTGAATTTTTAACTTGGTATCGATATATTGATCAAGAACCAAATAGTTGTGTAACAAATCAACATCAAATTGGTGATGAAATAATTAGTCATAAAGGTGGTGGTATGGGTACAAGTGAGCATGTAATTGAAAGATTAGATCACTATAATTGTAATTCTGGACTTGTTGAAATTAATCAAAATTACAAATCCGGATGGAATGAATTTAAAACTCAAATTGAAATGTTAAATTAATATGATTTCGCTAATTTTTTCTGAATCTTCACTAGAACTTGTTCCTTTTGAATTAACAGATCATCCATCAGTTGTTTCACATGCTAGAAAATTAGGAAAACATCCTTCAGAAATTTTATTAGATAATTCTTGGCATTTTGCTGCAATGAAAGGAATAAAAAATGAAATTAAACGTGGACGTCCTGATCTTGTTCATTTTTCAATTCTAGAAGCAACAACAATTCCACTATATCTTGAAAATAAATTAAATCTTTTTGTACATACTATTGATGATAAAGTAATACATTTTGGAAAAAATGTTCATCTTCCAAAATCTTATCACAGATTTGAAGGTGTAATTGAAAAATTATATCAAGAAAAAAAAATTATTGCTAAAAATGAATTATTACTTAATCTAAAGGATCAAACTTTTTCAGAATTGATTAATGAGATAAACCCTTCAAAAATTATTGGATTTTCTACTGAAGGTAAATTAAATACATATGAAAATATTGCATCACAAATTCCAGATAATTCTTGCATTGTAATAGGTGGATTTCAAAAAGGTCATTTCTCTGATTCAGTACAAAATACAATTACTGATCTATATTCTGTTGGAAATAAATCACTTGAAGGTCATGTTATTACATCTAGAATCCTTTACGAGTACGAAAAAACCATTTTTATGTAGGAAATTCACTTTTTATTTTATCGCAGTCATAGTATAGCCTGGTTAGTATTCGGGGTTTCCAACCCTGTGACGCGGGTTCGAATCCCGCTGACTGCATATCTTCATTTTAATCAGAACTAATTTTTAGCTGTATTTTTAAAAATTATTGTGAAACCAATAGTTTACAAAATTGCAATGGAAAGAATGCAGATTCTTATTGATAATGCAATAACTAATGCAAGAAAAGATCCTGAATTATCTCAACGTCAAGCTTCAATTGCTAGGAGAATAAGTACAAAATATAAAATTCGAATGCCTTACCATCTTAGAATGGTTTTTTGTAAAAAATGTAAATCATTTATTGCTCCGGGAATTAATTCTAGAATTCGTTTAGGACGTACATCAATAAAATCAATCCGAATTTCTTGCAATTTATGTGGTCATACTTATCGTAAAATCATTTCTTGATAATTTGCAATTGTATTTTAATAACTACCAAATTTATACAATTATGATTACTCGATCTGTTTTCTTAATTCTTGCAGTACTTTTTGTTATTACAATTTCCCCTGCATATGCCCAGCATCATTCAGGATCCCTTGCACCTCCAATTGATCTTGATGGATTAAAAGTTGCAGTTAGTACAAATCTTTTCCCTGAAGATTTTAGTTACGGCGATGCTAAAACTACAAATTTATCAATTAGATTTTTTGATACCGACACCAATGTAAATATTCCAAGTGTGACTTATCGTGTACAGATATTTCAAGATAGTAATTTAGTTGCTAGTGAATATTTTTACGATGAAGATGGTACATTGGATTTAACCATCAAGCCTACAACTGGATGTGAGGAAAAAGAACTTTGGAAATGTACTATTTACAATGGTGAAAAACATGCTATAGCTGGAGGATATTATGCAAGAGGAGATTCACTCCCTACAATCCAAGGTCCAATTTTTGATAAAAGCGGACAATACTCAGTTCAAGTCTCTATTGTAGGTGCAACTAATCCTAAAACTTTGACGACACAAGATTTACTTTTTGAAACTTTCTTACATCTTCCTGAAAAACAAATATTTGAAATTAAAACTGCATCTGCTCAAGAATTTCCAATATCTGTAAAATCTCATAATGATGAAATAATTAATTTCAATTATGATGAAACATTGAATAAAATTTCATATGAGATACCATTTAATTGGAATAGTCATAATCATGATTCAAATATTAGTCAAATAATCTCTTTTGAAAAAAATTCTACTTCCATTAAACAAGGATATGATTTACTTATTTCTCTTAATGGATTAAATCTTGATAAT
>JAONKT010000022.1 GCA_028377625.1 Candidatus Nitrosopumilus sp. | reverse complement strand
CACAGCCAACAGAAAAAAGAGGGTTATCATGCATATGTTTAGAAAAAGAGGGTGAAATTCTAATGTTTGATGCAGGTGAGTCTGCACAAATTTCATACATGAAATCAGGTTTAGGTTGGAATAAAAAAATGAAAATATTTGTAACGCACTTGCATGGAGATCATTGTGTAGGAATTTTAGGACTATTACAAACAATGTCAATGCAAAATAGAACAGAATCTTTAGAAATTTTTGGTCCTAAAGGAATTGATGAATTTTTAGCAGCAAATATTAAAATATTAAATTTTGGATTACCATTTTCTATTTTAATTACAATTGTAAGTGAAGGAACAATTTATGAAAATAATAAATTTTTAATTCATGCAGGAAAAGCAAATCATTCAATTACTGCATTCTCATATTTATTTGAAGAAAAAGATAAACCAGGAAGATTTAATGTTGAGAAAGCAAAGGAATTAGGCATACCAGAAGGTGAATTATGGAATAAATTACAAAATGGAGAGAATATTACTAATAATAATAAAATAATAAAACCTGAACAAGTATTGGGTAAAAAACGTCCAGGGAAAAAAATAGGAATTTCAGGAGATACAATGCCTACGAAGAAATTAGAAGAATTTTTTAAAGAATGTGATTATTTAGTTTTTGATTCTACATTTCTTGATGAAGAAAAACAGAGAGCTCAAGATACATGTCATTCAACAGCAAAACAAGCTGCCGAGTTAGGAAAAAATGCAAATGTAAAAAATTTAATTTTAACTCATTTTTCTGCAAGATATAAAGATGAAATTGGACATAAAACTGAAGCAAGACAAATTCATAATTCAGTTATTACTGCAAAAGATCTTTTAGAAGTAGAAATTAATTAATTTTAAATATATTTTTAATAAAACTAAATGGATCAAACTGAGATACTTCATTTACAAGAATTTCTTTAGATGATTGACTTGACTCCACAATTTGTGATTTTATATTATCTCCAGTTTCTGTAATTCCTTCAGAAATTTTTTCATTAACATTTTCAACTAATTTATCTCCAGTTTCTGTAATTCCTTCATAAACACTATCACTAACACTCTGAATAGTTCTATCAATAGAACTATCTAGACGATTTTCAGCAGAATTTGTTACTTTTTCATTCAAAATATTAATGTCATTTTTTACTGAATCAGATAATAATGCCGAAGTATTTGGAAATAATGTAGTAATTTCTGTAGAAAACATCATACCACCTAAAACTAAAACAGCTCCAATTATGCCTAATTTTATTAACATTTCATATAATCTTCAAAAATGAATTTTAAATTCAAACTAAAAAAAATAATCAAAAATGAGTGAATTTTTTTTACTAACTTTATCTAATCATAAACTATCCAATCAATTATTGAATCAATATTAGATGATGTCAAAATAACTTTAATTGGTCCCAATGGAGATTCATTTGATTCCTCACATATTGCAATTTGTTCAACAAATGCTGCTTGTTTATTTAGATAAAACCATGTTGTATCATCTTGTAAATTATCTTCTAATGCACGCAAAAAATTTTTTTGTAAATTATTATTATGAATAAACTGATAGATTTTTTCAAATGATCTTAATTCCTTTGATTTTGCATTAATTGAAAAATTATTATTATTTATTATTGAATAAGGAAAAATATTAGAAATTGCCTGTTCAAGTTTTTCTATAGATTCAGATGGGTTTATTGTACAAAACATTTCTATTTTGCAGCTAAGGCTTGGAATATTCATTCAATCCATCTTTGAATTATTTCATATGATTTTTTTATTAATTCATCTTTTGTTAAACCAATATTAGAGATTGCATAATCTGATAATGCAATAGAGTTGCTAATACCAACACCCAATTCACGATTATCTCTTTCATCAAAATGTTCTTTTGTTTGTGGATCATCAGATCTTCCTCGTTTTTGTAAGAAACTAAACCTAGTTTTTGTAGATGCATGAATTGCTAATAATTTTACATTTCCAAATTTTTTAAGAACTTGTATTTCATCGTTTGATCTAACACCATCAATTAATAATACATTTGAACTAGAAGATTCTATTTCTGATTTAGCTAATTCAGCTATTGCACCAGGCCCATTTTTTTCTCTGAGTTCTAACATCAATTTTCCAAGATTTTCTCTACTAGGTTCTAAATTTCTTTTTTTAGCTTCATTTCTAACTATATTTCCTAAATTAATAATTTCATATCCTTTAGATTTCAAACCTTCTGCAATTGTAGATTTACCAGCACCAGGCATGCCTGTTAAACATACAAGTAATTTATTCAACATATATCAAAAAAAATACTCGTCTATGAAGTTAACTATCAGATAATATCTAAAAATGATGAAATTAATATAAAATCAATTAAAAAATGATTAGTAGTAAAATAATGAAACAAATTATTTCTAAAATTGCAAAAACAACAATTCCATCAAAAGTAATTCAAAAATCAAAAAAAGAAATTGCAGACAAGGTATACAAATTAGTTGAAAAAGAAATTCAAAAATATTCTGAAGTGATAGAATTAGAGTTTGGAGGTTCATATGCTAAAGATACATGGTTATCAAAAAGTGCGGATATTGATATTTTTATTAAATTTAAAAAAAATACTTCTGAAGAAAAATTAGAAAATATTTCAAAAAAAATAGGTTTTGAATCACTAAAAAAATATTCTCCATATGTTAGATATTCTCAACATCCTTATGTTGAGGCTAAAATTAAGGATACAAAAATCAACATTGTACCATGCTATGATGTTAAAATTGGTGAATGGAAAAGTGCAGCAGATAGATCACCATTTCATACGAAATTTATGAAAAAATCATTGACCCTAAAAATGAGGAATGAAGTTAGAATTTTAAAGACATTTTTAAAATCTAATAAAATCTATGGTGCAGAAATTGCTAAACAAGGTTTTAGTGGATATATTTCAGAGGTTTTAATTTTAGAATTTGGAAGTTTTGAAAATTTAATTAAATCAATGACAAAAATTAAGGAAAAACGAATTATTGGAAAAACATTAAAATCTTTTGATACAACAATTGTTGTAATTGATCCAATTGATAGTAATAGAAATTTAGCTGCTGCAATTTCAAATGAGAATATTGGAAAATTTATTCTTATCTGTAGAGCATTAAAAAATAATCCAAGTTTAAAATTTTTTAAA
The DNA here is from genome assembly GCA_028377625.1 of Candidatus Nitrosopumilus sp. Taxonomy (GTDB): domain Archaea; phylum Thermoproteota; class Nitrososphaeria; order Nitrososphaerales; family Nitrosopumilaceae; genus Nitrosopumilus. Next base: position 7,825 of record JAONKT010000022.1, on the reverse strand, counting down.
AATCAGAAATCAAAAATATCAAAAAAGTTTTGGAATAACTTACTAATTGTAAGATTTGAATTTAACACTAGAAGTCCAGACATTATTTGGGGGCAAATTAAAAGAGCAACATCAACATTATCCACACAATTGGAATTAGGAGGATTTACTGTACTTAGAACTAAATCACATACAGATCAACAAAAAGAAGCATATCTCATCTTCTTTTTAGAATCTACAGTCATCAGTGAAATATATCAGAAAAAAGGACCAGAATTTTTTAGAAAAGATAGCTCAGATAGTTTTATTTCTAAAAATCTCAAAGATGCTGAATTAGTATGGATTGGTAATAATACAAAAATAATTTCACTAGAAAAAAGAAAGCACATCAATGCTGAAAGTTTTATGAAAGAATTTTTGAAAAAAAATCTTAAAGTAGGCATACCAAAAGGTCTTCAAAGTGATTTTAAACGAGGATATAAGGTATTTTTAGGAAATAAGTCTCTAAGTAAATCAATTAAAGAGGAGATATCAGAAGTGATTTCAGTAGATGGCACACTCCTTCATTTCAATTAAAAAATTTACAGAAGAACCATACTCAAAAATTTTAGGATATCCAAATGCAACTAATCGTCAAATAAAATCAAGAATTAATGAATTAGAAAAATTAAAAATAAAAGGAATTTGTTTAACAGGTCCTACTACAATTGGAAATTTGAAAATATTAGGAAAAGGTTACGTTGGAGTTGTTGTACTTGTAAAAAGAGGAAATAAGGAAGTTGCATTAAAAATTAGAAGAACTGATTCTCAAAGAGAGAATATGAAAAATGAATCAGTGTTGTTAAAATTAGTAAATTCAGTTAGTGTTGGTCCAAAAATGATTGATGTTAGTAAAAATTTCTTGGTTATGGAATACATTGAGGGAGAAAAATTTAGTGATTGGATTGGAATGTTAAAAGGTTCAGGTAGTACAAAACAATTGAAATCTACAATAAGAAATGTTTTAGAAGATTGTTACAGATTAGATCAAATTGAATTTGATCATGGTGAACTAAGTAATATTTCAAAACATGTTATTGTTGGTAAAAATAAAGTAGCTTTAATTGACTTTGAGAGCTCCAGTACAAAAAGAAGGCCTTCTAATGTAACATCAATTACTCAGGCATTTTTTATTGGATCAGGTATTGCAAAACAAGCTCAAAGAATTTACAAAAATTCTTCTAAAGAAAAAATTATTGATGCGTTAAAATCATACAAACAGAAAAAAACGCGAGAAAACTTTGAGAAATTACTCAAGATTTTAAAAATATAATGGGATCAGCAGGATTTGAACCTGCGACCACTAGCCCCCCAGGCTAGTATCATACCAAGCTAGACTACGATCCCTAATTTCACAGGCACAAAATGAAATTATTAAATCGTCCTATTGTAAAATTAAAATTATGAAAATTTGTAATATCTGTCATAAAATTTCAGCGACTGATAAAGATCATACAGATTGTATTCAAAGAAGAAGTATAGAGACTGAGGATCAAGATTTTAAAAATAGTATTGCTGAAAAATTAAATTTATCAAAAAGTAATCAAGAATTAGGTATTGAAGTAAAAGCTATACTAGAGCATTTGAGTAGAGAAAAAGATCAAGAAGATAAATCATAGCCATTTTGATAATCTTTCTTTTTCAAAATCTAATTTTTTAGAAAGATTATCTTTTGTTGATTCTGTTAGTTTAGTAGAAGGTTTAGAATTTGTAAACATATCCACTTCAATAATTGAAGCAGTATCTCTACCAGATTCTAAAAAGCATCCACCCTTACCATCAAATACTGCAGACGTTTCCTTTGATTCAAGTTTTGAAATAATATTTTTTGCAACTGTAATTCCTTCACCTTCAGCAAAAATTCCTGCTTTAGGTACTGCCAAAGAATCAATAACTGTTAAACTTGTAACGTCTCCAATTGCAAAAACATTTTCAAATGGTGTTTTACAATCTCTGTCAATCGGAATAAATCCTGGTGCTTTTGCTAAATTTGAATCATAGATTACTTTGGGTGCAATATGTGGGGGAATTGCTAAAAGAATATCAAAAGTAAATTCATCGTTTTCAAAAATCAATTTTTTAGATTCTACACGTTTAATTTTTTGAGAATTATGAAAAGTAATTTTTTCTGAATTCACTAAATCAAGTATTTGTTTACTTACTTCAGGACCTGCTGCAGGTAACGTAATTGGTGCAGGACTGAAAAAATCAATTTTCACAGAATCACGTATTCCTCTCTTTCTAAGCATTGAATCAACCAGTAAACTAGCCTCAAAAGGAGCTGGTGGACATTTGTAAGGCATTCCCATAATTACAATAGCAATTTTTCCAGATTCTATTTTATTTAATTTTTGATGAATTTCATCAAGTTGATTATGATCATACAAATTAAATCCATTTTCTGTTAAACCTGGAATTTTTTCAGGTGCTAATACTGCTCCCATGGAAATTATAAGAAAATTAAATGAAATATTTTCAGATTTTGTTTTTACAAAATTATTTTCTGTATTAATTTCAATAATTTCATCTTTAATAAAATTAATTTGTTTTTTTGGTAATTCATTTAAGGAACCAATTGAGTTTTCAAAAGTTCGAGTTCCATTCATGATCCATAATTTTGCATATCCAACCATGAACCAATCTTTTTTATCTATAATTGTAATTTTGACTTTAGATGAATCCAATGTATTTCGTATTTCATTAGCTGCAGCAAGTCCACCAAAACCTCCACCTAAAATTACTACATGGGGAATATCTGACAATTTATTTTTCTTGTGTTGTAGGTCGTATCAAAATTTCATTAACGTTAACATGTGGTGGGGAATCTACTGCATACAAAATTGCATTTGCGATATCTTGTGCTTGTAATGTTTCCATCTTTTTTCCATTTTCTACAAATTGTTGAAGAGATTCATCGGTGATAGTGTCAGTTAATTCAGTTGCAACTATTCCAGGTTCAATACTAGTAACCCGAATTTTAGAACGAACACTAAATTCTTGTCTTAATCCTTCAGTAAATGCAGCTATAGCAAATTTTGTTGCACAATAGACACTTCCAGCAGGAAATACTACTCTACCAGCTACAGAAGAGAGATTAACAATATGACCTGATTTTTTTTCTTTCATATGAGAAATAACTGAGCCTGTGCAATACAATACTCCTTTGATATTAACATCAATCATTCTATCCCATTCATCTACTTTGAGATTTTTGAAAAAGCTTAGAGGCATTAAACCTGCATTATTAACTAAAATATCAATTGATCCCCATTTATCTAAAACTGTTTTTGCAAAATTATCACATTCTTCACGTTTGGTAACATCCAATTTTTGAAAAATGACTTCACCACCTTCGGCAATAATTTTTTTTGATAGTTCTTCTAATCTATCAACCCTTCTAGCACCAATTGCTACCTTAACACCAGCTTTTGCAAGTGTAATTGCTGTAGCCTCTCCAATACCACTACTTGCTCCAGTTATGATTGCAACTTTACCATTAATCATCAATAATCATCTAAATTTTTGTTTACAATACTAAAAATGTTTAGAAAATCTAGTTGTTAGAATTTAAAACAAATTAGTAAAATTCTCATAAGTTTTTTAAAAGTAGAAATTCATAGTAGTTCATGATATCTGAGAATTGTGCATATTGTGGAGATATGACTGATATGCCATTTCATTGTAGTTATTGTAAAGATCCATTTTGTGCTGAACACAGACTTCCAGAAGAACATAGATGTGTAAAATTACGACAAATAAGATCAGAAAGATTTGGAGATAGAAAAGTAATTCGTGATGGAAATAAAGGTAAAGGAAGTATCTTTAAACGATTTTTTGGAAAATAACAAAATCAATAAGGACTTTTTTCAGGAGAAATTTTTGCTCTCCTTCCTTGATAAACCAAGGCAATTGCTAATGCAAACATAACCATTGCAGTTAATGGAAAATTTTGGGGTGCAGGTAGAATAAACCAATAGTAAATACCAAAAGCTACGGATACAACTGCTTGAGTCCAAAGTTTTATCCATTTCGGAAGTTTAATTACTCGAGAAATAATTTCTACAATGAAAATTCCAATAACTGGATAAATTGTATAAAACAGAAAATCAATAACATCTACCCCTGTGTGAGACATGATCTATACTGATAATAGGTATAATTTCTACCTAATCTTCCCATCTGACTTTACTGGCAATATTTTTAGCGATTAAAGCCTGTGCATTTTCATATGGAATTGTGGCTATATCTTCAGCCTTAAATGGTCCATATTTTTCAAGATCTGCACCTATAATTTCATCAACTTCACTAAGAAATCTAATAACGACTTTCTTAATTTTATGATTTTCAGCTAATGATTCAAGAAATTTTGATTTTCCATTGATTGTTGCAGATAGAATCATTTCTGTTCTTTCATTTTGTTCTTCTTGAGAATCTAAAATGAATTTTTCTTCATCAAGAAGATGACTAGTATCATAATCAATAGAATTAGAAATTTTCTCTAATCTAATATGTATGAGTAATGATGTTAATTCAGTTGCCATTTCAATCATTGTATCTTTAATTTTATTTTCTACACCATCAAATTCTTGTTTTCTTAAATTTCCAATAAAATCAGATAAGTTTCGGTAAAAAGTTGGTTTTATTTCAGATAATGAATCATTTTCAGTTTCGCGTAAAACTGTATTGTGTAATGAGTTGATATCAATTTGATTTGATTCGGACATATTCTACCTAATCCTTAAATGCTGGTTGTATTTGTGTTTGATTGAAGTATAAAATTGCCATATAAAGTCAGTCACGGAAAAGCGATGCAGATAACGTATTCCCCAGATGAAGTATTCTCAAGAATTCAACATGAAGGAATTCAATTTATTGATTTACAATTTACAGGTCTTACTGGTCATTTTCATCATACCACAATTTCAGCAAATACTTTCACACCAGAACAAATGAGAGATGGATTACCTAAACTAGATGGTTCATCGATTGTAGGTTTTACATCTGTAGAAGATTCAGATTTATTGTTAAAACCAGATCCAAATACATTTGCAGTTATTCCTTGGATGACTGAAAATAAAACAGCAAGACTTCTTTGTGATGTTTATTGGGGTGAAAATAGAGGTAGATTATCTAGAGATCCTAGAGGAATTGCTCAAAATGCTGAACAATATATCAAAACTCAAGGATTTGATTTTAGTACATGGGGTCCTGAAGTAGAATTTTTTGTTTTTGATAAAGTTCATTGGGATGTGTTAACACCATACAAAGGACAATCATATTCAATTGAATCAAAAGAGGCACCATGGAGTAATGATGGAGATGGCTATCCAATGGGATTACAAGAAGGCTATTATCCTTCACCGCCTTCAGATACACTTACACCATACAGAAATGAGTGTGTAAATATTCTTAGTAATAATTTTGGAATTTTATGTGATAATCATCATCACGAAGTTGCAACTGCAGGACAATGTGAAATTGATATTATGTATGATCACATGACAAATGCTGCAGACGCTGCACAATCTTACAAATATGTAATTAAAAATGTGGCACAAAAATATGGAAAAGTTGCAACATGTATGCCTAAACCAATTGCAATGGATGCCGGTTCTGGAATGCATGTTAATGTTAGTTTATGGAAAGGAAAGGAAAATGCATTTTATGATCCTGATGATGAAATTGAATTAAGTCAAATTGGTAGATATTTTTGTGGTGGAATTATTAATCACGCAAAAGCATTATCTGCAATTTGTAATCCTACTACTAATTCATATCATAGATTAGTCCCAGGATATGAAGCACCAGCATACATTGCATGGAGTTCAGGAAATCGTTCTGCCATAGTTAGAGTACCAAAACATTTGAAAGGAAAACAACATTCCAGATTAAAAAGATTAGAATTTAGAGCACCTGATCCTTCATCAAATCCATATCTTGTATTTGCAGCAGTTACAGCAGCAGGTATGGATGGAATTAAAAAGAAAATAGATCCAGGAGACCAAGTACGAGATGATATATTCAAAATGACAAAATCAGATAGAGCTAAACGAGGAATTGGGGTTCTTCCAAAAAGTCTTGGTGAAGCATTAGATGAATTAGAAAGTGATAGAAAATTCTTAACTCCAATTTACACTAATGATGTAATTGATAAAATTATTGAATTAGAAAGAAGAGATCAAAGAGAGATTTCAATTAGGCCACATCCTCACGAATTTTATCTATACTTTGATGTTTAGACTCTTCCAGTCATTTGAAAAATATAATATAATGAAATTCCAATTAATGAAAAACCAGCTACAAAAAATGTTTTTTGTTTTATTTTAGAAGTGGTTGATTTGTATAACATAATTCCACCTAAAAGACCTACAAATAAAATTAGAATCCCAATTAATGAAAAATCAAAATCTAAACCAGTAATTAATGGATAAAAAATACCAGAAAGTAGTGCAAAAAATATAATCAAATAAACATACTTCAAACTGGAAAATGTTTTAGATGAAATATTACTCAATGTGATTTGTAAATTTAATTATAAAATAAACTTTAGAAAGAAGAAAATTTTCAAATGATTTTACATCATTCCGCCCATATCAGGCATTCCACCCATTCCACCCATTCCAGGTGGCATTCCTCCACCCATTCCAGGTGGCATTCCAGGTGGCATTCCTCCTTCTCCTCCACCGCCACCACCTGCACTTTGGGTAGCGATTACATCATCGATTCTAAGAATCATACATGCTGCTTCAGCTGCTGCTGAAACGATTTGAAGTTTAACTGCTAATGGTTCAATAATATCACTAGATTTCATATTTCCAATTTTTGCTTTCATAACATCAATTCCGGTCCATTTTTCACCTTTTTGTTGTTTAGATCGAAGTAATGTGAGAGTATCAATTGGATCCATTCCTGCATTTTCAGAAAGAGTTAATGGAATTGATTCTAAAGAATCTGCAAATTTCTCTGCAGCTAATTGTTCTCTTCCTTCTAATGATTTTGCCCAACCTCGAAGTTTTGTTGAAGCAAATGTTTCAGGAGCGCCTCCACCTGCAACAATTTGTGGTTTTAAAATTACATCTTTTACAACCATTAATGCATCATGAACAGAACGTTCAACTTCATCAACGACTCTTTGTGAACCACCACGTAAAAGTAAAGTTACTGATTTTGGATGTTTACAACCTTCAACAAAAACCCATTTATCTTCTTCAATTTTTCTTTCTTCAACATTTTCTGCACTTCCTAAATCTTTTTCAAATAAATCATCTAGATTTGTAACAATTCTAGCACCTGTTGCTTTTGCTAGTTTAGTTAAATCACTTTCTTTAATTCTTCTTACTGCAATAATTCCTGCTTTAGCAAGATAATGTTGTGCCATATCATCTAGTCCCTTTTGACATAAAACGACATTTGCACCAGAACCAATTACTTTGTCAACCATGGTCTTTAGCATTTTATTTTCTTCATCCAAAAATGATTTTAATTGTTGAGGATTTGAAATGTTAATTTTTGCATCAGTTTCAGTTTTACTAATTTCTAATGCAGTGTTAATCAATGCAATTTTTGCATCAGTAATTTTTCTAGGCATACCACCATGGACAACTTCTTTGTCAAGAACAATACCTTCAATAATTATAGAATCCTTAATGGAACCACCTGCTTTCTTTTCTACTTTAATATCATCAATATCTACTTCAAAGTTTTCACCATCTTTTTCAGTGACAGCAACTACAGATTTTACAATAATATCTGCAAGTAAATCAGAATCTTTTCTAACAAGTTTAGTTTGCATTGAAGTTTTTGCAAT
>JAONKT010000021.1 GCA_028377625.1 Candidatus Nitrosopumilus sp. | reverse complement strand
TTGTTGCAACACCTAAAGGCAATGAAAAAGTTCCAATTGCATTTTCTATCATTTTATCTGCTTTATCAAAAGTAATTCCACCATCAGTATTTTCTAGAATTTCTAATTCATTCTTAGAAAGATTTGCAAAATTTCCAATAGTGTTTAATCTTTCTTCCCTAGATTTTTCAAAAAATTTGGAAATAGATGAATCAGGCATTTTATTTCAATATCCTCAATAATCTATCATCCAATCCATCTGGAAAACCTTTTCCATCGGTATTTGAAGTAATTACATAGATACTTCCATCATTACCTTCAACTACATCACGAATTCGACCATTTCCACTAAGAATTGATTTTTGAGAGCTTAATCCATCTTCAAAATCAACCTGATAAAGATTAGAAGCACGCATTGAAGCCATTATGAATTTAGATTCAAAATCAATCTTATCACCAGAATAAAATAAAATTCCTCCAGGCTCAATACTAGGATCATAACAAAGTATTGCATTCTCAAAATCAGGACTTCCAGAGCATTGCTGTTCAGGCCATCCATAGTTTTTTCCAGGTAAAATTAAATTAATTTCATCATTTTTTTCAGGTCCAAATTCTGCAACAAATAACCTATCATTATCATCCCAAGTCATTCCTTGTGGATGTCTATGTCCCAAAGAATAGACAAGTGAATTTAAAAATGGATTATCATTTGGAATAGTTCCATCGTCATTTAATCTTAAAATTTTTCCAGCTAACGAATTAATATCTTGTGGTAAATGAGATTCATCTGAGGTTGTACCTGTACCAACGTATAATTTTCCATCAGGTCCAAATTTTAAAAAACCACCGTTAGTAAATGATGAACCAGGAATTTTATCTAATATTATTTCAACATCTTTTAGTTTATTATTTTCTTCAGTAATTCGTAAAATTTTATTCCATAAATTACCATTTTCTTCATATGTTAAAAAAACATATAGAAAATGATTAGTTGAAAAATTTGGATGTAGTGTAATTCCTAATAATCCACCATCAAATACATTAGCAGTACGAAATGTAGCTAATGGAGATTCTAGTAAAGTATTATTTTCAATAACTCTAATGTATCCATCTTTTTCTGTAACAAAAATTCTATCATCAGAAATAGCAATACCACGTGGTTTGTCAAGATTTTCAGCTAAAATTACTACAGAGTCATTTTCTGAATATGAGTTTGGTTTTGGTAAAGGAATGGATGTTTCATTATCTGAAGAAGTTAAAACAAATACTGAAAATATTATGGCACCTGTAATTGCAAGAATTTGAATTTTTTTATTCATCAAGAAATAATCTTTTGAAATCCTATTAATTACTTTCAAAGATTTGATAAAGCGTATATACCGTTGAACTTTATTTAGGTTCAGCGGGGTGGGGAAGCCAGGTCATCCCGGCGGGCTCATAACCCGCAGTTCAGTAGTTCAAATCTACTCCCCGCTACTTAATTTTCGTATACATAAAACCAAGACAAGGAATCATCAAATTTTGTAGTTTTGTTGATAATTCCAGATCGTTGTAAAGGGCGACTAAGATGTCTATGAGCAGATATTTTAGGAAGATATAGTTGTTTTTTGATTTTTCGAGGAATTTCTATAATGATTTTATTCATATTCTTTTTTCCACATCTAATGCATTGAAATCCTTGATTCTGACCTTTAGATTTCATTTTTTTATTACATTTTTTACACGTTGGATTAGATTTTGCAAGATTTTTTTTGAGATTAATTATTTTGATAAATTCAAGATTAATTATTCGTGGAAAATTTTTAGAGGCTTTTCTAACACCTCCCCCAACTAAAATTTTATCACCAATGATTAGATTAGAAGCAATGGTTGAAATTCCAGTTTCCTTATACACAGCACACCAAAATTCATGATTTTTAGAAATGATAGTAAAAAAAACATGTCCACCCTTTACTATCTTAGGAACATTAGATACAATTCCACTTAATGTTCCAGAAGCATACGGTTTCATTGTTTTAGAATTTAATTCATTTTTTAAATGATCACCAGTACCCTGATTAGATTTAAAAATCATATATCCATCTAATTTTTCGCTACTCTTTAAAATTTTAGTTGCGTTAACTAATGAATCAACATTTTCTCCTCTCACTCCATAAAAAACTGGATCAGGTCCATGAGGAGTAATTAAAACTCGACCTTTTTTTGTATCAAAACTATTGAATGTATATGGAAAAGTTTTTTCTTGCATTGTCTTAACACTTTCTGCTGATATTTTTCTTTCTTTACCAAATTTTCTTTTTTTTCTATAACTTAACAATTCTAAAGTGTGATCATGAAAACTATATCCAATTGCACTAATTGCTCCAACTAATCCTTGACCATTACCTTCATAAAAAAAATCAAGATTATTTTTTTTGATAAATTTTTTAGCATTATTTCTATTAATTAATTGCCATAAAGCTAAATTGCTAAATTTAGTAAATTCTGGAGGAATTGAATCACTTTCAAAAAATACAAGTCCAGGATTTGCTCCATTTTTAGTATCAGAATACTTTGAAACTAAATTTTTGACTTGATTTTTTATTTTAGAAGGATTTCTAGTCTTAATTTTTAATGAAACAGCACCATTCCCTCTAGTTTTCCATGGAATGTTGGGATTAAATCTAATTAACTTGGGAAAATCAAGAAATTCTGTTTTTTGTTTTTGAAGTAAATCAACAATTTTGTAGGCTAGAAATGTTGTACACATTCCAGTAGGTGAATCAGTATCATCAAATCCAATATTTAGAACAGATTCTTTATTCATAATGTATCTAATTAATCCAGACATTTTTAGTTGTTGTAAATTACAGTTGGTTTAAATTAATAACACAATATTCGAAGCTAAATTGATAATAATTGATGAAGCAAGAATTTTCAGAGAAATAGAAGATAAGAAACCAGCATCAGTTTCATTAAATGGTCCAGACGGTATGTTGCCACAAGTTCAGGACATGGCAATTAAAATTACAACAAAATACGACATACCAGCATATGTTTTGGCAGATACAACATGGGGAACTTGTGATTTAAACACAACTGGATCAAAAATATTAGGAGCAGAAATTCAATTTAATATTGGACACACGATTAATACAGAATCATTAGAAGAAAATTTAGTTTTAATTGATGCTTTTGACGATGTTGGATTTGAAAGTGTTGCAGAAAAATGTACAGAAAAACTAAAAGGCAAATTAATTTCGCTCGTTACAGATAGTCAACATTTACATCAAATGGATAAGGTAGAGAAAATTTTAACAAAGAATGGAATTAATGTGAAAATTGGAAAAGGTAAAGGGCAATTAAATGATGGACAAGTGTTTGGTTGTGAATTTTATCCTGCAACTGAATTAAAAAAAGAAGTTGATGCCTACGTATTTTTAGGTCAGAGTAATTTTCATGCAGCAGGAATTGCATTATCAACAAACTTACCTACATTTGTCTTAGATCCGTATTTTAACGAAGTAAGAGAAGTGACAGAATTTGCACGGACACTGAAAAAGAAAGCAACACTTGCAATATACAAAGCAGCAGAAGCAAATTCATTTGGAATAATTATTGGGTTAAAGGAAGGACAATTATCAAAAGTGTTTGGTTTAAAATTTAAAAAAGAATTAGAAAAGGAAGGTAAGAAAGTGCAATTATTTGCTTTAACAGACATTACAAATGATAGATTAAACAATCTAAGAGGTATTGATGCATTTATTCAAGTTGCATGCCCAAGAATTTCTACAGATAATCAATTTGACAAACCAGTACTATCAACACCTCAAGCAAATGCACTTTTGAAAGTTTTACGAAAAGAAAGTATTGATGAATATTTAGAAATCCCACATTGGTTATAGTTAAGAAATTAAATTTTGAAATCTAATATTGTCAAATAAATTTTCAAATGATTTAGATTTTTTTGCTTTAATTTTGTATTGTATTCCTTGAGAGATTGCATGTTCAAGTAAATTCAGAGCATCATCAAAATTTGAAAGCATTGCAGAATTAGATGCTTTATCAAAAAGAACATCCCCATTATCAGGATAATCTTCTAGAATAGAATTACAACAAGAAATTGATTCATTAAATTTCCCCATAGAAAATAAAATTCGTTCCTTATGATATAGTGCTATATTGTAATTTTTATTATTTTTTAGAATATTATCACAAATTAATAATGCTTCAATTAAATTTCCTTGTTTTCTAAAAGAAGATACTTTGTTAATTAGTACAGATAAATCATCAGGACATATTTTTAGAGCGATATCATAATACTTTATTGCATTGGTAAAATCTTTGAGTTTACTTAGGGCATAACCTTTGTTGTTAAGTGAACTGATATGTTTTGGATCTACATCTAGTATTTTGTCATAATATTCTATAGCTTGTTCAAATTTTCGTTGTAAAAATAATCTATTACCTTCATCTAAAATTGAATTTATTTTAGGATCAGTCATCATTCATTAGGACTGGGTTTAATCAAAATTTTACCAAAAAGTCCCTTACCATTTAACATCTTATTGTGAGCCTGTACTGCATCATCCAAAGAAAATACAGAATCAATAATTGATTTAATTTTACCTTTTGACATCCAATAAAAACACTCTTCTAATTCAGATCTAGTACCTTGAGTTGAACCTAAAATATTAATTCCTTTAAAGAAAATATGTCTTAAATCAGTTTTTGCGTTGTACCCAGTTGTAGCACCTGTTGTAATAATTGTTCCACCATAATTTAATAAAGTTAATTCCTTATTCCAATGTGAACCACCAATATGTTCAAAAATTACATCAAGACCTGAAACAGAACCATATGGTTTTGGAATTTTTTTGGCAATTGATCTGACTTCTTTGTGCCAATCATCTTTTCTATGGTCAACTGCATAGTCGGCTCCAAGTTCTAAACATTTGTTTAGTTTTTCAGGACTTGCTGTTGCAATTACTGTACACCCAAATAATTTTGCAATTTGAATTCCAAAAGTTCCGATTCCAGAACTTCCCCCCATTATCAATACTAATTGTCCAGGTTGAATTTTGGCTCTACCAACTAACATGTGCCATGAAGTTAGTAATGTCATTGATGCAGCGGCTGCATCATCATATGATACACCTTCAGGAATTTTTAATACATTAACTTCTGGAAGATGTGTAAATTCACAATATCCACCCCAAAGAGGTCCAGTTTCAAAACCCCAAATTGTTCTTTTTTTACAATCAAATTCTCGTCCACTAGTACATGCTTTACAAACTCGGCAGGACATATTTCCATGAGAAACCACTCTATCGCCAACTTTGATGTTTTTAACATCATTTCCAATTGCAGTTACAATACCTGCAGCATCTGTTCCAGAAATGTGAGGTAGTGGTATTGCCAAAGGTTTTCCCCTCATTCCCCAAATATCATCATAGTTACATCCAGCAGATATTACTTTGAAAACTACTTCATTAGAACGTGGTTCAGGAATAGGAATGTTTTTAATTTTTAAAATTTTAGAAAAATCATCATCAGTTGTATATTCATCATAAACTAATGCCCTCATGATTATTTTCTAATTTTTAGAGATATATGATTTATCTGGATCTTTGTACCATAAACAATTATAATCATAACAAGAAAAATTAGATTATGTCAGATAATTCAGTATTTCCAGGAGATAAAATAGCATCTATTGAGGAGTATGAGGCTGGCCACAACACATTTGATGATGGAGATATGGTTAGAGCATCTACGATAGGAGAAAAAGATATGGACAAAGAAACACGAATGGTAAATGTAAACCATCCAAAGCTTCTATCAATTCCAAAAGTGGGAGATGTCATAATTGGAACAGTCGCTGCAGTAATGTCATCAATGATTGCAGTTACAATTGATTACATAAATGGAAAACCAACTACTTCAAAAGTAGAATGTATTTGCGGTACACGAAATATGAGAATAAGAAATGTAGCATTAGTTAATGATATAGCATCATTGAAAATTGTTGCACATCTTAATGGTACAATTCATGCAGTAATGGATGAGCCAGAATTAGGAATTATATTTACAAAATGTAGAAAATGTGTAGGAAAAATTGTTAAAAAGTCTTCAGATGCCATTAAATGTACAGATTGTGGATGGATTGATGAAAGAAAACTTTCTTCTAATTTTGGAAAAAATAATTTCGTTAAGTTGAGAGAGTAAAAAATGACTAGTGTGTCGTTCCAAGGTGAACGAGGTGCATACAGTGAAGCAGCAGCAAAATCTTTTTTTAATAATGATATCACAACAATTCCACTTTCAACATTTGCAGAAATTTTAGAAAACACATCTAAAGATAGAACAGAATATTCAATTTTGCCTGTAGAAAACTCACTAGAAGGAAGTGTAGGAGAAAGTTATGATTTATTATATTCAACAGATCTAAATGCAACTGGAGAAACATATCATAAGATAGAACATTGTTTAATTGGATTTGGTAAAATAGAAGAAATTGATACAGTTTATTCTCACCCGCAAGCATTAGGTCAATGTAGAAATTTTATTGAGAAAAATAATATGAAAACAATTCCTACATATGATACAGCAGGTAGTGTAAAAATTATACAAGAATTAAATAAAAAAAATTGTGCATGCATCGCAAGTAAAGAGGCTTCATTAATTTACAATATGGCCATTATTACAGAAAACATTGCAAATAACCTCAATAATTATACCAGATTTTTAATATTATCTAAAAATGAAATTTTAGAAACGGATAATGATAAAACCTCAATTATATTTTCAATAAAACACGAACCAGGATCATTATATAGAATTATAGAAAATTTTAATAAAAATAATATTAACTTGACAAAAATAGAATCAAGACCTACAAAAACAAATACATGGGAATATAATTTCTATGTAGATTTTGAAGGTCATCAAAAAAATTTGAAGGTTTTAGAAATGCTAAATAAAATTAAAGAAGAAACACTTTTCATTAAAATTTTAGGTTCGTATCCTGCTGCAAAATTAGACTAGAAACCTTTGGGTTTTCTTAAGGTGAAACCCAAACTAAATCCAAGAATGATTACTCCAGATGTAATTACCATGAAATCAAATGTTATTCCAAATGGATCAGGAGTCTGATTGGTATTTGCTGTAATATCTAATTCACTAGCACCTGTGTTTTGAATTAGAATTGTTGTTTGACCATCTTCAGTATGAGCCCAATCAAGAATCAATTCTTTTTTGTAAGAAGTATTTGGAATTTTTAATCCCTCACCAGGACTATTAAGTTTAAGATCAAATGCATCTCCAACAATCATCATGTATTGTGGTGCATCTTTTGGTGCAGGAATTGAAAAAGAGGCTGAGTCACCAGAAGCTATAACAAAATCCTCATTCATAGAAATTGTTGGCGCTAAAGTATTAACTAGTGAAAAACTACCTAATCCAATAATTATACTACCAACAACTATACCAATTATAGTTCTTGTAGCTAACATAATAAAATGACTTTAGATACTGCTTAAAAAATTATCTACATCAAAGATACATCATGAGGCTGACTTTCTGCAAATCCAGCTCTAGACATTTTAATAAATTCTGCATTTGTTTGCATTTGAGGAATTGTATGTGCACCACAATAGCTCAAACCAGAACGAACACCACCCGTGAGTTGTTTTAAAATATCTACAACACTTCCTTTGTAAGGAACCATTGCTTCAACACCTTCTGCAACATAATCATTAAGATCATCATCAAAAGATGTAGAACCAGTTTCTTTAGATTTTCTTCCTATTGATGCAGCAAGAGAAGCCATTCCACGATAAATTTTGAAACGTTTTCCATTCTTTGTCAATACAGTACCAGGGGATTCATCAGTGCCGCCTAACATACTTCCAACCATAACAGTTGAAGCACCAGCTGCTAATGCTTTTGTTGCATCACCTGAAGTTCTAGTTCCACCATCAGAAATAATTGGAATACCATAATCACGGCCTATTTTGGCACAATCCATTACTGCAGTTAATTGAGGAACACCTGAACCAGTAATTACTCTAGTAATACAAATTGAACCTGAACCAACACCAACCTTTACTGCATCAACTCCGGCTTTCATTAAATCTTCAGCACCTTGAGCAGTTGCAATATTTCCTGCAATTAATTCACAATTAGGAAATGCTTTTTTAATATTTTTTACAGTACTAATTGCATTTTCACTATGACCATGAGCAATATCAACAACTAGAGTGTCAGCACCTGCTTCCAAAAGAGATTCACTTCTTTCTAAAAAGTCACCTTTAACTCCAACTGCAGCTCCAACAAGAGGACGACCTTTACTATCTTTGGATGCAGTTGGGTAATCAGCATTATTTGTTATGTCTTTACTCGTAACCAAACCTTTCACAAATCCAGATTCATCAACTAAAGGTAATTTTTCAATTCTATGTTTGTGTAAAAGATCTTTTGCTTCATCAATGGATACCCCATATTTTGCAGTAACAACATCTTTTGTCATTACATCTTGAATAAGATTTTTAGAATTTGCAAATAATAGATCTCTTTCAGTTACAATTCCAATTAATTTTGAATTATTATCAACTACTAACAAGCCAGAAATATCTTTATTTTCAGCATAATCTAATGCATCTTCAATTGTTTTATCAGCTGTAATAGAATAAGGATTTTCAATAATTACACTTCCAGATCGTTTTACTTTTAGAACTTCATTAGCTTGTTCTTGAATTGTTAAAAATCTATGAATTATTCCTATTCCTCCTGCCCGTGCAATGGCTACAGCCATAGATGACTCAGTAACAGTATCCATATTGGCACTCACAAAAGGAATGTTTAGGGAAATATTTCGAGATAATTGAGTTTTTAGATCAGTTTGACTCCTACTTGTAATATCTGAATATTTGGGAACAAGAAGAACGTCGTCAAATGTTAATCCTTCTTTAAATTCCAATGAAACCTTGTTACAAAAGTTAAAAATTGATTATAAGCCTTTGCGTTATTTTGATAATTTTGAAGCAATTGTAATGGCATCTCGAGTAGCCATTACATTATGTGTGCGAATGATATTAGCCCCATTTAAAACACATATGGCTTCAGCAGTTATAGATCCAAACAATCGATCAGAAGGATTTTCTTTTTGTAAAAGGTTACCAATAATGGATTTATTTGAAATTGATATAAGAATAGGATAATTCATTTTAATAGAATTTAAATTTTTAATGATAGATAGATCTCTTTCTACCCAATCATTTTTAATTTTTGTAAAAAATTTACCTTTTCCTGTTTTTCTAAAAAATCCAATTGCAGGATCTAATACAATTTTTTTATCTGAAATATTAGATTTTTTAATAATTTTTAAGCTATCTGCAAGAAGTTTTTTTGTTGAATTTATTGTTCCTCTAGATATTGTTTTAGAATCATATGCACATAAAATTACTGAAGGTTGAAATTTAGAAATTACATCTTTCATTTTTTCGTCATATTTTAATCCAGAAATATCATTAATTATTTCGACATCATGTTCTAAAGCAATTTTAGCTACACTGGATCTACACGTATCAACAGAAATTGGGAGATTAGTACAATCTTGAATAATTTTAATTGCATTTACAATTCTATCAGATTCAATTTTTTCAGATACATTAGTAAACAAATATGGTGCAGTAGACATTCCTCCCACATCAATAAAGTCTGCACCGTCATTTTCCATTTGAATAACTGCATTTTTGATTTTCATACGGCTAGTACTGATTGATTTTTTGTAAAAAGATTCTGGACTAGTGTTCAAAATCCCCATTATTCTAACAGGATTTCTTCCACCAACAGAAATTTTTGCAATTTTTGCCATATAGTTTATCAAAACCTCATATAATTTGAGTTATATGATGATTTCAGGTTGGGAAAAAAGATATTTTGCTATTTTAAAAGAATTAGACTATAGCGAAAAAAAAGATAAAGAATCAGCTGTGATTTTAGATTCAATTTTAAAAAAAACAAATAATATTGAAAAAATTAGAAATTTAATTCAAGGTAAAACAGTTTTTGTGATTGGTTCTGGACCATCTTTGTCAATTGCTATTCCAAAATTAAAAAAATTAGAAAAATCTATTAAAATTGCAGCTGATAGTTCATTAAAATCATTAGTGGATAATAAAATTATTCCAGATATTATTGTTACAGATTTAGATGGAGATGAAGATACAATTAAAAAAATATCAAAAACAAAATCAATATTTGTAATACATGCACATGGTGATAATATTGAAAAATTACAAATGGTGAAAAAAATAAAAAATTGTATTGGAACAACTCAAACAAATCCATTTAATGAAATTCAAAATTTTGGAGGTTTTACAGATGGAGATAGAGGAGTTTTTTTAGCAAGTCATTTTGATGCAAAAAAAATTATTCTGTTTGGTATGGATTTTGGAAATCAAATTGGTAAATTTTCTAATACAAAAAGTTCAGATAGAAAGATTAAATTAAAAAAATTGCAGATAGGAAGAGAACTTTTAGTTTGGTTATCAACGATCACTAAATCAGAATTATTTACTACGTCAAAACCAATTCAAGGGTTTAAAAAAATACCATACAAAGAAGTGGATAACATAATTACCTAGAATGCATTTAATACCCATAACTGATTTATTAAATTATGAAATTCTCAGAAGAGCAAATAAAAGAAATAGTTGCTTTAAGAGAAAATATGCTACAGCAGGTGGATAAACACCAAGAAGGCATAGAAATGTTAGAGAAAAATATCATAGTATTAGATGGATTCCTAAAGGGATCTAGTTTCACAAAAGCATCTCAATTAAAAATAAAAGATAAAGTCAAAGCAATTGAAGAGCATGTCGAACCAGAGCATGTGGAAAATTCAATTCCTATTAAAAGAGGAAATGATGGAAACATAATTGCCAATGCATATGTTACACCAGATCAAGTTTCAATAGTCTTAGATGAACAAATTACAATTAATGCAGATACTCCACCTTTCAAATCATTTTTTTTAGATAGAATAATTGGAGAAATGAAAAAGAAGGATTCTGTTGAAGCTGAAAATGGTAAGATCCAAAAAGAATCAATTATAGATTACATCATAAATAAAAATGGAGCAGATATTAGAGAAATTATAATTAAGAATTATAGACAGAAAGAAAGAGTGACTGAATTAATCAATACAGCAGGATGGTCATTAACAAGAATGCTGGAGAATATTAGTAAGTGATTGTATGGACAAAATTTTAGTGTTAGATTTTGGTTCTCAATATAGTCATTTGATTTGTAGAAGAATTAGAGAATTTTCTGTTTTTGCAGAGCTTGTACCATATGATATTAGTTATGAAGAAATACAAAAACATAATCCAAAGGGAATAATATTTTCTGGTGGTCCATCTAGTGTTTATAATTCAGAAGCTCCAGTTCCAGAAAATAAAATTTTTGAAATGGATTTACCATTATTAGGAATTTGTTATGGACATCAAT
>JAONKT010000020.1 GCA_028377625.1 Candidatus Nitrosopumilus sp. | reverse complement strand
ATGGAAGCATTTGAAGCAGGGGGCTTAACAGATTATGAAGAAAAAGCAAAAGTTGCAGCAAAAGCAATGGAAACACAAAATGCAATATACGTTCATCTTAAAGGACCAGATGAATTTGGTCACGATGGAGATGCCATAGGCAAAATGAAGAATATAGAAGAAATTGATCAAAGATTCTTCAAAACACTTGTGGAAAATATTGATTCAAATAAAGTTGCAATAATTATTTCTGCAGATCATTCCACTCCATGTATTAACAAAGGACATAGTGATGATCCAGTACCAGTTGTAGTTTCAGCAGATTTTATTAAAAATGACGGTACAACAAGAATGACTGAAGAGCAAGCTAAAAAGGGAAGTATAGGATTACTACAAGGATCAGAAGTAGTTACAAAATCTTTAGAGTTAATTAGATCTCAAATAAAACCAAATCATTAATTTTTTGCATTTCAACAGATTTAGTTCTAATTATTTCAACATCAATTGAATGATACATAGATGGAGAACTTCCCAATTTTTCCAAAGCTCTAGTCAACATTGCAACACCAATACTTAGTTCATTTGCCTGAGCATGAGCATATGCAACAGCTACAAGTATAATTCCTTGTACCAATTCTTTTTCACGACCAAAACATTGCTTCCAAACACCTTCAAAAGCCTCATGACATTCCCAAAACCTCTCACTATTGAAGTAAAAAATCCCATCCTTAATGCCCTGATCTATTTCGATCTCCTCTTCTACTACATGTCTTAAATTATCCAAACCCCCAACAGGAGATAATTTTTCAACAAGTGTATCCACATCTTTAGTTTCAATAGCTACATCAAATTCAATGAATGTTGTGGCAATCCTAGCAAGTCGGATATGTGCATTCATTCCAGATATTAGATCCCTAGCTCGATAAAGTACTTCACGACAATTAATCGGAACATACTTTTCATTTTTTAAATGAATCAAATATCTCTCCATGTCATTAATTCATAGCATTTTCTTAAATTTCTTGTGTAAATTCAACTAGGTTTATATGAAATATCCAAAGGATTTTGGATACATGTCAGTCATTCAGACACTTTCAGATGTCAATAACACCTTCTTATCCAGAAGAGAATTAACTTGTGATTTTGCAGGATTGAGTGGCAAATTAAAGAGTATGGAAGCAGTAGATATGGTGACAAAGGAATTCAAACTAGATGGAAAAGTGGTAGTTCCAATGAGATTAAAAACCCATGTTGGAATGTTAAAAGTAACAGGAATTTTCTATGTTTACGATGATGAAGGATTAGCAAAAAAGCACATTAATCCAACAATTTTCTCAAGATTAGAAAAGATTAAAGCAAAAATAGCTGAAGCCGAAAAAGCTGAAGCACCAGCAGAGGAAGCAGCAACTGAAGCACCAGCAGAGGAAGCAGCAACTGAAGCACCAGCAGAGGAGAAAACAGAATAATGCCTGTAGAGAAAAAAGGCAACAAAGGTTCTAGTCCAAAAGTTTATGGCTATTTCAAAGTTGATGGCGATAAAGCAACTCGAATTAAAAAAAATTGTTCAAGATGCGGAAAAGGTGTATTCATGTCTGAACATAAAGATAGAAACACATGTGGAAAATGTGGATTAACAGAATTCAAACAATAGAAGTTACAACTAGTATAATCTTTTTTTATGTATTTTAGAGCTTTTTTCTTCTAAGTGTTTTATTTTTGTGAGAAACATAGGATCAAGTTTTATTTTAGATAAAGATTCGGCAGATAGTTTTACATTGTTTGCATCTAATGAGATATTTGATTTAGGTAAATTTCTATCAGACCAAAATTTTATTACTTTATCTTCAAGCTTATAATCACGAAAACCAGCAGGAAATTTTTTAGTAATATGAGTTAACAACGTTCTATCTTTAAAAACAACTCGAGGTTCAAATAATCTTGTTTCATCACTGTAAACATTTTCAAATAAATTTCCAGATATTTCATCAGAAAGTAATTCCATTTTTGAAATTTTTCTTAATAATTCTAAAAAATGTAAAAATTCATGAGCTAAAATAGCATGAATTGTACCCTTTAAGCCATAAGCAATCAGAGGAGCAGAGATTTGAATTACAACTTGAAATTTTTCTTCAAACATTACAGGAATAGTTCTAGCAAAAAGAATACCATACTCATAAGAATTTGAACCAGATGATGAAAGTACAAGAGAAGGCTCCACATAAGCAACAGGATATTGTATTCCGGATGCCTTTTCAATTCGATCGATTCCAGCAACAGTGATTGGAAAACGCTTCAAGGTTAAATCATAAACATCATCAGGAATAAGCCCCTTAGAATGTGCATCTCTAAAACGTACTAAAGGATCCAACAGTAATTGTTGAAAATTTTAATGTAAAAATGTTGATTTTATTATGATCGTGGTTTTCCAGACTTTGCTTTCTTCACTTTACGTGTATTTGCTCTTTGATCAGCATGTCTTTGATGTTTACCTTTTTTTCTCATTGGCATGACAATTAACCAGATTTAGCGCTAGTTAAAGTTATCATTTAACTGTAATATCTAAAAAATCAAATTCCAAAATCACACATGGAGTATCAAAAAGAGCAGAAACATTGGGTAAAACACCATCACCAACAATAAATCGTTTGATAGGAAGGCCACCTTCGGCAGTAATAGTAATGGTAAATACATTCTTAGAACTTTTTTTATATCTTAAATCAAAAATTGTTTTTTCATAACGTTTACCAGATTTTTCAGAAATTACAATAGGGGTATTGACAAGATCTTTTAATTTTTTAAGGTTTTTTGAATTAATTTGTGTCTCAGTAGAGATTTTTATTTTTATTTTGGAATTGAAATTAAGAGATTTTTTAGGTGATTCACTAACTAATTTAAGATCAGAAAGAGAAATAAAATCAAATTTTTCATTAGATAATTTTATTTTTCTCTTAAATGGGTTTTTTATTTTAATAAAAAAAGGTCTACCAGTACCTAAAACTAAACTAGAGTTATCCTCACCACCTATCCAAGTAAATTTAGCAGTTGTACCCCCAAATTTTTTAAAAAATAATTTTGAAATAACACCTTCGATGCTGTTAAATTCAGAAATACCATGAAAATCACACATCCTACAGCCTTTACCAGAACAATTATCACAAGATTTTTGTTTTTGTGGAATACCTCGCTTGAATTTAACATATCTTCCAGAGAGGGTGATAGATTTTGAACGTAATTGACAAGACTCATCCTTTAAATTAATTGTAAATGTAATATCAGGATCAAGAAATTCAATTATTTTTTTAGTTTTTTTTGTAAAAAGTTTGATCAATTCTTTTGTAATATCAGCCTTAATACTGTCAATTCCTTTAAGTTTGAATTTAGATCGAATAAAATCATCCCTATCAACAATTGAAGGTTTGATTATTACACCAACACCAAAAGTATTGAATCCATAATTAGATGATGAATCAAGCATTAATTTTAAAAAATAATCTAAATTACAAAATAAATTTTTACAGACATAGCATTTATTTTTAGAAATATGATTAATTTTTAATTTTTTACCAAGAAGTTTATTTGAAGATAAACGAAGTGGTTTTGAGAATAATCGTCCCAAACATTGATCACATAAATCATATTTTTTAATAATTTTATCTGCAGTAGAAAGAAGTTGGGAATAATTAGACATATTTGGTTGAAATAAATAATTTAGAATTATCCCAATCCCATTTTTCTAAGAGTACCTTGCATTTGACGACCTTTTGAAGCCTTCATTAAATTCTTAGAATTTTTATAATTTTTGAGTAATTCTTTTACTTCTCCTTCAGGCCAGCCAGAACCACGAGCAATTCGTTTAATTCTAGAAGAATTAAGTAAATCAGGATCTGCTTTCTCATCTTTATTCATACTTTGAATTATGTATCGCCATTTTGAAACTCTACCTTCCATTTGATCAACTTGATCCTCTTTTACCATACCAGACATTCCAGGCATACTATCAAGAAGCCCTTTCAAAGAACCAACTTTAGTAACCTCCTCTAATTGATAAAAGAAATCATCCATGTTCATCTTTCCGCTAGATATTCTTTTCATCCGGACATCATCACCTTCATTCTCCAATCTTTTTGCAAGATCCAAAACAGCTTGAATATCACCCATTCCAAGCAATCTACCAACAAATCTAGTTGGAGAAAATTTTTCTAAATCATCAATCCGTTCCCCTGTACCAATGTACATTATTTGAGCACCAGTTGCAGCAGATGCAGCAAGTGCACCACCACCTTTGGCAGAGCTATCTAATTTTGAAACTATAACACCTCCAACTGGAATGGTTTTATGAAATGCTTCTGCTTGACTGAAACATTGTTGACCAATAGTGCCATCAATTACAAGTAAAGCTAAATCAGGTTCAGCAACTTTGTTAATTTTACCCATCTCTTCAAGCAAATCTTGTTCTTCTTTATGACGACCTGCAGTATCAATAATAATTACATCAAGAGATTGGCCAGCAAAATGCTTTAATCCATTTTTAACAATATTTGGTGAGTCTTTGTTATTTTCTTCACCATAAACTTCAACATTGGATTTCTCACACATCATTTTAAGCTGAACCAGTGCGCCAGGTCGATAAGTATCAGCTCCTACAACTCCAACTTTAAGATCCTGTACAGTTAAAAATTTAGCAAGTTTTGAGGCAACAGTAGTTTTTCCACTTCCTTGAATCCCCAATAAAATAATTTTAATTTGTTTTCCAGATTTAAAATTAAAATCAGATTCAGTACCTAATAATTTAGATAGTTCATCATATAGAATTTTAACAATGTGATCCTTACGTGAAAGTCCAGGTGGAGGAGTTTCATTTAATGAACGTTCTTCTAATCTCTTAGTAATTTCAAGAACTAACCTAACATTGACATCAGATGTCAATAATGCCCTTTGAACATCTTTACAAAGATCTTTAATTAATTCCTCATCTATGCCTGAAGATTTAACAATTTTTTTGATTGCATCGCCTAAACTAGTTTTTAATCCATCAAGCATTGTAATTTAACTCCGCATCCACTATTTCAAACCTTCCTCTATAACCATCCCAATTTTTTATAAATTTATTAATTTTAATTGGATTAGAAAAAAGAGGACAATCAATTACAAAAGTTTCAGCCTCGCCACCTTCAAAATTTAAATTAAATCCAAATTTTTCAGATAGATTATCCAAAATCACAATATCAGATTGTATAATTGATTTTCCCAACCATTTTTCATCTAAGCCATCAGAAGATACAGTTACCATCATAAAATTAAAATCAGAGTCAATTAATTCATTCATATATTTTTTTGGTTCAGTTTCCCATAAAGGTGAAATAACAGATAAATTTAATTTCAAACATAAAGTTTCAAATTTTTCTTTTTGGAATTTACTTTTAATTCCACCATGCACTAATCCATCAATGTAAAATTCTTTTTTTGCATTTTGCAATAATTTTTCCATTACAATTAATTCATCATTAGTTTCATCAGAATTACAATGAATGGTTAATTGTGGAATATTCATGGATTCAGATTGTAATTTAGTCCACTTTAAATTTGGATGATGTAATAAATGACTTTCTTCAGATTTTGTAAACACACTCAATAAACATACTATGTCATGACCTTGTTTTTTAGCAAGATGAATAGCATAGGTACTATCCTTCCCTCCAGAAAAAAAACAAGCTAATTTCATAAGTTTAATAAAAAAATCAGTCTAATAAAATTCTAAAATATAATAAAAGAGATGCTTCAATACTCATAATCGTCATCATAAATCAGACGGCTTTTCCAACAATCATCAGCATCTATCAGATCATGTAACACATATGATTTTAGTGCTATGATTAAAAATCAGGGATCAAACAAGATTAAATAAAGAAAATATTTTTGTAAAATTATAGTCTAACTATTTTTGATACTCATAATTTTGGTATTTTCCATGACGACCCAATATTCAACATTTTGTCCATTTTCCAATTTCCCTTTAACGGATTCGTCAATCATAGCAATATCAATAGTCTCAAAAGATTCAGAATCCATAACTTGTACAGTATCTCCATTAATTGAAATAATTTGTCCAACTTTCTTGTTAATCATTGGAATGTGAATTTGCATACTGACTGGGCCAACATGAGGTCTATTTTTTCCATCAAAAATACCCTGACCAACTATTCTAGCTTTTGCTGCACCGTGTTTTCCAGGTTTTGATGTATCATATTCAATAATTCTACATGGTTCACCACTTGGTTGATCTGAATGTGGAAGTAGAATGTATGATCCAATTTTCAAAGAACCTAGATCAGATGGTTTACTCATAAAAAACAGTTTTTTGTCGAATATTTAACTATTCTATTTCAGTACATCAAGAATTGAAAGACTCAATAAATTAGATAAGACAAAGCCTTTCCGATTAATATCACGTTGAGTTTGATCACAGTATTTTTTCACGCTTTGATGACTTTTTTCACTTGCAACTTCTACAACTACAATATTTTCAGAATAAGGAAATGTGAATTTGGAAGTGATTGAACAAGAAGTGAGCATAGTTCCAAGTCCAGACACTTCAATTTTTTCCCTTTTTACCAATAAATTTGCAATTTCTTGAATATCTTCAATATCGCTCAATATCTTGGAGAGTTGGGAGTTGAATGTGATGTATTTAGAAATGATAAAATCACAATTTCACAAATTAAAGAAAATAATTATGATGGAATAATAATTTCTCCTGGACCTGGAACTCCTGAAGATAAAAAATACTTTGGAATTTGCAGTGATGTGATTAAAGACATCGGTCCAACAACTCCTATTTTAGGTGTATGTTTAGGTCATCAAGGTATTATTGATGCATTTGGGGGAAAAGTAACTAACGCTGGATGTGTTCGGCATGGGAAAACAAGTCCAGTTCAACATACTGATTCTGAATTATTCAAAGATGTAAAAAATCCTTTTCGTGCTACACGTTATCATAGTTTAGTTGGGGATAAAACAATAATTCCAGACATGTTAGAAGTTATAGCTACTGCAAATGACGATGGTGAAATTATGGCAATTAAACATAAAGAATTTTTAATTCAAGGAGTACAATTTCATCCTGAATCTATTATGACTGAAGACGGTAAAAAAATTCTTGGCAATTTTATTCGACAGGTTAAGGAAAAATGATTTCTGAATATATTTCCAAATTAGAACAAAAAATTGATCTTACTTATGATCAAATGAATGAAATCATGTCTGAAGTATTATCTGGGAAAACTGATGATGATCAAAATATCCAAATTTTGTCTAATTTATCTAAGAAAGGTGAAACTGATGATGAATTACTTGGAATGCTAGATAAAATGCAAGAATTATCTCTCAAAATTATGCCTAAAAATCAAGGTACTGTAATTGACATGTGTGGTACAGGTGGAGACAAATTACAAACTTTCAATATTTCTACCACTGCCTCATTTGTAGTTGCAGCGGCTGGCGGTATTGTTGCTAAACATGGGAATAGATCCAGTTCTGGAATTTCTGGCAGTGCAGATATTTTTGAATACTTTGGATATGATCTTAATGCTGAACCATCTGTTATTGCAGATATTTTAGAAAATCATGGAATATGTTTTATGTTTGCACAAAAATTTCACCCTGCAATGAAAAATATCTCTTCAGCTAGAAAGCAATTGGGAATTCGAACTGCATTTAATTTACTTGGTCCTCTATCAAATCCTGCAAATGTAAAAAATCAATTAGTTGGTGTTTTTTCAAATGAGTTTCTTACTCGTTTACCTCAAATTCTTAAAAGAAAAGGGGTAGAAAATATAATGGCTGTTAGGTCTAATGATGGAATGGATGAATTTTCAACTAGTTCAACAAATAGTGTATGTATTTTAAAAAATAACATTGTATCTGTTAATTCTATTGATCCTGAATTTCTTGGTTTACATAAATCAAAACTTAATGATATTCAAATTGAAACTAAACATGATGCAATTAAATCATTTGTAGGTGTTCTTAATAACACAGCTAATCAATCTATGATTGAAACTACTGCATTAAATGCAGCTGGAGGATTGTTGGTTGGAAACGTTGTAAATAGTTTTGAAGATGGTGTTGAACTTGCAATGACTACTATTGCTGATGGGAAGGCGATGAATTTATTGGAGAAATTTGTGGCTAATACTGGAGATATTAAAAAATTAAAGGAGATTACACATGGCTGAAAATATTTTAAAAAAATTAGTAAATAATTCTCAAATTGCAATTGATGATGGAGTCTATGATGTTGATGTAAATTTAAAAAAATCTACACATGATTTCAAACAAATTATTAATTCAAATCCTCATGCAACATTACTTACTGAAGTAAAATTCTCATCCCCGTCATTAGGTAAAATCAGAACTATTGGGGATCCTAGTAGTATTGCAAAGCAAATGATTGAGGGTGGTTCAAAGGCACTATCTGTTTTAACTCAACCTCATCTGTTTAATGGTTCTCCAGATTATTTTATTCAAGTAAGGCAATCTGTTGACGTCCCATTATTGATGAAAGATATCATGATTGATAAAATCCAAATTGATACTGCAAAAAAAATTGGTGCTGACTACATGTTGGTAATCCAATCTCTATTTGATCAAAATTTCCTTACTGATATTGACGAATTCATAGGATATGGACATAAACAGGGATTGAATGTTTTACTGGAGGTTCACACTAGGGAAGAATTTCAAAATGCATTAAAAACTGATGCTGATATTATTGGAATTAATAATAGGAATTTAGATACTCTTGAAATTGATCTTAAAACAACCGAATCTGTTTTATCTGGAAATGATACATCTAGGATAATTTTGTCTGAAAGTGGTATTAGCACTCCTGAGGATATTCAATATTTAAAAAAATGTGGTGCTGACGCTTTTTTGATAGGTTCAAGTATAATGAAAAGCGATAATATTGTAGAGCAAGTAAAGAAATTGGTGAACTCAATATGAAATACCCTAAAAACGGTAAATTTGGAGAATTTGGTGGGCAATATATCCCAGAAACTCTTGTACCTGCAATTGAAGAATTAGAAGAAAATTATTTAAAATTCAAAAATGATAAAAAATTCAAACAAGAATTAGATTATTATCTAAAGGTGTATGCAGGAAGACCCACTCCATTATACTATGCAAAAAATTTGTCTGAAAAAATAGGTGGTGCTAAAATTTACCTCAAAAGGGAGGATCTATTGCATGGCGGTGCTCATAAAATTAACAATACTTTGGGTCAAGCATTATTAGCAAAAAAAATGAATAAGAAAAGAATCATTGCAGAAACTGGTGCTGGGCAACACGGTGTTGCAACTGCAATGGCATGTGCTGCATTGGGACTAAAAGCTGAAGTGTATATGGGATATAAAGATACAATCAGACAAAAACAAAATGTTTATCGTATGAACATGTTAGGTTCACAAGTCCATCCAGTGAAATCTGGTTCTAAGACATTAAAAGATGCAATTAATGAGGCCATTCGGGATTGGATTACTAATGTTGAATCTACTTACTACTTGCTTGGTTCTGCAGTTGGTCCTCATCCTTACCCTGTAATGGTTAGAGACTTTCAGAGTGTAATTGGAACTGAAATAAAATCACAAATGAAAAAAATTAACAATAAAGATCCTGATGTTGTAATTGCATGTGTTGGTGGGGGTTCTAATGCAATTGGTACATTTTACCCTCTAGTGGATACTAGTGCTGAAATAATTGGTGTTGAAGCTGCTGGAATGGGATTAAAATCAAAATTACATTCAGCTACACTATCTGCAGGAAGTAAAGGTGTACTTCATGGAATGATGACCTATTTACTTCAAGATAGTGAAGGTCAAATTACTGAGACTCATAGTATTTCTGCAGGGTTGGATTACCCTGGTGTCGGACCTGAACATGCCTACTACAAAGACACTAAGCGAGTAAAATATCATTCATCAACTGACAAGGAAGTCTTGGATGCATTTTTGACTCTTACTAGGACCGAAGGAATTATTCCTGCATTGGAATCTGCACATGCTATTTCTGAAGCAATGAAAGTTGCAAAAAAGGGTAAATCATCCGAATCTATAGTTGTAACTCTCTCAGGAAGAGGTGACAAGGATGTCGAGGAAGTTCAAAAATACTTAGATGCTGACAGTAAATAATTAGTAATTTACAGTTAATTGATATTGGTAAATTATAACTAAATTAAAAAAATAAAATAATATTAAATGGACTCTCTATAATATTCTGGTATGGGATTGTTCGATTTTGGTAAATCAAAAATTGATAAAAGAAAAAAAGATTGGATTCTTGAAAGTGCTGATTGGCGTAACAAAGGTAATGCACTGGCCAAATTAGGAAAAAATGAAGATGCTATCGAATGTTATGATAAGGCAGTTAGTTTAGATTCTACAAATGGGAAAGCCTGGAGTGACAAAGGTAATGCACTGGCCAAATTAGGAAAAAATGATGAGGTTATTGTATGTTTTAGTCAAGTAATTAGATTAAACCCTGAAGATTTGATGGCATGGCGTAACAAAGGTAATGCACTGGCCAAATTAGGAAAAAATGAAGATGCTATCGAATGTTATAATCAAGTAATTAGATTCAATTCTAAAGATTCCGATGCATGGTTTAACAGAGGTAATTCATTAGCCAATCTGAAAAAATTTGAAGAGGCTATAGCGTGTTATGATAAAGTACTTAGTTTAGACTCTGAAGATCTGAGAGCATGGTTTAACAGAGGTAATTCATTAGCCAATCTGAAAAAATTTGAAGAAGCCATTACGTGCTTTGATAAAGTAATTGAGAAGAATCCTGAATATCCATCTGTATTGAGATACAAAGGTATGTCATTAAAAAAATTAGGCAGGGATGAGGAAGCAGAACATTATTTTACAAAAGATAAAAAATTGCTATGATCATTAACAAGTTAAATTGAATATTTACTAATTTAAAATATTTTAATTTCTACTTGACTGTTTGTGCAAACTCTTCAAGTTTTTGTTTCTTTTCTTCTGGTGTTAGTGTTAGCAGACCTTTCCATTTGTCTTTCATCTCTGCTTTCTGCTCTTCCTTTTGTTCCTCAGACATTGTATCCCATTGTAATTTCATTTGCATAAAATGCATAATCATTGCTGCCTTGTCTGTGATTGACAATGATTTCCAGGCCTCTCCCATCTCTTTAAACTGCTTTTTCTTTTCTGCAATTTGCTCTGGAGTCATGTCTTTGTAATAGTCTTTCATTCTTTTATCGTGACTTTTGTCATTTCTGTTGTCACTGTGTTTCTTCTTTTTGTTTGAGTCAAAAGATTTTGCATCTGAAACATAAAGTACGTCTCCATCGCCTGCATCAACTAGAACTTTACTATACTCGTGATCATCATTTGACATAACTACTTTGTAAACTAGAAATCCGTTAATTGGTGAAAGTTTTGCGTACATGCTTTTACTGTCTGTCACTTTGTTTTCTGCAATGGTCATTGCATCTACTAATGTGATTTGGGTTAGTTCCAAATAATTATCGTTATTTTGAACTGTAATGGTTCCTTCGATACTTGGATATTTTGTTTTATCCCAATCTGCAAATGCTGGAGATAATGTAATTGTTCCAATTAATGCTGCAATTGCCAATAATGTAATAATACTTTTTGAAACCATTTTATTAAAATACAATTTTGGGAATATAAAAGAGAATCGTATGATTTGTTCTAGTTAATGAAAATAATTGTCTGATTTATTCAGTAATTATTTATTGTAATCTGATTTTTACCACTAGTTTGTTTAATATTTTTTTATTTTACAAAAAATTAATTTTGTTTTTTTAATAATGCTTCTTCTGGTGTTTTTTTACTGTTTGATTCCCAATGCCAACTGTGGTGCTTTTTCCAATGTTTTTCCAGTTCCTCTGTTGTGGGTTCTTTCCC
>JAONKT010000002.1 GCA_028377625.1 Candidatus Nitrosopumilus sp. | reverse complement strand
AATAACTATACTACCTACAGTTAACACAATTATTAAAATTGCAATTGTTAATCTTATTTTCATTTTATATCATTAACACTTTTTAGATTTTAAATTATACTGATTACTCTGCCTTTTTACGCCTACGAATAATAAAAATTGCAACACCAATAACTAGAATTATTGGAATAACAATCATTGTAGGATCAAATGTATCTTCCTCAAATTCAGATATTTCATTGACTAAAATTGTAGTTTCATAAGGTAAGAAAATTTCATCTCTTACACTGTCTTTGTATCTTACAGTAATTGTAATATCATGCTCACCATATTCTGGTTCGCCATCAAATTCAATTGGAATATTAAATGGAACTGGGGCATCAGTTTCAATTTCATCTATAAATTGAGTGTTTGATTTAATATTAGAATCTCCATTAGCATCAAGAGTTACAAATCCAAATAATCCATCTTCATTTCCTTCATTAATTATTTCACCAATTACCATTTGTGTGCCAGATAATTCAATAACTTTTACATTGAAAACTGTAAGATCAATTAAACCTCTAATATAGAAATCAAGTATTTTGGAAATAGTTTCTTTATCACCATGTGTATTATAATACGAAATGGATAAAGGAATTCGTAAAGTATCACCTTTTAACGACTCAGGAACATACACATCTGCAATAAAAGAAGTGTAAGAATTACCAACAATATTGCCTAGATCCCAGCTTGATTCTAAAATTAAAACATTTTCAATATTTGTAATTGATGCGGTATTTGACGAAAGTGATGTTTGGGCATTATCAATAATTACGTCAACTGCAGAAATTGGAGCAGTTCCATCATTAACAATATCTACAATAATTTTATTTGATTTTAATGATGTAAGAAATGAATCTGATGATCTTACATTGATAGTACTATCTCCAGTCACTTTAAAATCAAAAGTAGAGAATGCTGATCTAACTCCAGATTCTCTTAATCTTGAATAGTCAACTTTTACAGTTCCTGAATATTGTTGAATTTCTACATTTTTATCTAAATTTACATAGAAAGTTAAAGAAAAATTTGTACCAGCTAGAGAATTTGTATTTGTATTAGCATTAATTGTTGTACCTGGACCATCTGAGCCTGAAAAACCTAATGGCAATGCCAATTTACCTTTAATTCCTGTAATATCTTGAGTTCCTACATTTGCTAATACAATTGTAAACGGAACATTACTGTCTCCTGATTCAACTTCTATTTTATTATCAAGTGTACCAAAGTATGCATCCAGTAATTTAACATCGCCAAATTTTCTTTCAAATGGAGTATCACCAAAATTTCCTGACTCAATTGGCCCATCTTTCCAATCAGCATATGAATTTGTAAAAATAAATGGAACAAATCCAATTAAAAATAATATTAATACAAATTTGAAATTCATTATACAGTAATCTCCATTGTTGAAGGTTCCTCTCCTTCAAATGCTTTTCCATCTTTAATTGTAATAACTTTATCAACATCTCCAAAATGTGCTCTATCGTGAGTAACAATAACAAAAGTTTGATTAAGATTTTTTGCCATAGATTTCATTAAATCAACTATTGTTTGTGAAGTAACTGAATCAAGATTGCCAGTTGGTTCATCAGCTAAAACAATTGAAGGTTTATTGATTAAACCTCTGGCTATAGCTACTCTTTGAGCTTGACCACCTGAAATTTTATTTGCACGTTTATGTATTTGATCCTCTAATCCTACTGCTTTTAGTAATTCTATAGCATCTTTTTCAGCAATAGAATTAGTACCTGCAATTTGTATTGGTAATAATATATTTTCTAATACTGAAAGATCGCTTAAAAGATTAGAAAATTGGAAAATAAATCCTAATTTTTTATTTCTAAAGGAGGAAATTTGACTATCATTAAGAGTTGTAGTATTAATTTCATCAATGAAAATATTACCATTTGTTGGACTATCTAAAAGTCCAATCATGTTTAATAATGTAGATTTTCCAGAACCTGAACTTCCAACAATTAAAACAACTTGACCACGTTCAATTGAAAAAGATACATCATCAAGAGCTTTTACTTTGTTATCTCCATCACCATAAATTTTGGTTAAATTATTAACCTCTAGAACTCTAGCCAGATCTCATCGCCTCCACAGGTAGTAATTTTGTAGCTCGATACGATGGATACAATGATGCAATTATAGCTAAAACAAATGAAGCCAAAGCAGTTTGAATAATTTTTTCCCAATTGTAAGTTACTTCAAGTGGTAAACTATTATTGAATGACATCTTTGTTTCTTTTGCATAAATAGTATATCCTAATCCAGTTGCAGTTCCAACTCCAGCACCAATTGCTCCAATTAACATTCCTTGAAAAATAAAAATTATTAAAATGTCTTTTCTTTTAGCACCAATTGCCCTCATTACACCAATTTCTTTAGTTTTTCCATTTACTAACATCATTTGAATTGTAACAATCGCAAATGCAGAAGACATCATTCCAAAATATCCAATCATGTTAATCATTGCTATACCTGATCTAAAACCAGCAAGCTGTTGTTCAGCTGATTCCTCTATTGTTTCTGCTAAGAAATCATCATTTGGAAATGATGCTAAGAAAAATTCTTTTACTTCAAATGCCATACTTGGATCATTTAATTTTACCATAATTGATCCTGTTTGATCTATTCTATCTGTCATATCACGTAATGTATCAATGTGCATAACTGCACTATAATCAAATCCTTGACCACCAGGTGACTTGGCAATTCCAGATACAGTAAATCTTTTAGTTTGTTCTTCACCCCATCTGTCAATAATCATGACTTTAACATTATCCCCAACTACAGCTCCTCCAAGATCATTTGCTACAGTGTTTCCTAACACAATAGAGTTTCTTGAGAAGACATAAGTTCCTTCTGTAACAGTTTCATATACAGTGGATGCTCTAATGTCAGTAAATGGATCAACGCCGACTACTGGTATTCTAGTTTTTTCAATTAATTTTCCATTTTTGGTAATTTCCATTTCTGCCGTCGATGAAAGCCGCGGTGTCGCCGCTTCAACATATGAAATTCTTTCAAAAAATCTTACAATTGTTGAATCGGATTTATTGATGTAATCATCCTCATTAGTTACAAGAACATCACCATTTCGATATTCACTGATGTCTCTTACAATTGCATCAAAAAGACCCTGAAATATTACAAAATTTACATGAATTACTAAAATTCCAATTGTTACAGCTAAAACTGCACCAAACAAACTACCTCTTTTATTGAAAAGCATTCTTTTTGCTAATTTCATTC
Source organism: Candidatus Nitrosopumilus sp. (assembly GCA_028377625.1). Taxonomy (GTDB): domain Archaea; phylum Thermoproteota; class Nitrososphaeria; order Nitrososphaerales; family Nitrosopumilaceae; genus Nitrosopumilus. The sequence goes on along the minus strand of JAONKT010000002.1, from coordinate 47,612 downwards.
GGTAATCCATAAAATAATTGAAAAAGTCTAATATTTAACACATATTATTCCTAGTGCTAAATTACAGACAATTTTATATGATAATAGTTATTTCTATATTTTATGGAGGCTCTAAAAGTTACATAATGGACAATTTTGATATTAGAATTCTAAGTAAATTACTAAACAATTGTAGAGAATCAGACAGACAAATTGGGATTGATTTAGGAATGTCTGGAGGAGCAGTTAATGCAAGAATACGTAAAATGCAAAAATTAGAGATTGTGGAGGAATTTATCATTAAAGTTGAACCACCAGTATTAGGATACGATATTTTGTATTTTGTAATCTCTGGAGAAAATATGAAAGAAATTTTAGAACAAGTTAGTCTAGTAGGAGAACCTCATTTTGTAGCACCCTGTGTTGGTGGGATTACCGTTTGTAGTATAATTGTGAAAGAGAATTTAGATCAAAAAATCGAACTTGCAAAAAAATTAATGAAAGATTTTAAAGTTTTATCAATTTTTGAAGCAGAGAATCCAGGATTTGAAACAGATTTAACAAAAACAGATTTAGAAATTTTAGAAGAGTTAATTAAAGATCCAAGACAAAAAATTGAAACAATTGCAAAAAAAACAAAAATGTCAACAAAAACAATCACAAGATGTATTGAAAAATTACAAAAAAACGAAGGAATTCAATTTACTACAATTTATGATCCAAAAAAAATTAAGAAATTTATTCCATATGCAATAATTACATGGATAGAAAGTAATTTAAAAGAAACATTAAAACAAATGAATAAAGAATTTTCTAATACTTATTTACAAATTCCATTTATTGCAAAAAATCAAATTGTTTTATTTATGTATAGTAATAATATTTACAAAATAGATGAATTAACACAAAAAGTTAGAAATTTAGAAAATGTAAAATCTGCAGATTTATTTATTCCTAAAAAAATTTCATTTTATAATAAGTGGTTAAAAAAAGCAATTATTGATTTCAAAAAATCATCTAAATTACATTTATCATACCAAATAAATTAAATAATAATACTTTTGAAAGTTAATGTGAAAAAAGAAAAACTGTACAAAGGTAAATTATTTGAATTAAATGCATACTATATGCAAGTAGAACATAGAAAAGTTAGAAGAGAAGTTATTGAACATCCAGGGGCAGCTGCAATGCTTGCATTCGATGAAAAGGGCAAAGTATTGCTAGTTAAACAACATCGATTTCCACATGGGTATATTTTAGAAATTCCAGCTGGTACTTTAGAAAAAGGGGAAAAACCTATTGATTGTGCATACAGAGAAATTATTGAAGAAACTGGTTATGAGGCCAAAAAAATGACTAAACTGATCTCATATTTCCCTTCAGTAGGCTACAACAAAGAAGAAATTAACATTTTTGTAGCATCAGGAACAAAAAAGAAATTTGAATTAAAATTAGATAATGATGAATTTATCACAGTTGTGAAAATGGATATTAAAAAATTAATTGGAATGATTAAATCTGGAAAAATTATTGATTCAAAAACAATTTGTGCAGTAATGATTTATGCTGCAAAGAAAAAATTATTGTAATTAGTTTTTTTATCAGTAACTAAAAGTATAATTCTATTTTATTGATAACTTGGTTTAACTAAATCTGTAATATCTGACCAAGATTGTAAAATTTTTTCAAACATATAGATTAAATCAAATAATGGTAAGGATATTTGTTTTTCACTCTCTAAAGAAGAACGAATTTTTAAAATTTTTGTTGAATTAGTTCTTTGTAATCTAATTGCATTAATTGCAAGCATTCTATCATTAGAAATAAAAGAATCAATTGATTTAATTTGAATTTCATCTATATCTTTTGCAAAATCGTATAATTTTTTTAATTCGGCTTTAGATAAATTTGATTTAATCAATGACTTAGATAATTCAACAACAGTATCACCTGCGATTTCAAGTGTATTTGCAGCAATTCTATAATCAAGAATATCAATATTTTCTAAATTAAAAATACCAGCTAACCTGGTATCCATTATAGTACTTCGAATTAATCTAACAAGAAGAAAGTATTGTCTATTTATTTCAGAATCACGATTTGCAATTGTTTCAAGATTTGTTTTATCTCCACTTTTTAGAGCTAAAACAACATCATTAAACATTCCAAGTGCAATTGAACTCATCCTCTTTAAGATATTTTGTGGATTAATTGATGTCTCATCAAGTAAAAATTGAACAGAGATATTTGTTGCATCCTCATCAATAATTTCAAGTCCAACTAATTTTCTCATTGAACCACGAACACTTTCTCTATCAATAATTGAGATAGAAGATTTTCCAACAATACGAATAATATCAAATCCTAAAAGATATGCACCAGTAATTGTCGGTACAATGCCTTCACCTTCTGATAATGGATATGAAATTTCAACTTCTTTTGAGGGTCTTTTGCTTAATTGTGTTCGAATTGACAGATTATTTTGATTCGTTTCAATTTCAACTTGATGACTTTTGTTTAGATTATTTGCATCAATCCACTCTTTTGGAAGTGAGACGAGGATACTACTTCCAATCTTTTGTAGTCGTCGTGTAAACGTAGTCAATTTATACTAATTTATATTATTTAAGCCAAGTATTAATATTTTCCAAATATAGCAAATTTGATCATGATGGCAACGGCATTTTGTCCAGCACATATCACAGGTTTTTTCAAAGCTGAATTAAACAAAAAAGACTCAAAACAATTAGGTTCGTTAGGTGCAGGGTTTTCTATTCAAAAAGGGGTTAAGACTACAGTAACGATTAGAAATAAAACAAAACATGACATTTCTAATTTTACAATTAAAGTAAATGGTTTTGAATCAGGAGATATGAAAGTCTCTGAATTAGTTCTCAGTAAATTTTCTACAAAAAATAAATATCTGAATGTTACGCATGAAATTGATGTTCCTGTTGGATATGGATTTGGTAGTAGTGCAGCAGTTGCATTGTCTTTAGCTATTGCATTAAATGATGCATTAGATTGTAAATTATCTAAAATTCAAGTAGCACAAATAGCACATGATGTTGAAATAGAATGTAAAACAGGATTAGGAGATGTTTTAGCATCATATTATGGTGGATTTGAAATTAGAGATAAACCAGGAGCACCGGGTATTGGACACGTTCAAAAAATTACCTTAAATAAAATTTCTATAATTATGATATGCTTTTCCCCAATTTCAACTAGTAAATTTATCAAAGAAAAATTACCACAAATTAACGGTCTTGGAGGAAAAATGGTAAATAAATTATTAGAATCAAAAAACTATGAACATTTTCAAGAAATGTCTTTAGAATTTGCAAAATATGTTAATGTAATGACACCAAGAATGAATAAAGTTGTTGATGAATTATCTCAAAATAATATTAAATGTGGAATTGCATTATTTGGTGAAACAATTTTTTCAATGATTCCAAAAGAAAATGAAAATAAAGTTTTAAAAATATTAGAAAAATTTTCTGATGGTATAATCATTAAATCAGAATTAGATGATACAGGTGCAAGAGTTCTTAATAATTAATTAAGAATCATGACTTTAATTCCCAAATCACATCCCAGATTAAATTCGTTATTAATTCGTGAAAAACTAGTTAAAGGATTTGACGATAATTTAGTGGCTAAAGAAGGGCTTTTGGCTCATGGAAGAGGTGAAGCATTTGATTATCTTATAGGTGAAAAAACTTCAAAATCTGCTAAAGAGGCCATAAAAGCAGCAGCATTTATGCTCAAAAACGCAGAAAATTCTGTGATTTCTGTTAATGGAAATTTTGCGGCTTTGTGTCCTAAAGAAATAGTTCAATTAGCAAAAACTACTAATTCAAAAATTGAAGTGAATTTATTTTATTCTAGTGAAAAACGTAAAAAAGCAATTACAAAGATTTTAAGAAAATCAGGGGCAGAAGAAATTTTAGGAATAAATAAAAAATCATCTACAAAATTATTAGAAATTGATAGTGCACGCAGAATTGTTGATAAAAATGGAATATTTTCAGCAGATGTTGTTTTAGTTCCTTTAGAAGACGGTGATAGAACAATTGCATTAAAAAAAGCAAAAAAGAAAATAATTACATTTGACTTAAATCCACTTTCTAGAACTGCTCAAACAGCAAATATTACAATTGTGGATAATGTAACACGTGCAATGAAGCTACTTGTGATTGAATCAAAAAAGAAAAATAGAAAATTATCTAAATATGATAATAAAAAAAATCTTAAAGTGTGTATTATAGAAATTAAAAAAAATTTAGAGAGGCGTGCAAAGAATGCATAAAACAATCAAAAATATTGTAGACATGAAAAGAAAAGAGAAAATTACTGTTTTAACAGGATATGACTCTACAATGGCAACATTATGTGAAGAAGTAGATGTAATTCTAGTAGGAGATAGTGCAGGAATGGTTATGCTCGGATATGAAAATACATCTTCAGTGACTATGGATGATATGATTAGATTTACAACTGCTGTAAAAAATGCAAGAAAAAATTCATTAATTGTTTCAGATCTACCAATTAATTCATATCAAAATGAAAAAGATGCTGTAACAAATTCATTAAAATTAATTGAAGCTGGTGCTGATGCAGTAAAATTAGAAGGTGGAAGAGAAGTTGGTAAAATAATAAAATCAATTACAGAATCAAAGATACCTGTGATGGGACATTTAGGATTATTACCTCAGACTGCTGAAAAATACACAGTTCAAGGAAAAACAAAAGAAGATGCAATTAAATTAATTGAAGATGCAAAAATCATTACAGAATCAGGCGTATTTAGCATAGTTTTAGAAATGGTTTCTAGTCAAGTTGCAAAATTAATTACAGAAAAAATTTCTGTACCAACAATAGGGATTGGTTCGGGAAAAGATTGTGATGGACAAGTTTTGGTAGTCCATGATATGTTAGGACTATTTGAAAAATTAAAACCAAAATTTGCAAAAAGATACCTGTCATTATCTGAAGAAATAAGAAATGCTGTAAAATCATATGTAGTAGAAGTTAAAGATGAAAAATTTCCTGCAATTGAAAATGAATTTCAAATGGATGAAACTGAATATAATAAACTGAGGAAAGAACTTGTCTAAAAGAAAATTAGAACATCCATCATTAGACATAGTGGAATCAAAAGGAACAGAACTTTCTGGTAAAAAAATTGTGTTATGTGTTGCAGGAAGTGTTGCCGCATACAAATCAATTGAATTAGCAAGATTACTAATGAGACATGGGGCAAAAGTTACCTGTGTAATGAGTGGAGCGTCAACAAAAATGATCCAACCTGATTACATGAAATGGGCAACAGGAAATGATGTTATCACAAAACTAACAGGAAAATTAGAACACATCAATATTGCAGATTATAAAAGATCAGATCTCATTATTGTATATCCAGCAACTGCAAATACATTAGGAAAACTTGCAAATGGAATTGATGATACACCGATTTCAACAGTACTTACAGTAGGATTTGGTTCTAAAACTCCAATTTTGATGGCTCTTGCAATGCATGCATCAATGTATGATAATATTGCAGTTAAAAAAAATATTTTATTTCTAAAAAATAAAATAGATTTTATTACACCAAATATGATAGAAGGAAAAGCAAAAGCATCAGAACCAGAGGAAGTTCTTGAATTTGTCTTAAAGAAATTTGGATTATCATCCAAATTACTTGGGAAAAAAATCTTGATGACTGCTGGACCAACAATTGAACAAATTGATCCTATTAGAGCAATTACAAATCAAAGTTCTGGTAAAACAGGAGTAAGTTTAGCAAAAGAATTAGTTTCTGCAGGTGCTAAAGTTACATTTGTTTATGGACCAGGAAATGAAATTCCACCAAAAGGTGCAAAAATCATCAATGTTCTAACAAGTAAGGAAATGTTTGATGTTGTAAAAAAAGAATTAAAAAATAAATTTGATATTGTTATAATGGCAGCTGCAGTTTCTGATTACATTCCTAAAAATCCAAGTACTAAAAAAATTAAAAGTTCAAAAACTAATCTTACAATTAGCCTCAAAAAATCCCCTAAAATTATAGATCATATTAAAAAAATACAAAAAAATGTTCTATTGATTGGATTTAAAGCAGAAACAAATGTCACAAATGCTCAATTAATTAAATCTGCTAAAAAGAAATTAAAAGAATCATCGTCAGATATTATCATAGCAAATGACATTGGAACATCTAGATATAAAAAAAATTCTCAAAATAATCAAATCATAATAATAGATTCAGAAAAAAAAATTACTACAGGTTGGATGAAAAAGGAAAAAATTGCAAAAATTATAAAAAAACAAATTGAATCAAAAATACAATGAAAGTAATTCATTCACAATATAAGCAAAGAAATATGAAAATTTGGAATGAAGTTGCACCAAGATATCATAAAAGATGGGCAAGTGTAAATAAAGGACCATTTCAAAGTACAAAAAAATTAATTGATTTAGTAAAAATTAATAAAAAAAATTTAGTATTAGATGTTGCATGTGGAACTGGAGTAGTTACAAAACAAATCCAAAAAAAAATTGGTAAGTATGGTTATGTAGTAGGAATTGATACATCAACAACTGCAATCAAAATAGCAAAAAAATGGAATCAAAAAAATAAAAATTTAGATTTTATCAATACAGATGCAGAGAATTTTACTTTTTCAAAAAAATTTGATATAATTACTTGCCAATATGCATTGTTTTTTTTTCCCAATGCACAAAAAGCATTGAAAAATATGAAAAATAGTCTTAGAAAATCTGGTAAAATAGGAATTTCAGTTCATGGGAGTAAAGATAATGTTCCATTTTTTAGTAGCATTTTAGATTCTGCTGTAAAATACATACCAGATTATGTTCCTCCAGGTACACCAAATTTAGACAGATTTGGAAATAAAACTGCATTAAAATTAGAAATTAGAAAAGCAGGATTTTCAAATATTGTTGTAAAAGAATTTGTTTTTAATTATAGTCCAGGTAAATTTGAAGACTATTGGAAAAATTATATCAAATACATTGCAAAACCTCTAAAAACAAAATTAAATGAATTAGAATATTCAAAACGTAAGGAATTCAAAAATTCTGTTAAAGAAAAAACTCTTCAATATACAAAAAAGAATGGAGACATAATATTTCCATGGCAAGTTCTTATTCTAACTGCTAAGAATAATTAAAATATTTAATTTTTTATAATTCATTCATTAAATGTACCAATTTGTTATTATCTAAATTAAATTAAATATGAATAACCGATCATAGAAATGAGAAGAACAGGAGTCATTTTAGTACCTTTACCTCTTCTCATTTCTTCCCTTTTCATCTTAATTAGAATTAATGAATACAATTGAATTTGACATAGAAATCATTTCTACTGCTTTAATAGACATATTTTCTTTTTTAGAAATTTCTAACATTTCATCAGAGTGTTTTTCACTCAAATGATTTAGAAAGTCTTTTTCCTCAATATTATTACGTTTAAAATCACAAGACGAAAAAATACAATTTACATTCAATAATTGTAGTAGTATGAATCAAGTAAAAAAAGACAACATATGGAAACAAGTATTTGTAAAATCTAGGCATGAAAATTAACGAATTTCCTAAATAACCATAAGAAATCAAAGAACTATGGTAAAATCAATTAGTTGTAAAGATGCAGGAAAGGATTGTAATTGGTCGGCATCAGCAAAAAGTGTGGAAGAATTGATGACTCAAGTTACAGAACATGTTTTAGCAGAACATAAAGAAATTGAATTAAATTCTGAAAACATTGCAAGTATCAAATCATTAATCAAAGAAGATTAAAACTAAATTTATTGATAAATTAGAATGAGGAGTTTAGTTAATAATAACTTCAAATAATTAATTATTTACAGGGATTAAAATGGGTAAAAAAGATAAAAAAGAAGAAGAAAAACCAAAAAAGAATAATCTTAAAGCTTTTCTTAAAAAAAGAGCTCCACTATATCTTGCAGGAATTGCGTTAATTGTTATTAGTGCAAATGGTGTTTTATCAGAAAAGCATCTGGATAATTTTTTAATTGATCTTTCAGAGGAGGAACAAATTGTAGTAGATATTTTAATGCAATATAATGGTCCTAATGAATCAGGATTAAATGTAAAAGATGCGATTGAAAATAAAATAAATGAAGAATATCCTAATATGAAAATATTTGATGATAGAAATACTAGAATACATGTAGTCGTAACAAATATCAATTTACAAGAATATCAAGTCATATTAAATTTCAAATCGGATAAAGGTGATGATATTAATTATGATTGGAATGTAAATATAGATTCTAAAGAAATTAAATCAAATAACCCTGAATCAAAATATATCATAAACATCGTAGACTTTTATGATTAGATTGTTAGTAGATCTTTTGTAAATTTATGCATTATAATTGGTCTATCCTTTACAATAAGTGAATCTTCTATTCTAATTCCAAATTTATTTTCAATATAAATTCCAGGCTCTACAGTGATTGCCATGTTTTCTTTTAATTTGGTATTACTTCGATAAGAAACAGTTGGAAACTCATGTACTTCTAATCCAATTCCATGTCCAGTTGAATGAATAAAATATTTACCATAATTTTTTTCTTCAATGTATTTTCTACATGCAGAATCAACATCTTTACAATCAATATTCGGTTTAACTGATTTTAAACCAAGTTTTTGTGATTCTTTAACAACTTCATATGCATCATTAGCTTGCGAGGAAATTTTTCCTAATCCAAATGTTCTAGTTGCATCTGAAACATATCCTTTGTATCTTAATGTTAGATCAGTTACAACAAGATCACCATTTTTGAATTTTCTTTGACTTACTTGAGCATGTGGAAGTGCACCATTTGGACCTCCAGCAATAATTAATGGATTAAGTGTAGATTTGTAACCAGTGTCAAACATTTCTTGTTCCATGGCATATGTCATCAAAATTGTTTGTAATTCTGATTCTTTTTGTCCAATTTTCATTCTTTTAAAACAAATATCAAACATTTCATCAATAATTTTAGAAGCTTTTTTTAAGATTTTAATTTCATTTTCATCTTTTATTATTCTAGCATTGTAAAATGGTTCTGTAGAAGATTTTAGACTTGAAATTGATTTCTTTAAGCTAAGCATAGTTGAATAATTTTGGCAATCTGTACATACATAATTTTTTTTTATTTTTTCTATTAATGTAGAAATTAATCCAGATCCACGTTCGGCAGTAATTACATCACAGTCTTCGGATTCATCTTTTGCTCTTCCCACTTCTAGTTCTGGAGCAATGATAGTTGTTTTTCCATTTTTTTCAAGTAATCCAATAGCTTCTCCCCAAAAACCAGTCATATAGAATAGATTCTCAGGCTCAAATGTTACTAAAGTATCACAATCTATCTTTTTAGCATATTTTAGAAGATTTTTTCTTCTTTGTTTCATAATAAAATTTTGTATAATCTTAATTTATGTATGATGTAAAGTTTGTATAAGCAATTTTAAAAAAGATTTGAGTGTCCGAAGAGAAAAAGAAGAAAGTAGTTGCATTACTTTCAGGTGGTTTAGATAGTCAACTTGCAATTAAAATGATGCAAGAACAAGGATTTGATGTTTCTGCAGTTGCAATAAAAACTCCATTTTGTGATTTTGATTGTGGAAGAGGATGTGGTTTTGAAATTAGAGAACGAGCTGATGATCTGGATGTAAATCTAAAAACAGTTTATCTTGGTGATGAGTATATTGAAATGTTAAAACACCCAAAACATGGAATTGGTGCAGGATTTAATCCATGTATTGATTGTAGATCTATGATGTTTGATGCTGCAAAGAAACACATGCAAGAAATTGGTGCAGAATTTATTATTTCAGGTGAAGTATTAGGACAAAGACCAATGAGTCAACATGCACCTGCATTAAGAACAATTGAAAACGAATCAGATTTAGTTGGAAAAATTGTAAGACCATTATCAGCTGCATTGTTACCAGAAACAGATCCAGAAAAAGATGGATTAATCAAAAGAGAAAATCTTGGAATGATTAGAGGAAGAACAAGAAGGAATCAATTAGATATGGCAAAAAAATATGGAATTGAGAATCCGCCTAATGCAGGTGGTGGTTGTTTGTTAACAGAACCACATTTTGGAATTAAAGCTAAAGATTTGTTTTCACATACAGAAAACCCAACCATAAATGATATTGATCTTTTAAAAATTGGAAGGCATTTTAGATTAGATGAAGAAACTAAATTTATTGTTGGAAGAAATAAAGATGAAAATGAAATGATTAAAGCAATTTCATTACCGGGAGACATATTACTTGAAGCTAAAGATTTTGTAGGACCTGTTTCAATTTTACGAGGTTATAATGCAAAAAAACATTTAAAATTTGCATCATCAATAACTTTAAGATATTCAGATGCACCAAATGATGAACAAGCGATTGTTTCTATCAAAGATAATGAATTAGTTGAAGAAATTGCTTCTCAAAGTGCAGAAGAAGAGTCTTACATTCAATTTAGAATGTAGGCATAAAAAATTGAAAAAATTAGTTAAAACTAAGGAAGAGTTTTTGAAGGAGTAGGATCTTTTTCAATCATAATGCAAAAGCAAGAGAATCCCACATATCTAAAGGCCATAACAATCAGGGATAGTAGTGATGTTCATTCTATAAAAGAAGATATCAAAAAAGGAATAATTTTAATTCTAAGAGTCACACCATTGGCACAAAAGGATGTGGATCAATTACGTAAAGTAGTTGAAGATTTGTATTCAATTGCTAAAACAGCAGATGCAGAAATTGCAAGATTAGGTGAAGAAAGAATTATTGTTACACCATCCAGTATAAAGATCTGGAAACCTGAATACGATTTAAAATAATTTTATTGCTTCTTGAACTTGAGGGTAATGAGCAGGTAATTTATGCATTCTACGAATATTCATAGCTAGATTCTCTGATTTTGAACGTTCACCGTGATTAACCAAAACACGGCGAAGTTTTGGTCTTAACCGTTGTACAAATGACATTAATTGATTGTAATCACTATGTCCACTAAATCCATCTAGTTTTTCAACACCACAACCAACAGAAACAACTTCAATTTTACCTTCTTTACCTAACATAGAAACTTGTTTAGAGCCATCCAGTACACGTCTTCCCATAGTTCCATTTACTTGATAAGAAACAAACAAGACTTTATTTTTTGGATCTGGTGCAATATTTTTGAAATATTCCAAAACGGGTCCACCCTCTAACATTCCAGATGTTGCCAAAATAATACATGGGGAATTTTCTCTCATTGGTTCTTCTCTAGCATCTGCATGTTCAATATTTGTAAAGTATTCAGAATCAAATGGATTATCATCTGTTTCTAAAATTTTTTGTTTTAGTTCTCTTGCAAGATATTCAGGATAAGATTCATGGATAGCTGATGCCTCTGAAATCATACCTTCTGTAAATACTGGTGCTTCAACCATTTCACCTGATTTCATATAGTGATCAATTACCATCATAATTTCTTGTGCACGTCCTACTGCAGGAATTGGGATCAATACTTTTCCTCCATCTGCCAAAGTATTGTTAACTGCATTGATAAAAGATGATTCTACTTGTTGCCTAGTTGGTTGAACATCTTCCCTAAGACCATAAGTACTTTCAATCAACAGTGTTTCTACTCTAGGGAAATTCCAACTTGCAGCTTCAAATAAAATACTTTTTCCAAATTTAATATCTCCAGAATAAACAAAATTATGATCACCATTTCCAATATGAAAATGACACAATGCTGAACCAAGAATATGACCAGCATTAGCAAGAACTAATTTGATATCAGGAGAAATATCAGTTACGCTTCCATATGGTAAAGTAATTGTTTGTTTCATTACTTGTTTAACGTCTCGTTCTGCATAAATCGGGGTTCTACCTTGAGCAGCTGCAACTTTGATTGCATCTAATTGAATTAAATTCATCATAGGTAGTGTTGGTTCACTACAGTATATTGGACCTTTGTAACCATATTTGCATAATGCAGGTAAAAATCCTGTATGATCTAAATGAGCATGGCCAATAACTACAGCATCAAGTTCATCTAATGTAATATCTAAAGAATCAAGTCTTGGATATGCATCCATTGGAGAACGAGCACCAGGATTAATTCCACAATCAACTAAAATTTTACTTTCTGGAGTTGATAGTAACATTGATGATCTACCAACTTGTCCAAAACCACCAAGTGTATGAAGAGAAACCTCAGTTCTTTGTGATAATTTAGATCTAAAAATATCATCACCTACTTGTTTCATTTGTTTTCCTCTTTCAGTAGAAGCTTGTTTTAAAGTTGCATTAATTGTTTGAATAGTACGTGATGGTATAGTAGTGGCTTTTCTTATTCTTAATACCCATCCTATTTTTTCAGTAAGATCAGCATGATTGAATTCTTTTGCATTTCTTTGTAATAACCATGGTCTTTTAGCTTCAATTGAAACTTCACCAGTAGATGTATCAAACAGAGTTGCTTGTAAATTTGCTTCTTTTGGAACATGTTCTGCAATAATTTTTCTACATTCATCTTCAGGTTTTCTAATTGATTCATCAGTTCTAATTACAATTCGTTTTTTGATTACACTAACTAATTTTGAAATTGTTTCATTATTTTCTAGTAAATATCTAGGAGAATTTGTATAAAGTGCAATTCTTGGTCCCTCATATTCTATTTTTGTAATACTTGCTTCTTTGGGCATACTTTGCAGTATGGTTGCCATAACATTCTGGCTACTATTAGGTAATTCTCTTTGAGATTGTTTTCTTTGCATTAAATCACTAAAGTTCGATAACTGCTTTCTTTTGCTCATCGGTTAATAGACGGAATCCATCTTTGTCCATTACTGAGATGTTTATTCCATCACCAGTACCAATGTTTCTAACGATTGCAGCTTTAACAGCTCGTAAAGCTATTTTTTTTGCCTCTTCAACTGTGAGGTCATTTCTATATTCTTCTTCAAGTAAACCATAAGCTACTGGTGAACCACTACCAGTTGTTACATAAGATTTTTCTTCAACAGAACCAAACATGTCAACATTAAACAATGCAGGACCATTTGCATCATAACCACCAAGTAAAATATCAGCCATAAACGGATATCCTCTATTTTGATGGAAAATCAAAGAACAGAGTCTTGCTAAAGAGTGAATGGATATTGAATTTTGTTTGTCAACTCTGTGTAAATTAGAATGATATCGTAATACATCAACAATATTTTGGGCATCTGCAACACCACCAGCCAAAGTTAAGCCTGCATGCAAGTCAATTTGTTGAATTTTCATAGTATTGTTATTTGCTATAAAATATCCTGCACTTGCTCTCATATCTGCGCACAATACGACACCGTCTTTAGCCTTAATACCTACAGTGGTAGTCCCATGCAAAATTTTTTCTTCAACGTTATTTGACAAAATACACCTTTTAAGATAAAGTAAATGGCATGTCACCCTTTTAAATAACTTTTTGATCCTTTGAAATGATAAATAATGTTAAAAAATGAAGATCGCATGCAATCACACACAATGGAATTACCCAGACTCATAGAAATAGGTGAGAAAAATATAGGGGATTTTGGAAAATTTCTTAAGTCATTAAATAAGCCAAAAAAAGTTTCGTTGATTTGTGGTACAAATGTTCAAAAAGTATTAAAAATTAAAGTAGAAAAATCATTAAAAATCAAAAAAATCAGATTTGTTTGGCATACATCAACAGATAACCAAATTAAATCAATTAATAAAATTAAAAAAAATGTTAAACAAGATAATTCAGATTTAATTGTAGGAATTGGCGGTGGCCGTTCTGTTGATACTGCAAAATTAATTTCATACAATTTATCAATTCCATTTGTAAGTTTACCAACTGCTGCATCACATGATGGAATGGCAAGTCCATTTGTTTCTGTAAAAAGTGACAAACCTCATTCAATTGTAGCATCTGCACCTATGGGAGTTTTTGTAGATATTGATATAATTAAAAAAGCACCATCAAAGTTACTAGCTAGTGGTTGTGGAGATCTCATTGCAAATATTATTGCCGTAAAAGATTGGCAATTAGGACATAAAAGAAAAAAAGAGTACTATGGAAGATATGCTGCAGATTTAGCAATGATGAGTGCCAAAATTGTTATGGAAAATTCTTCAGAGTTTGCAAAAAAAGGATTAGATGAGCGTGTAATTGTAGAAGGGTTGATCAGTGCAGGAGTTGCATCATGTATTGCAGGAAGTAGCCGACCATGTTCTGGTGCCGAACATCTTATTTCACATGCACTTGATAAAATTGCACCAGGGATTGGACTTCATGGAGAAAAATGTGGGATTGGATCTATAATGATGGCAAAATTGCAAGGACAAGATTGGAGAAAAATTATTAAAACATTAAAAGATGTAGGTGCACCAACTACAGCAAAACAAATTGGGCTTGAATCAAATATGATTATTGAAGCATTAATGATTGCACAAGAGTTAAGACCAGAACGATATACAATTTTGAAAGAAATCAAAATGACTAAAAAAGTTGCAATGAATCTTGCAAAAATTACTAAAGTAATTTAATTTAAGCAGTTTTTTCTTTTGTTTCAGGTTTTTTTGTTTCAGGTTTTTTTGTTTCAGGTTTCTTTACAGGAGCTTGTTTGTTAATATGAGTTTCAACAAAACTAATTTTTTCTAAAGTATTAACAAATTTGAAAATATCCATTTGGATAAAGTGTTTCATTATTTGTAAACCATCAGCACGTAAAATTTCTTCAGGAATTGTTATACTTACTTCCTTATCTTTTAATTCAGAAGTAATTTTATCATCTTCAACAGGAAGTCTTTCTTTTAAAATTGCATCAACTTTGTCTTTTGGTGAGTCAAGTGATTTGAGTACATTAACGTCAAAGAGAATAGTTTTTCCTGCATATCTGTGATTATAATCAATTTGAACTCTACCAGATCCAATAAAACGGATAATTCCTCTTTTATTATCAACTTCAATTGTATCACCTACTGAAACTTTTTCTGCATCCTCACCTAATTTTCTAAGTGGGATCATTCTAACTTTACCAGAATCTCTTGCACCAAAACCTTTGTCAGGTGTAACTTCAACTGTTAGTTTATCACCAACAGCTGTTTTTGCAAGTGCTTCATCAAATCCTTTTAGAACAGGATAAGATGTCTCACCAATAGAAACTAGTTTAGGATGATATTTGGCATTTTCTTCATGAAGTGAATATTTTTTTGCATCTGCTTCAATAGTTGTATCAAAAACCTCATCATCATCTTTTACTTTTGCAGTATAATCTACTAAAATTAATGAGCCTTTATCAAAAGTCAATGTGATCGTTTTCGAATTTCCTTATATTAGTTAAACGTTCTCAAACTTAAGAAGGGTTAGGAAGAGCCTTTAGTTTATCTTCTGCGATCTTTAGACCTGCTTGTGAATCTGTATCATATCCCATCATAGATAATGTTGAACCAATGCCAGAAATACATCTCATAACATGTGATGCATTTACTTCACCCATACATCCAACTCGGAAAACTTTACCTTTTAGATTACCAAATCCACCTGCAACCAAAATTCTGAATTTTTTAGCTAATGTATCACGGAATATTTTATCTTCTAATCCATCTAAATAATTTAATGCAATAACTACAGTTGAACGTGAATCTTCCTTAGCAAATGGTGTTAATCCAAGTGCTGATAAACCAGAATATAGAGCGTCAGAGCAGATTCTGTGACGTTGAATTCTTTGTTCAATTCCCTCTTCAAACATAATTCTCATTGCTTCTCTATATGCAAAAAGAACTGGTAATGCAGGAGTAAATGGAGTGTGTTTAGCTTCATCATAATATTTGAAATATCTTGGTAAATTGAAATACATTGTATTTGGAGGATTTGCTTCCATGTATTTTCTAGTTCTAGAATTAATACAGATTGGTGAAATTCCTGGAGGACATGCAAATGTTTTTTGTGCACCAGTCATTGCAATATCAATTCCCCATTTATCCATGTGAAGTTCTTCTCCGCCTACTATAGAGACACCGTCCAAGACATAATAGGAATCATTTCTAGAAGTTAGATCTTTAATTCTATCAAGATAATTAATCATAGTGCCTGTAGAAGTTTCATTCCAAACACAATAGAATGCTTTTACGTCTTTGTTGTTATCAAATGCTTCTTTTACTTGATCATATGTAGGGTTAACACCTGGTTCAGTTTCAATTCTAATTGTTTGTCCACCAGCCCATTCAATTTGTTGTGCTAAACGAGTACTAAATTCACCATTAACAGGGATTATTACTTTATCATCTTTTTTAACTAAATTAACAACAGAACATTCAACAGCACCAGTACCAGATGCAGATAAACAAACAGCATCCCCTTGAGTATCAAAAACTTTTTTTGTATTATTTACACATTCTTCGTAAAGTTTTACAAAATCATCACTTCTGTGATTAATTGAAGGTTCGATCATTGCTCGAGTAACACGTTCAGGGACATTTGTAGGTCCTGGTAACATTACTAAATATTCCAAAATATCTTCAAAATTGATTATGCTCAGGCTTATTTATAATTAAAGAATTTGTAGCCGATTTTTTGAATCCAAATTTTCTAAAATTAGTTTAGTACCAGAGGGAACTAAATCATCCCATTTTTGATCGCTTTTAATCAGATTCCTAACTCTAGTACCAGATAATTGATCTCTTTTTAAAAATGGAATAGCCATTACTTGAGTTGCTCTTTTTGAATACAGATGATCAGTTAATGGATCATTAGAAAAAATAATATCAAAATTTGGTACTATAGTATCAATTTTTTCAATCCATTTTACATGATTATCTAAATCAGGAATAAAATAAATTGTAATTTTATTTTTGATTGAATCATCAATTGAAGATAAGATCATTTTCTTTCTTTCTTCAGCAGAAAACGGATTGTTTCTTTCAATAGGTCTGTTTGAGCTTCCTAAACCCAACCAAAGTTTATCCACTTGAGACAATGCGAATTTTAATGCTTCAAGATGACCCAAGTGAAATGGTTGAAATCTTCCTATCAACAAACCATTCATACAAAATATAGGAAATTTCTTTTTAAAAAACTATCATAAAGAGTACAAACTAGTTAAAAATATGAATTTTTTAAAAATTAATGGAGCTCATGGTGAAGGTGGTGGACAGATAGTACGCTCAGCAATTACATTATCATGTATAACAAACCAACCAATTCATCTAGAAAATATTAGAAAGAATAGAAAGAATAGTGGTTTAAAACCACAACATCTAACTGCAATTAAAATTTTACAAAAAATTACAAATGCAGATGTAATTGGAGCTGAAATAGGTTCTACAGAATTAAAATTTATTCCACGCAATATAGAAAGTTTAGAATTAATTGAAGATGTTAAAACAGCAGGAAGTATTTCATTAATTCTTCAAGTTTTAATTCCGGTTGTATCAATTTCACAAAAAAAACTTAGTTTAACAATTAAAGGTGGTACAGATGTTCTTTGGAGTCCATCAATGGATTATACTCAGTATATACTCAAAGAAGCATATTCTAGAATGGGAATTAACTTTTCAATTGAAATAACTAACAGAGGGTACTACCCAAAGGGCGGTGGGGAAATAAAATTAGAAGTATATCCAGCAAAAATAAAATTAGTGAATTTTTTTGAAAGAAAAACAAATAATGTAAAATTAATTTGTACATTTTCAAAAATTCCATTGATAATAATAGAAGAAGAAATAGAAAAAATAAAAGAAAAAATTTGTAAAGAAAAAAATAATGTAGAAATTATAATTAAAGAAGAAAAAGCAATTGATTCTGGAGCTTCATTGTTAATGTATAGTATTGATGATAATTCAATTATGGGGGTTGATACATTGTTTAATAAAAAAACACAGAATTTTGATTTAAATTTTAATAAATTTATGAATAATTCACTTGGGTTAGATGAAAAATTAGCTGATATGATTGTAGTACCTGCAAGTTTAGCAGAAGGCAAAACAGTATTCCGAGTTAAAGAAATTACAAATCATTTAGAAACAAATCTGTTTGTAACATCAAAAATTACAGGTTGTAAATACGGGATTGGAAAAATATCAGAAGGATTTGAAGTAATTATTGAAGGAGTATCAAACTCCAGCATCAAGTAATGATGCTAAAAATAGAATCACCAAAGAAATTACAACCGTTATTTCACCAAGGATAATAATTTTTTTTCTTAATTTTTGTATTTCAGGTTCAGACATTTGATTTGACATAATTTTTTCTTCAACATCTTTACGAATTACTCTAACATGTATTGCGTATACAATAATTAATACAATAACAAGTATGATTTTAATTACTAAAAATTGTCCATAACTTGTTTCAAAAAGAATATTTGGTTTACCTAATATTAAATGGGAATTATACAGACCAGTTATCATCATAATAATTAATGCAGGTACTGCAATTATGTTAAATCGTTTTCCAACTCTGATCATTATTTGCATTCTTTCTTGAAGAGTGCTAGTCATAGTTTTTAAAAGTGGAGAAAATACAATTCCAATAAAAAGTGAACCCCCCACCCATATTGCAGCTGAAACAAGATGAATCCAAGTTAAAATTGCTTGTTCTATTGCAGCCATATTTTATCAAATATCATATCAAATATTATGTATTTGGATCTTGACAACGTTTTTTACTTGTAGATTAAGAATCATATTGAAATGGCACTTCAAAGTAGACTTACAGTTTATGCAGCAATAGCTGGAGTTTTAGCTTTAATGGGAGGAATTGTTTACTATGCAAGTTTAGATAATGTATCACTTGATCAAGTTGAAGTTGAATTAACAGATGTTACATTAAGAGAATCTGGAGAGAATGAAACAAAATTAACTCTTACATTTCTCGTAAAAAATTCTAGTGAAAAAATATACGTAGTTCCAGTAATTGAATACCAACTCTATGGTGATGATGTGTTATTAGGTTCTGGAAAATATTCTACTGAAGATGTTGCGTTACCTGGAAGAGCACAAATTTTTGGAGGTGCTGAAGTTCCTTTGAAAAATACATTCATTTTAAATAAATCAGAAGTAGGTTCAGAAATGTATCAATCCATAATAAATAATGAAGTAACTAATTTTGTTGCGGAAGGCATGATTATCACTCAAAGTACATGGAGTGTTGCTGAAAATGAATTCAGAACTGAAAAATAATAAAAAGTGGGCCTAATGAGATTCGAACTCATGATCACCGCCATGTCGAGGCGGTATCCTAACCAGCTAGACTACAGGCCCATTGAAGTTGAAAGCAAGGTTCAGACATTATTAACGTTTAAGAAAAGAAAGGCTGAATAAAAAGAGAAAATGAGTGTAAATATTGGAAATTAATTTTACTGATGAGGAAAAAAGAGGATTCTATAAGGCAATTTATTCACGAAGGGATGTTAGATCACATTTTATCTCAAAACCAATTGAAGAAGAGAAATTATCAAAAATCCTCCATGCTGCACATCATGCACCATCAGTAGGCTTTTCTCAACCATGGAATTTCATTTTAATTAAAGATCAAGTCACTAAAAAGAAAATTAAAGAATCATTTGATGAAGAGAAAAAGCGTTCATCTCAAATAGTAGAAGAACCAAAAAAATCAAAATATCTATCATTTAAGCTTGAAGGCATTTTAGAATCTCCTGTCAATCTTTGTGTAACATATGATCCAACCAAATTTGGTCCATTTGTAATAGGTAGATCAAGTATTCCAGAAGCTGGTTTGTACAGCGTATGTTGTGCAATTCAAAATTTATGGTTATCAGCAAGAACAGAGGGAATAGGATTAGGTTGGGTCAGTATTCTTTCAAACGACATTCTAAAAGAAACTTTGGGATTACCAGAACATGTAGTTCCTGTTGCATACTTGTGTTTAGGATATGTAAATGAATTTGCTGATAAACCAGATCTTGAAACTGCACGTTGGTTACCAAGATTAGATCTAAAAGATGTAGTATATTATGAAAAATGGGAACATAAAGAAAATTCAGATTGGAAAGAAATTCAAGATTTAATTCAAACAAATCTTGATTAGGCTTAAATAATTTAGAATATTTTTTCTGCTGGGCTTGTAGCGCAGAGTCAATTTGACGCGCAACATGGATAGCGCAGTAGCCTCCTAAGTTACAGGTCGAGGGATCGAAGCCCTCCAAGCCCGTTTTATTTTATAATTTGCAGGAATTAAATACAAAGGATAATAGTTAAAATTATGAAAATTGTAGTTATTTCAGCTAGTCCTAGAAAAACTGCAAATACACAGATAATTATGAAATATGTTAATGAATATACAAAATCAAAAAATTCAGAAACAAAATTTATCAATCTTTCAGATGGAGAAATTGAATGTTATAGAGGATTTGACGTAGAGTATAATGAAGCAACTAAAAATGCTGCAAAAGACATTATGGAAGCAGATGTGTGGCTAATTGGCTCTCCAATTTATAATTCATTTTTTAGTTCTGCATTAAAAAATCTCTTTGAATATGTTGATTACAAAAAAACAGAAGGTAAAGTTGCAGGTATGGCAATTTTAGCTGCTGGAAATATTGGTTTTGTTGATGTTCAAACAGTCATTACACAATTGTTATCATACTTTAGAGTAATAACAAATCCAAAAGCAGTTTATCTAACTACAGAAATATTTACAGATAATCAAATTTCAGATGAAAGTGCAAAAGATAGATTGAAAGAAATGGTTGATGAAACTCTACAAATTGCATCTAAACTAAAAAAAGAATAATTATTTACATTAAAAATATTTGAAATAATTAATTTAATTTTGTAAAAGTCAAATAGTATCACTATAAACTAGTAATATTGATTTTAAAAAAAGATCCAACTGAATTATGTTCATGTAAATGTCATTATGGTGGGGCTGTAAGTTGTCCTAGTTGTAAAAAGAATCATGGTGTAGTTACTTGTCACTGTAAAGATTGAAATTATTTTCTTTTTGAGGATAATATTTTTAAATTAGCCAATTCAGCTTTTAGTGACTCAATTTGTACTAAAGTTTTTAGATTTGTAATTTCTTGGTTTAATCTTTCAATTTCACTGTCTTTTAGTTCTACAGATGATTTTACTTCATTTAGTTCAATAGATAATTCATCTTGAATTTGTTTAATCTCTGAAAGATCAATTTTTTTAGGAATTTCAACTTGAACTGTTTGTGTATCACTCAAGCTTTTTTTTTGATGAACTACATGTTCATGTCCATGATTATGTGCATAGTCCGCACTTTTTTGAGATAACCAACAAGTGAGAACCATGAACCAAGTTATTGGTACTGCCATGATAAAGACGAAATTTAGTATTGGTGCATAATCATAAAATGGTACCCAAAGTCCGGTTAGAACAATAGCAAAAGCACCTGTAATGATAGTTGCCATATGATTACGCCAATATCCCATAATTAATTGCAAAAATTCATTCTTTATAATAGTAATGCAAAAAATCACAATATAGTATAAATTAAAAATAAAAGGGAGTCGAATTATTCAGTTTCTTCAGAGGCAACAGAGGTTTTAGGCATATCAGATTGTAAGATTTGAATTTTTTGTAATAATTCAGTTCTTAGATCTCTTGCGACCCTTCTTACTGTAGGTCTTGGAACACCGAGTTCATCAACTACTTTTGTATAGATATCTTGTTTGTCAGTTACACCGTTGTCAAGATATGAATTAATTGCTTCTTTAATTATCGTGCTTTGGTTTGTACGATTCAATATATGTAAATTCTAACCGATCTATATAACACTATAACTTTGTTAACAAAAAAATAACATATCAAAAAATTATTTTCAATATTCTTATTAACAAAAATTAAAGTCTTCAATTAGATTAATGTAAATTAAAAAAAGTTGAAATTATTTTAAAAAAAATAATAAAATATAAAAAAAATTCATATGATTTTATAAAAAGACTTTTATGATAATTTAATCTCTGCAAGTTTATGACTACAGTTAATATTGAAACTAATCATGGGAAAATCTCTTTTGAGTTATTATCAGAATTAGCACCTGAAACTGTTAGAAATTTTGAAAAATTAGCTAAAGATGGATTTTATGATGGAACTTTATTTCATAGAGTAATTCCAGGATTTATGATTCAAGGAGGCGACCCTAATACAAAAACAGATAACAAAAGTTCCTGGGGAATGGGCGGACCAGGATATAATATTAAAGCAGAATTTAGTTCAAGATCACATTTAAGAGGTATTGTTTCAATGGCAAGATCACAAGATCCTAACAGTGCAGGCTCGCAATTTTTCATAGTAACATCAGATAGTGCATTTTTAGATAGAGAATATACTGTATTTGGTCAGGTAAAAGAGGGAATGGATGTTGCTGATAAGATTGTTAATGAACAAAGAGATGGAAACGATTGTCCATTACAAAAAGTTGAAATGATAAAAGTTAGTCTGGAATAAATGAATAAAATAATTATTACAAGTTTAATGATTCTTACTCTAATAGCAATACCTGTAGCTAATGCTCAATTTGGAACACCAGCATATCAAAAATCAACTCAAGTGATAATAGATGAATCGCAAAATATTCAAGCTATGCATGTTATCGAATCTTCAAATAAACTAATAATGGTAAATATGTTTGAAGGTGCCATACAAGATAGCATTACAGTAACAGATGAAAATGGAAAAGAAATTGAATTTGGAATAAATAATAATTCTGACTATGGTGCCATAACAATTTTTTCATCAAGTGACAATACAAGTGGCGATACAATTGTTAAATATAATTTAAAAAATATTTTAAGACAATCAGATAATCTTCTCACATTAAATATTGGATATCCTAAGACATTTTCTATTTTATTCTCTGAAAAAATAGAATTTATTTATCTAAATAACAACATAATAAATTTTGGAGATAATAGAGGAGTTACAATAAACAGCGGAGGATATGTTAATGTGGAGTATTATTCAGAAATTCCAAAATTAACAAAAGAGGTTAACTGGGAAGAAGACAAATTTAATGTAGAAATTATAACAGAGTCTCAAATTGATGAATTTAATTTTGATCAAATAACAAAAAGTATTAGTTTTAAAGTTAATGAAAAAAATAAATTTGTAACTGTGAATATGGAACATAAGTTGTTGGGTGGACCATATGTAGTATTATTAAATGACGAAAAAATTCAATATAGTAAATATTCTAATAATGAAAATAGTACTTCACTTACTATAAAACCAGAATCATTAGGACAAATTACAATTATTGGAACTACTGTAATACCAGAATTTTCAATGTTTCTTCCTTTAATAATGGGGTTTTTGATAATTTTGACTGTTCCATTTATGAAAAAGATTAGTCTCCGCTAGACCCACATGAACAAAAACCATATTCATCTATTCTAACTTCACATACGGGACATTTTTCACCATATTCTACTTCCCATGGTTCTTTTCCAAAAAGTTTGAAATGATCATCAATTTCTATTGGTACTTCACGTTTTTTATCCAATGATTTGTATAGATACAGAAACTATACATAGATTATCTGAGAGAAATTATGAAAATAGAATGTGGTTGTCATTGTATAAAGTGTAAAAGCACAAATCTTGAATCAAATAAGATAGGAGTTATAGAAAAAGACGGATATTTTGATATGCATCATACGTGTCAACAATGTAATACACATTTTAATCATTTAGATGGAGAAATTTTTTCTAACTGTTTAAAATGTAATTATTCTTCTAATTAGATATTGGTTGTTCAATAAAATAACAGATTTTATTTTCAGTAGAACTCTTTGTAAATTTCTTATTTAAAGCCATTTTTGCTAAAGATTTTGAGACATCTAATGAGCTTGTAGCCCATCCATATTCTCTAAGTTGTTGAACAGTTTCACCAACTGTTCTTGGTGAATCAAAAAATTTACTAGTTTCTAGAATTTTTAGTTTTGATTCAATTTCATTATTATTGATATATGTTGGTTCACTAAATTCTGGTTCAAAAGTCTCTGCATCATCTAAATTTTCTAAACCGTGTTCAATAGTATTTGAAGTAGATTTAATGTCAGATTCATAAACAATTTTGCCCTGGTTTTCTGGCATATATTGAGAGATATTATCTATAATTTCACCTAATGTCTGATTATCAACATAGAAATCTCTTGAATCAACTTCAATTTCATTCTCACCAAGTTTGAGTTTAATTCGTGCCAATGAGAATAATTGGGTTAATTTTGATTTATTGAGATAGCTCTAATGAGATTTAAGATTAAATCAAAAATTTTACACAAATAATTAGGATTTTTTAGCAATTTTGGCTTAAAAGAAAAAAATTTGAGAGTTCAACATGACATCATTAAAGAAAAAAAGTGTAATAATTCTATTTTTACTATTAGTTGGTTTCTTAGGATATTCACAAATTCAATCAGCATCACAAATATCAGTTAATCTTTCTGAAAATGCGATCATTAATGAAAAAGAATCAAATTATGAAATTGAATTAGAATTTAAAAATCCATCACTGTTAACACTGCCAGCAGGTAAAACTGAATTCTTTGTATTTTATGATGACGAAACAGTAGGGGAAGGTCATTTAGAATCTTTTACATTATATCCAGTAAGTACAAGTTTTGTAAAAGGAACTTTTAAAACAAATTCTAATTCAGATGGTTCTAAATCTGTAAAAATATCAGGAATCACAAAATATGATTTATTGATAACATCAATTAGTATTCCATTTGATTACTATCCAAATGAAGAACAAACAAGGAAATTTATACAATAAATTTAATTTCTTATCAAATGCTTACTGTTTTTGGATCAACTGCTTATGATACAATTCGAACACCTAGTAAAACTCTAAAAAATGTTTTAGGAGGGGCTGCAACATATGCAGCAATTTCATCAAGTAATTTTGTAAAAACTGGGTTAATTGCAGTAGTTGGAGATGATTTTTCAAAAAAGAATCATAATATTTTATCAAAATATCTAGATTTACAGGGATTAGCAATAAACAAAGGAAAAACTTTCCGTTATGATGGAAAATATGACAATACTCTAAGCACAAGATCTACTTTAAAAACAGAATTAAATGTTCTTGAAAATTTTAAACCAGTTGTTCCAGATGAATATAAAAAATCACAATTTGTATATCTTGCAAATAATGACCCAGAACAAAATACTAAATTAATTAAAGAATTTGATAATGTGAAATTTTCAATGTGTGATACTATAGATTTTTGGATTTCAACAAAAAGAGATGCAGTAATTAAAATGATAAAAAATGTAGATGCAGTTGTAATAAATGATGAAGAAGCTAAACTACTCACAAAAGAACATAATCTAATCAAATGTGCAAAAAAAATGAGACAGTGGGGTGCAAAATATGTTATAATTAAAAAAGGTGAACATGGTTCTTTGATGTTTTTTGATGATGTAGTTTTTCCTACAGCAGGATTTTCATTAGAAAATGTTGTAGATCCTACAGGTGCAGGTGATTCATTTGCAGGTGCAATGATTGGATATCTTGCAAGTAAAAAAACAATAAAAGTTTCAGAAATAAAAAAGGCTGTAGTATATGGAAACGTACTTGGTTCATTTGCAGTTGAAAGATATGGTTTAGATGGTTTACTTAAAATAAAAAAAGGAGACATAGCAAGACGTTTAAAATCATATGAAAAAATGATCCAATTCTAAAAAGACTTAAGTAAATAATTTTAAAAATAAATTATCATGTCAGAAAAAAATGAAGATAGATTAGATGAAATTTTCAAACTTCAGAAAGGTTTGTCTGAAATAATGAAATTAGATAGATATCCAAAAGATACAGAGGGTAGAGTTTCTGCATTATGCACTGCAATAATGCATGAAGCTGTTGAATTACAAAGAACTACAAATTGGAAATGGTGGAAAACACCTACTGAATTTAATCAAAATGAGGCTAGAGAGGAATTAATTGACATATGGCATTTTGTAGTTCAAGCATCATTAGAATTGAAATTAACCCCAGATGATATTTTAGAGGAATACAAGAGAAAAAACCAAATTAATCACGAAAGACAAAAAAATGGTTACTAATTTTTCTGAACTCTATTAATAATTAATTGAATATTTGTTTCGTTAATTAAATTTACAAGAGTAATTTCTTTTTGAAAATACTGTATTTCTGACTTTGATACAGTCAAAATTGGATCAGGACTTGTTGAATTAATTATTCTATTTTTTTCATCAATTCCATTTTGATATAATTGAAATAATGAATGTCCAGATTTATGACCCCAAACTTCTTTTCCACATACAATAATTGTTTTAATTTTTTTATTTTGATTTACATGCTGTATCATTGAGTCAATTCCTTTGTTTTCAGTAAATAGTCTTCCAACAATTGCAATTTTATCAATAATTTCAGAATTTTTTATTTCTTTTAATAATTTAATACTAGATAGCGTACATATACAGATTGATGAATCAGTATTACCAATATAGAATTCTTCAGAAATTGGTAATAGTTTTTCACAAATTTTACCAATAGTATCACCTAGTTTATTCATATTATTTCAGAAATTGTTTTTGCAATAAATTCAATATTTTTTTGAGTTACTTTAGGATGAATTGGTAAAGAGAGCACATGTGAAGAGGCCCAATCAGTAATTGGTAATTTGATTTTAGATTTATACAATGGTGTTTTGTGTACAGGTTTTAGATAATATGAAGTTGCACCTATTCCTTTTGCATTAAGTTTTTTTAAAAGAGTATTACGTTTTGATGTTGTAATTGTGTACAGATACCAATTAACTTTTTCATTTTTTCGTTGTTGTGGAAGATTAAGATTCAATTTAGAAAGTAATTTGGACAACAAATCTGCATTTTTCTGTCTAGTTTGTAAAAATTTTGGTAATTTTTTCATTTGTACTGTTGCAATTGCTGCATTAATTTCAGGTAATCTTAGATTAAGACCAAGTAATCTTGTATCAGATCCATTCAATATTCCATGATTTCTAATCATTAGTAATTTGTCTCTAAATTTTTTATTGTTTGTAACAATAAATCCACCTTCCCCTGCAGTCATTACTTTTGCAGGATACATACTAAAACACCCCATTTCAAAAAATGTTCCTGTATGTTTTTTCTTATAGGTAGAACCCAATGATTGTGCTGAATCTTCTATAATTGGTATACTAAATTTTTTAGCAATTTCAGAAATTTTGTCTAAATAAGCTACATTACCATAAAGATGTACAGGGATTATTGCTTTAGTTTTTTTTGTGATTTTTTTCTTAAGATCATCTGGATCCATTGTAAAATTTTCTTTTAAAATATCAACAAAAACAGGTTTTGCACCAGTAGAAGTGACAGAATTTGCCGTTGAAACAAAAGTGAAAGATGGGATTAGTACTTCATCTCCAAATTTAATATCTAATGCATATAGTGCTGCTTGTAATGCTGCAGTACCAGAATTTACAGCAACAGTATATTTTGAATTTACAAATGATGAAACAGATTTTTCAAAATCTTGAACATATTTTCCACCATGATTTGAAGAAGAGGTTAATTTGCCTGTTTTAAGAATAGAAGTAACTACTGAAATTTCTTCCTTGCCTAGAAAAGGAATGTTTATGGGTATTTCCAATAATTAGTCTCATAACAGTTACGCTATAAATCTGATTTAACATGTATGAATTTTTATATTTCAAAAATTGGCAAATCATAGAATGAAACCTAGACATTTAGAAAAAACTGATGCTGGTTACAAAGTGTATTTGTATATTTTCTACACTTGTGGAGCTATAATGATTTCATCATTAGTTTTTGGTGTTTATGCAACGATGTTAGAATGGTTAGCAAATGGAACATATGTTATGGGTGAAGTAATACACAATACAACCATTCCTTTTGAAAATTTTGCAAGGGTTTCTACTTGGATATTCTTTTCGACAATAATTGGATGGTATTGTGTTACTAGAATTGGTTGGAGAAGAACTGCTGGAGATAAAATTATTGGAACTAGAATGGCTTTACTCCAATTAATGTTACTTGGATTTACAATAATTGCTTTCTATGAAGTTTTATACAACTTTACAGTTCTGAATGCACAGATTACAGCAGGTGTAATCAATGGAATAGTTCCAGATATTGATATGTTGTCAGTAGCTTATCCAGATCCCGATCGTCCATGGAATTTAGTTTTTGCAACAAAAATTTTTCTTGCTGGATTTATTATTAGTGCACATGCATTTTATCTAAGTATAAAACCTAGAAAAAGCTTAGATGATTAATAATTTTAACATAAAATTTTATAATTTATTGAAATTATTTTAAAAAAAATCTATACAAAATTATTTTTTATAGTATTAGATATTTAGAATAGTATGGGATTATTTGGATCCAGTAAAGATGATTTAAAATGTAAAAAATGTGGAACTACATTACCAGATTCTGAAAGACTGAAAAAACATCAAGAAAAAGCCCACAATAAGAAAAAAGAAATGTGTCGTGCATGTGGTGCTGAATTTGATTATAGTGAAGAATTAAGAAAACATAAAAAAAATTGTAAGTAATTACTCTAAAAATTAAACAGATTAAGATTTTGCAGGTCTTTTTAGTGATTTTTCAATTGCTTCTAAATTTGCAATTTGGTTTTTAGAATTTAAAGCAAGAGTTTGAATCATTTCAGAGCCTAATTGAACTGATTGTTCAGGTAATGTTTCTAAAAATTTTTCTAAGCCTTTTTTATAATTATTAATTAATTCCAGTCCTTCTTCAAGAGTCATAAATATTGTAAAATTATCCCATATTCAAAGATTCAAAATATAGTAATAATTTTGAAAACTTTATAGGCTTAGATTTTAAAAGTTGTTTTGATTTGAATACTGTTGAAAAAGTAAATTTGATTAAAAACTCTCCAACAACAGATGAAATTGTAACTGAAGAGGAGTTAACTAAATTATTTGATGAAAAGTCATCGCCAAATCATTACATCGGTTTAGAAATTTCTGGTTTTTTACATCTAGGCAGTTTAATTAGTACTGGTTTTAAAATTAATGATTTTATTAAGGCTGGAGTAAATTGCACAATTTTTCTTGCAGACTGGCACACAGTTATCAACGATAAACTAGGTGGTGATTGGGATACAATTTCTAAAGTTTCGAAATATTATCAAGATGCTTTCAAATTAGTTTGTCCAGATGCAAAAATTGTTTTAGGTTCAGAGTTGTATGAAAAAAATCCAGAGTACTGGTCAGATCTTGTAAAATTTACAAAACATATGTCATTGAAAAGAACCATGAGAACTTTAACAATTATGGGACGTTCAGAAAGTGATGAAAAAATTGATGTTGCCAGATTACTTTATCCTGCAATGCAAGCAGTTGATATTCATTATTTGGATGTAGATATAGCACATGCTGGAATGGATCAAAGAAAAATACACATGTTAGTTAGAGAAATTTTTCCTAAAATGAAATGGAAAGTTCCAGTTTCTGTTCATCATAAATTACTTCCAGGATTAAAAAAACAAGAAAATGAAGAATTTGGGGGTGAACTTAGTAAAATGAGTAAATCAGATCCAAATTCAGGTATATTTATCCACAATACAGATGATGAAATTAAGAAAAAAATTAACAAAGCATGGTGTGATGAAGGAGTTATAGAAAATAATCCCATATTAGCAATTGCTGAAACAATAATTTTTCATGAATTTAATGAAATAGATATTGAGAGACCGGATAAATTTGGAGGTAATGTATCATATTCAAATTATAAAGATTTGAAAAATGATTTTGAAAAAGGAAAAATACACCCAGGAGATTTAAAACAAACTATTGGTAATTATCTTGTTAAAGTGATTTCTCCAATTAGAGAAAAACTAGATCTTAGTGAAGAGATATCTGAAGCAATTAAGAAAAGTTTCTAAACTTTAAGATTTGGATTTGTTTGTTCTTCTAAATTATATTTTGATTTGTATCCTCTTGGATTGATCATTAAATCTTTGTAAGTATATGTTGATGAGTTACCAACAATGACAGTACTAGTCATTCCCAACTCTTCATCAAAATTAAGTAAATTTTCTAAATTTGTCATCACAATAGCTTCGGATTCTCTATATGCACTTTTAATAATTGCAACAGGTGTTGTAGGTTTCCTATATTCAAGAAGAATTTTTTGAGTATCTTGTAATTGATGAATTCTTTTCTGACTTTTAGGATTGTAAATTACAAGTACAAAATCCCCCTGTGCAGCTGATTTTACACGTTTTTGAATAATTTCCCATGGTACCATAAGATCACTCATACTAACAACTGCAAAATCAGTCATTAGAGGTGAACCAACAATAGATGCACAAGAATTCAATGCAGATACTCCAGGAATTATCTCTACCTTAAGATCATCAGAAGGATCCCAACCTGTAGCTGCAAGTGTCTCATAAATCAATCCAGCCATTCCATAAATTCCAGGATCTCCACTAGAAACTAATGAAACAATTTTTCCTGATTTTGCAAGATCAATACATTGATGGGCTCTTTCAACTTCTTGTGTCATAGCATAGCGATGAATAGTTTTACCACTTATTAGATCTTGAACTAAATTTACATAGGTTTCATATCCTACAATTGTATCACTTTCAGTAATTACTTCTTTAGCTCGAAATGTCATATGATCGTGATGTCCAGGACCAACACCAACAATGTAGAGTTTACCAGTCAATTTTAAAATAATTTTTTTATTAACTAATTTATCCGTTTAGCGAAACTCCTATTGAAATGGATCTATTATTGGGGAATTAATGATGTATTCGCTGTTTGTTGGTCGAGCAATACTAACAGTAAGTAAGTCATCATTTTGAAATGAATCAATATCAGATTTTGTTTGTAGAATTTTTGCCAATTTAGAATTATTCCATTCTATAAGATAAACTTCTGAAAGTGGGCTGTAATTTTCTTCATTAAAAGAAAAATTTGAGACTTCTGGTTGGTAACCTAATGAACCAGATCCTTTGATTCCATTTTTAAATTGAAAAAGATCAATTACTGATGAATGAGTTGAAAGGTTTGAAGATGTAGGTGAATATGCAACACCCATTAATTCTGCTGGTCCTAATGGAGTTGCATCAGTAACAATATAGTAAATAGTTCTTCCATCAGAATCCCAACTTCTATGAGCTACAAAAGTTACAAAAAGTTCATCTTCATTTATTTCAGTAATTTGACCTCCAGAAAATGACATTTCATTATTAATTTGATTATCTGAGCGTATTTTCATTTGTCCATCTAGCCACTTAATTTGAGGAGCATTAACAATTACATTTGTTTCATTAAATTCAATTCTACCAGATTTTTCAGCATCAATTATATCTGATTCTGATTCAAAAATTATTTCCTTTTGACCTTTTTTCCATGTAACTTCGATAATGGATCCTAATGCTGAATAATCTGATTGTTCAGGTGTACTAGAAAAAATTTCATTTTGAAATCCAAAAATTCCATCACCTTTAATTCCATTTTTAAAAATAAAAATTTTTTGAGAAATATTCTCTGGAATATCTTGTATAGATTTAGATAATTGAATATTCCATTTTTGTTTTTCTGAAATAGTATTAACATAATTTTTTTCACTAGCATCAGTAATTATGTAAAAAAGTTCATTTCCATTATGCATTCCTTTATGCATTGGAATTGTAGATGCAACATTTACTCTTGAAAGTAATAATGACGAATCTTCATTTTCAAATTCAAGTTTTTGTGTAAGAATTTCAGTAGGTTGTCCCCTAATCCAACCATCAACACTAACAGTAGTAGTAAATTCTTTAGAATTAGTTGAATGTAATCCAACTCCAGCTCCTGTAAATTCAAAAGAACCTGATTTTTTTTCTGGATCAATTAATGATAGTCCATAAATTGTATTTTCATTAACAGTCCATATGTCTTGACCTTGTACATCATTAGAATTAATTTCATGTAAAACAACTACTTTGACAGATTCACTAGACGTGAATGTCATAGAACCGTCATAAATTGTGCCCTCATTAGGAGATAAAATTAATGCTAATTGATAATTTTCATGTCCCAATCCAGGATCCTGAAAAGATGAAAATGTTTGCGTAAAGTGAACTTTTTTGGTAGAACCAGCATCAACATATTGATCTGAAAAAGATGAAACAGAAATTATACTAGTGATAAAAATTCCAATAATCAAAATAATAATAATTTTTTTCAATGATTTTGACTAATTTTATTACTTTAAATGATTTGTCTTAATTGATTTTATCAAGAGTAAATGCCTCATGTATTGCACGTACTGCTGAATTAGTATCAGAATTTTTTACAACTAATGCAAGATTAAGTTCTGATGAACCTTGAGTAATCATAGATACATTGACCTTATTTTTCTCAATTGCAGCAAAAACTTTAGATGCCACACCTATTGTTCCTCTCATGCCAGAACCAATTAATGCAATAATAGACACTCCAGTTGTTACTTCTAATTTTTTAATGATTTTTCCTAAAAGATCCATCTCTAATGCACTAACAGCTTTATCAAGATCAGTATTTTTTACTACAATAGTAATACTTGATTCAGAAGGGTTTTGAGAAATCATCATTACGTTAATTCCAGCTTTTGCTAAAGTTGCAAATATTTTAGCTGCAGTTCCAGGGGTTCCAATCATACTGCCACCTCGGATATCAATTAATCCGTTATTACGAATATTACTTACACATTTTACAGTATTTTTTACAGATGTTGAAGGTGATGCAGTAACTAAAGTTCCTTCATTACTTGTACTGAATGAATTTCTAATTTTCATTGGAATTTTTTTTGTTAACAGAGGCTCAAATGTTCTTGGATGAATTTGTTTAGCACCAAATAAAGCCATTTCAATTGCTTCAATGTATGATACTTCTTTGAGTAACTTTGCATTTTTAACAATTTTTGGATCAGCAGTCATTAATCCATCAACATCACTCATTAACCAAATTTCATCTGCTTTTATACAAGATCCAATTATTGTTGCTGAATAATCAGATCCACCTCTACCAAATGTAGTTGTATGTCCATGTTGATCTGCACCTGAAAATCCACCTACTACAGGAATTGTTTTTTTAGAAAGTAATGCATCTATACTTTTTGATACTCTTAATCTAGTTGTATCCATAAGTGGTTTTGATTCACTAAAATTAGAATCAGTTACAATACCTACTTCCTTACCAGTTAAAGAAATTGATTTTTTTCCTAAATCATTTAATGCAGATGAAATTAATTTTGCAGATAATCTTTCACCAAATGATATTAAATAATCCATTGATCTTGATGTTACTTCTCCTAACAAAACTAAACCATCTATTAGTGCAAGAAGTTCAGTAAAATCTTCATTTAATTTTAGTAATAATTTTTTTTGTATATCAGATTTTTTAATTGTTTGTTTTGCTAATTGTTTATGTCTATTTGTGATTTTTGATGCAATTTGTTCTGCTTTAGATTTATTTTCTTT
Source organism: Candidatus Nitrosopumilus sp. (assembly GCA_028377625.1). Taxonomy (GTDB): domain Archaea; phylum Thermoproteota; class Nitrososphaeria; order Nitrososphaerales; family Nitrosopumilaceae; genus Nitrosopumilus. The sequence goes on along the minus strand of JAONKT010000002.1, from coordinate 14,111 downwards.
TTTTATGGATTCTGATATTTCAATTAGATCATCAGTTGTTCCACTTGTTGCAGAACAAACTAATACAATTTGATGTTTTTTAGATAAGATACTAACATGTTTAGCTACTGCTTGAATGTCTTTTGTATTGGATATGGAAGTTCCACCGTATTTTAAAATAAGTTTCAATTCAAACTAACTGAATTATTTAATGTTTAAATGCTTTAACTTTCCACGCGTGGAGCAAGGTAAAAGTGAATTCTGCCTATATTTGCAACTTTGAACTCAATTCTAAGCGGTTTTGCACTAGAAAATTCACATGTAATGAAACCAGCATTACTGCCTACTGCTTTAACTACGGGATTAAGATATTCAAGGCTGTAAGTACCAACACTATCAGCTTTTGAAGAAATTTCTTCAATATCCTCAGCATTTTTATCAAGATCTATGATTACTTCTCCAGAGTCACCTTTTCCAGAAAAATCACCTTTAGAATCAGATGTATTGATAGTAAGATAATCAGATACAACTTGTACATCACCAAGAATTTTATCAAATTTTGATGAAGTTAAAATTATTTTTGAATCATAAGGAATTTTTGGTAATGGTGTATCAGTTGCAGAACTTTCAATAAGACGTATTTTGTATTTTTTATTTTTTCCAACTGTTACAAGTAACATATTTTCTTCAGAAATACTGATTTCAATACTATCTTTTTTATCTGCACGTTTGATAAGTTTTGAAAATTCATCTATTCGAACTCCAAATTTAATATCACTGTCACATTCATATTTTTCAAATGCAGAATTTGGCCAAGATATGTCAATAAGAGCAACATGAGACGGATCCATTCCTCTAAAAGTAATTCCTTCAGCAGTGGCAACAAAAGTTGCTTCTTCGACTAATGTAGAAATTGCAGAAATAATAGCTTTAAGATCATCTGAACCACTTGTCTTAGCTCCGAAAGTCAATTTAATTTTCTTGTCTATAAGTTCCAGTTAAACCTTATGTGTAATCACGCCAAGTGTACTTGCACTTTTGACAACGATAAAATCTAGTTGTTGGTTCATCAGCACTTCTAGTTTGAAACATCCAAGCCACTGCTTCATCATGACCACATTTTTCACAATCAATCTTTACTGTAGGATTAGTATCTTCACCTTCATCCCCTTCAAAAGCAAGAAGTGAAAAATCAGGTTCATTTTCAGTAGTAGTTTTTTTCTTTTGTTTTACTTTTTCTCCTTCAGTATACCCACATTTTGAACATTCAAGGCCAGAATCACCTTTTTTTAGTTTAACCTCACATTTGGGGCAAAATTTCAATCTAATTTACCTTAATTTTGAATTAAATAATTCTTTGAACTCTTCAGCCATTTTAATTGCAGATTCAGCTGATTTTTTAACTTCAGTTAATGGTTTGGTACTAGAATTAATTCGCATCCAGCACTCATTAGTTAATGGATGTTTAACAATTACACCTGCAAAATCAACATTTGAAGCATTTAGAAGTTCGTGTTGAATTATGTATAATACCCCAATATCAGTTTCTTTAATAGAAATACTGAGTTCTTTTGCTTCTGAACTGATTACTTGCGCATTCATGTATTCAGAAAAAGCACTTATTGCGGATATAAATCATATGAAATGTAGTCATGGCAGAAAGCAAAATTTCACAAATAACGCTCGTAAAATCTAAAGAAGAGTACTCATCAGATGAAAATATTGAGATAAATGTTCAATTTTCAATCGAAGGAGCTCTTAGAAATGCATTCAATGAAGCAAATTGGACTAAAGCATACAATAACAATGATGTTTCAATGAAACTGAAATATGGTATAAAATTAACTTCTGGTGGATTTAGAAAGAAAGAACTAGGAAGAACTATTGATTCATACCGAAAAGCCGCAATTTTTTGGACAAGAAATCCAAAATTAGTAAATCCAATGAAAGATAGAAGAATTTGGGTTCAAATAGCAAAAAACTTTGAACCATTTATCAGACTTTCTGAAGAAGAAGTTAGAGAAGAATTTCTTGACTTTAATGAAAGATTTGTTTTCAAAGCATCTGATTTAGGAAAAGGTAAACATAAGATTGGAGCAGAAGTATTTTCATCATGGCAAAAACATGACTATACTGAACCAGGAAGTATAAAGAATAATTCTAATGAAATAGAAGTTACAATCAATTAGGATATAAGGAACTTTTTTCTTAAATCAGTAATGGCAAAATACGATGGTCTATTAGGACAACCAATTCTTGAAGTTGAAGAACCTGATAAAGAGGGTGGAATTACATTCATCTTAAAAGATAACAGGTTTATGTTTATCAAACCAGTTGACGGAAAAATTGAAACCGTATCAATTCCAGAATAGGTGATTATGAATGGGAAAATTTGACAAAATCAAAATGTTGGAATTGGTAAAGGTTGAAGATCCAGATGCTGAAGGTGGATTGACTTTACATTTTCAAGAAAACATAACATTGAAAATTAAAAATGTTGACGGAAAATTAGTTTCTGAATTTGTTTAAACTAATTTCTTACATATTTTTCATAATAACTTATAGCTAATTCTTGTACATCAGACTGAATTGAACCAGGTCTCTCTTTTCTAATTTTTTCGATAGCTTGAACAGCAGAATATTTTTCATATTTAATAAAATAACATGCAAGAATTGTTCCAGCTCTTCCCAATCCAGCAGCACAATGAACCATTACTGATTGATTGTTTTGAATTTGATTATGAACAAATTCTACTGCAGAATCTATTCCTTCCATATCAGGAGCATGAAAATCAGCAGTTGGTACATGGAGATAATCAATTTTTTTAGTCCATTCACCAGGTAAAGCATTTTCAGTCATGGTAACAATGGATTTTACTCCTTGATTTAGTAGCCAATCAAATTCATCCATAGATGTCGGAATTCCAGAACCAGCTAATTTTTCTTCAATTAACCAAGAAAAGTTAGTAGGTTTTTTTGTAATTTTTCCATGAACTTTTCTCCAAATATTACCAGGTTTACTCATATTATCATGTAATGAAATTTACTATGTTTTTAGCATTACGAAAAAATATTAAAAATAATATAATTGAATTAAAATTATTAAAATGTAATTCAAAAATAATTTATTTTTAAATTATGAAAAGTTAAATACTGTTTTGTTAAAAATAAAATTGTGCCTACTGCTTATGTGTTATTGAATTCAGATTTAGGTACAGATGTATCAATTATTACTGAAATAAAACAAATTCTTGCTGAAGAAAGTGTAGAATATGAAGTAAGAGGGGTTTATGGAGTATATGATATAGTTTTGAAAATATCATCAGATAATGCTGAAAAATTACGAGCAATTATTACAAATAGAATTAGAAAAATTAGCAAAGTTCAATCAACATTAACTATGATGGTAATTGAAGAACAAGAAAACCTATAATTTTTTTATTTCATCAATTAGTTTAAGCATATCTGATTCAGTATTAAAAAAATGAGGAGATACACGAATAATCTTTTTTTCCATTATTTCTCTGACAGCCAAAATAATATTTTGTTTTTCAAATTTATCTACAATTTTTTGTGAATCAAAACCTTTAATGTTAAATGATACAATACTAGTTCGTTTATTTGGATCATCTGGACCGTATAAAATAATATTAGGTAATTTTTCTAATTCCTCTCTAAAAAGATTAGATAAATATTGATTTTTTTTATGAATATTATTCATACCAAAATTTAACAAATATTTTACAGAAGATTCTAATCCTACAATTCCAACATAGTTTCTAAAACCAGTTTGAAATTTATCTGGTAAATCTTTAAAAATTAAATTATCATTTTCAATAATTGCAGATTCACCACCAATTGTTTTTGGTTCTAGTAATTCACTTGATTTTCTATTACAGTAAAATAAACCAGTTCCCATTGGCCCACATAGCCATTTAGAGCCATTAAAGGACATAAAATTACATTTTAATTTAGAGACATCATGTTCTCCAATACAACCAATGGTTTGTGCACTATCAACAAAAAATGGAACTTCATTATCAATAATTTTTGAAATTTTTTCTATTGGTAAAATTGAGCCAGTATTGTAGAGAGCATGACTTATAGCTACTAATTTTGTTTTATCATCAATATTTGATTTTAAGTCATTCAATTCAAAAAATCCATCATCATCTATTGGAAGATTTCTAATTGAAACTCGATCTTTTAATTTGATCCATGGATAAAAATTTGAATGATGTTCATGAGTCATTCCACGAATTATTATATTGGATGAATTACCAAATGAAAGTCCATTTGCAACAATATTAATTCCATCAGTAGTACTTTGAGTTAAAATTACTTCTTCAGGTTTACAACAAATTATTTTTGCAATAATTTTTCTAATATTATCTAATTTTTCAGTTATAAATAATTCTGAATCCTTAGAATCAGGACCTAGTGAATTGTATGAAATTAAAAAATCCTTCATGGAATCAATACTTTGAGAAGGCATTAACGACACAGATGCATTATTTAGATAAACTTTGTTTGCTGAAGGAAAATCATCAGAAATATCTTTTGACATCAAATTCATTATTATATCTGTAAAATCCTATTTTGTTGTTGGATAAAAATCCTGAGATAATTTTAGAGAGTAATTTAGAAAATATCAAAAATGAATTTAGTAAAGGCATACCTAGTTTGATATTATGTTCAGATTCTTTTCATAAAATTGAATTTTTAAATAAATTAATTAATTCTGTACAAAATCCAATTATTTTTGTAGATATGGATTTGTTATATTCAGGGTATATTGAATCTAAAATGATTCAAAAAAGAGAAAATTTAGTAATTTTTCAACCAAATAAACAAAATTGGGAAAAAAAATTATCAGAAATTATTACTAAAGTATCAAAAAAAGAATTTTTAATTATAATTGATTCATTTAATGGGATTTACAATTTGTTTGATGATTTGGAATCTGCGAGGTTCGTTAATTCATGTATAATGTTACTTTCATCTTTAGGAAAACAAAGTAATTCCACAGTTGTAATTACTGCAATGGCTAGAAAAAAAGACAATAATGAATGGATTTTGTCACCAGGAGGAAAACACATTATGAAATCACCGAAATCAAACATCTATTTTCTCAAAAAAATTCAAAATCATCTTAAAATTAGAAAGATCGATCAATAGTAAAATAAAATTTCAAGCGATCTAATTTTAAACGACGTTATTAAATTTGAAACAGCGTTATAGCATCATAAACTTAGGAAAATTATATTAAGCTCAAATCACGATTTAATTTTATAATGCCTGTAGCAATACTTCCAGACATCAGTGAACAAATGTGTATCGGATGCGCACTATGTGTCGAAATCTGTACAACACTTGGTCCAGATGTCCTTAGAGTAAAACCAGTCGAAGGCTGGAAAAGAGGTAAAGCATTTGTCTTTTACCCAGAGAGATGTATTACTGATGGAGCATGCATCGGTGTATGCCCAACAAAAGCAATCTTTTGGATGAGACCAATGGACTTTACTGTTGGACAACCAGTTCCACTCCACAAAGACTCAGTCTTCGTTAAAGGTTGGACTGAATTAATCGATTAGATTAGTTCTACAATTTTTAATTTATTTTTTATTATTTTATTTTTCTATCTTAATGTACAATTTATCAAAATAAGGAAAAAATTAACTATTTTTTAGAAAATCCAAATTTTGATGACCAACTACTTTTTTGTTTAGTTTCTGGTTTTTTTGAAAGATTGTTTAGCATGTCATATGTAATTGTAAAGCCATTTCCAACTAAAGTTGCATCTTTGGAATAATTTTCTTTATTTGAAATTAATTCATCAGATAAATCTTTGATTTTTTTAGTTTTAAGATCAAAGAGTCTAATTTTTTTTCCATTTTCTAATTCAATTATTGCGTCTCCACTTAAACCCTGTATAGAAAAATTTTCAAAAAATCTTATTGTACCATTTTCTTTTAATTTAATAATACAATCAAAAGTTAATTTCCCTCCATAAAATAAAATTTCACGAGCAGATAATATTGAATCCTGCTCTACATTAAGAACCATGATAGTATCAGCATCAAGAGAAACAGTATTTACAATATCTTCAGCAATAATTTTTCCATTTGGAGCAGAAATGCTTGTTCTATGTTCTTGAATTTGAAAAATTCCAACTCTACCTTCTTTATCCTCAACTCTATATTTTCTACCATAAATATTACCAATAACAGCATTACCATTATCTACAATAATTCTAGCTCCATTTTCAATTTTATATTTATTTTCTAATGGATCAATAAATTTGAAATCTCCTTTAGTTAGATGTATGTTGGTTTTAAATTCTTGAGTCCACGATGGACTAGTAATACTTCCTTGCATGATTATTGGACCATCATAAGTTAAACTTCCAGCCATAAAATTTCCTTTAATGGACAAAGTACCAGTTGCTTTTCTTTCTAATTCAATTTCACCGAGAGTTTTTGAACCAAATAATCTACTTGCTGTAGAATTTGATTCATTTAATGCAGTAACCCATTCTTCAGCACTTTTCATTTCTTTAGATAATTCTTGACCTAAAATCTGATTTTTTCTTCTAACGTCTTCTTCAGTTTCATCCGAAAAAACTCTAGAGTTTTTTATTTTTTCAATATCTGTGTCTGGATATTTTTTTCCAATTTTTAGATCATCATATGCTTGTTTAATTTTAATAAATTGTTCATTTTCTCCACCACGATCAGAATGAAATTGTAAAGCTAATCTTCTAAATGCATCTCTAATTTCTTTCTCTGTTGTTCCTTCTACAATCCCTAAAATATCATAATTAGATTCAACCATTTTTCATCAACCTAGTTAGGATCAGTACCCATTTTACTATACTTGTAGTTTATTACATAACAAGATATCAATGATTTGGATAATTATATAAAAAAATTACTCATAAAATTAATTTTTTCTTGTTTTTAATAGAGCAATTATAGCTATAATAATACCAATTATTCCTATGGGCATTACTATAATATACAATCCATCTATTTCATCCTGAATTTGATTGCTAGAATTTTCTAGATTTTTGATACTATTTTCTAGAGAAGTAATTTGTTCAACAAGTTTTGTATTATCATTAATTACTTCATTTAATGCAAGATCAGCTGATTCAGGAAATTCAATATAAGATCTTTCTGAAATTGGTGGTGGATGCATGGATAAGTTAACAGGCGTATCTAAAATTTTCCCAATCAAATTTGCTTGAAAGTATCCAGATACAGTTGGAGTAATGAAAGCATAGTATTTTCCCGGAATATCATGATCAGCTACTAGAGGTAAAGTAATTGTTTCTGTTTTATCATATACAAATTGAATTTTCAATAATTTTTTTAATCCCTCAATTCCATTTTGGAATTCTTGTGAGTTTGCACATTCCATAGGTATTGAAATATCATGACAATCTATTATCGGACTAACGTACAATTCAAGACCATTTGTTTCACCAGACATAACTGGTTCATTCATCCAACCGATTTCTATACGATATTCTCCAACTGCATCAACTGTATGTCCATATGCAATTCCAGCAAAGCTTGGAATGAGTAATAATGAAAGAAGCAAAAAATAATATTTCATAATGAGAAAATTAAATCTAATTTTAAAAATGTTCTTTTTGAGATTTGTACCAATTATGCATCTGCATACATTGAAACTTCCCAAGCTGTGGGTGTTTGTGCAAATGCAGTATATTCTTTATATTTTAATTCAGAATATGTTTCTAGAAAATCAGATGTAAAGACTTGTTCTAAAAATTTAGAATCACTTGCAAGAGAATCTAATGAACCTTTTAATGAAACTGGTAAAGAACCAATATTATATTCTCTTTTCTTTTCTGAAGAAAGTTTGTATACATTTTCTTCAATAGGATCACCAGGATCAATTTTATTTTTAATTCCATCTAATCCTGCTAAAAGTAGTGCAGCCTCTAAAAGATAGATATTTGCAGTTGGATCAGGCACACGATATTCTATCCTTTTACTTTTTTCTTGATTTCTATTATACATTGGAATTCTGATCGCAGTAGATCGATTTGCTAATCCCCAACAAACATTCACCGGTGCTTCAAATCCAGGAACGAGACGTTTGTAAGAATTAGTAGTAGGATTTGAAATTGCACATAATGCTGATGCATGATTTAGAATTCCACCAACATAGTATCTACCAGTTTGACTCATTTGTGCAACTTGATCATCTTGATCATACATCACATTACTATTTTCTTTCCATAAGCTTTGATGTGTATGCATAGCTGATGCATTATCACCAAAAATTGGTTTTGGCATGAAAGTTGCAACTTTATTTTTTCTTTTAGCTTTTACTTTAACTAAATTTTTAACTGCAATTACATTATCTGCCATACCAATCATCTCATCATAAACTAAATTGATTTCACATTGACCAGAAGTTGCAACTTCATGATGTTCAGCTTCAATTTTTATTCCAAAATAATTATACAAATCATCACATACATCCTTTCGAAATCCTTCAAGTGTATCTTTTGGTTGTGATGGATAATACCCTTCTTTGATATCGATTGCAGTACTAACATTTCCTTTAGCCCAAGGTGATTCTTTAGATTCAATGGAATAACCAGAACCTCCACCGGAATGAGTTGCTGCATAAGGAGATGGGTAAACATTGATGGAATCAAAAACAAAAAATTCTATTTCTGGACCCCAGTTTGTATGAGTAAAACCAAATTCTCCTAGTTTTTCAGCTGCCTTATGTGCAATTCCTCGAGAATCTCTATTATATCGTGATTCTTTTCTTGTACTACCATCATAAAGATCACAAAATATGCGTGCATTTTTTCTATGTCCAGGATCATAATCATTGGGTAAAATTTTAAATGAATTTGGATCAGGCATTAAAATCATATCAGAATTATTTACAGATTTAAATCCAACAATTGAACTAGCATCTAATTTTTCAAGACCGTTTACAAAACTATTTTCATCAATTGCATAGCTTGGCATCCCAACATTATGAAGTTCACCAAAAATATCTACAAACCAAAAATCAATGAAAGATATGTTTTCATCTTGTATAGTTTGTAAAACTTGTTTAGTATCCAATTATTGTATTTTAAAAATTATTTTACTAATATTATCTAGTAAGATAGAATTGTCAATCAAGTCAGGTAAATTTTATGGTAATTAGTCTCAATTTAGTTTAGTTTTTTGAAATTCCATCATGCCCTCTTCAAAAAAGAATTTTTCATCAGAAATAGGTTCTAAATCGTCTAACCAAATTGCATTTTCATCATATTTTGCAAAAAATGGAATATCAACCCAATCAGGATTTCGGCCTTGTATGAACCTCAAAACTATTACTTTTTCATTATTTACAGTTGTAGTACCCATTACGTGGACTTTACCAGGTGTAGCAGACATGCTTGGTCCACGAACAGTTCTTGCTATTCCACTTACTGAAGAATATGCTTTTTTGTAAATTTCATGTGCTTTAACTAAAGAAATTCCAAAGTAATGTTGAGCCCCTGTATCTCTTACTACAAACATGTAGTATGGTATACAACCTAATTCAACTTGTTTTGTCCACATTTTTGCCCACATTTCTGCATCATCGTTGATATGTGTTAAAAGCGGTGATTGAGTTCTAATTTGAGCCCCTGTTTTTCGTACTTCTTTAATTGCATCTTTTACAGCATCAGTAGATAATTCATTTAGATGATTAAAATGAGCCATAAATGCAAGATGTAACCCACTATCAGTGATTTTCTTAAAAATATCTAACATTTCTTGAGAATCTGAATCTGTTAAAAATTTGTAAGGCCAATATGCTAGTGCTTTTGTTCCAATTCTAATAGTTTTAAGATTTGGAAGATTTGCTTCAATTAAAGTATCAATATATTTTGAGAAAATTTTTGCTTTCATGATCATTGGATCACCACCAGTAAATAATACATCAGTAATTTCAGGGTGTTCTCTAACATATTGAACTAGTTGTTCACCTTCTTGCATTGCAAATTTCATTTCATCCATACCAACAAATTGTGGCCATCTAAAACAGAAGCTACAATATGCATGGCATGTTTGACTTTGACTAGGGAAAAAAAGACAAGTTTCTTTGTACTTGTGTTGCATACCATAGAGTTTAGTTCCATCTTTTAATGTTGGAACGTTAAGTTCCATTTGACCTGCTGGGTGTGGATTTAATTGTAAACGAATTTCATTTGCAATGGTTGCTATTTCTTTTTTATCAGCATTATTTTTTAATGCAGTAGACATTTTTTCATAATGCTCAGGTTTCAACATTCCTTTTTGAGGAAATGTTAAAACAAAAATTGGATCATTTGGTATATTATTCCAATCAATTAATTGTTCAACTACATAGTTATTTGCTTTAAAAGGTAAAACATTTCCTACAACTTCCATTTCAAACTGTTTTTCTTCAGAAAGTTGTTGAATTTGTGGAAGTTGACGAAAGTTAGATAATGTATAAGATTTCATGGAAGGGGTATCTTTCCATATTGATTTTTGATAGGTCATTTTGTAATTAGTGCCCTTACCCTTGTTAAATGTTACAACAATTCTAGGCGTGAAAAAATGAAAAATTGTTGAATTTTTCTTTTTAAATAATCAAAATGGCTTAACATTTTATTCTAGAAAATTAAACTAAGTAACAAGACAAATTATGGCCGAAGGAGATATTTCACAAATTTCAGTTGGTGAATTTGATACTGTTTCACAATTATTGGCGTCATCAGAATCACTTCAATTAGCTTTCATCATAATGATAGTTGGAATTATAATTATTGTTGCTGCATATAGAACATTCTCCTCATTAATAAAATCAAAAAAAATATTTTACACTAGACCACACTTATCAAAATTTGTACAAAATGCAGTATTGCCATTTTTTGCAATTGCTTTAATCTCATCAACTAATGCATATATTCAAACTTCAGAATTATTTGAAAATGATACAAATTTATCAACAATGGAATTAACTCCTGAAGAAACTTTTGCAAAGATTCTCAACACTTTCAACATTCTGGTTATTGGTTATACAATTTCTCATTTAATTCCAATCATGCTTACAAAACGAGATAAATCAATTCTCGAAAAACAAGATTTTCAAGTTTGGTATGATATGCAAGGTTTTTCAGATGATGATGATCTTTTTCATAAATTATACAAATGGATTCCACCAACTATAACACCTGAAGATTTTACTGACGAAGAATTTAAAAATCTCCGTAAAACAAAAGAAGGAATCATGAAGTTAGAACAGTATCGCACTTCAAAAGGAAATCCCATTGGAAGTTATGAAAAATTAGTAACTAATCCATTTGAAAAATGGAAAGAATCTGAAAGAAAGAAATATTTAAAATATTTTAACAATTGTATTACTGGAAATAATCAATCAGGAAGAAAATTAAAACCTGGTGCAAAACCAGATGAAATATTTGCAATTGATATTTGGAGAGAAGAAAAAAGGTTAAATGGTTTTGAGCCATTAATTCCAAGTTCTCGACCAGTAGGATACGCACGTAAAAAAAGAGAAGGAATTCCTAAATCATTTAAACAAATTTTACCTGTAGGAATTTTTGCTGCAACAATTCTTGGAGTTGTATCCTGGTGGGGAGTAGATTTGTTTGTATTAGCTACTGCAACAGGAGGACTTGCCATTGGTATTGGTTTAGCATTACAAGAAACAATGCAAAATTATTTTGCATATTTAATGATCAGAAAAGACAATATTTTCAAAGAAGGTGAAAGAGTGCAATTGGAGTCAGGATATAATGGATATGTCCATAAAATTACTCCTAGAGTTACATATGTTAGAGATGGATTACATGAGTCTGTAGCAATAATTCCTACAAGACAATTGGTAACAGCACAAATTATCAACTATACAAAAGAAAACAAACTTGTTCCTGCAGTAGTTACTGTAGGTGTTTCATATCTTAATGATCCTAAACAAGTTGCAGCAATTTTAGTAAAAATTGGAAAACGTGGCATGATTGAAATTAAAGATGGTAAAGGAAGACACCTAGTTAGACAAAACAGATGTTCATACTTAGATGAAAATAAATCAAGTTGTGGATGTGACAAGGATTTACACGTAGATATTTCACAACCAGTGGTAAGATTTAATCAATTCAACGATTCCGCATTAGATTTTTCAATGTGGTTATACGTTAAAGATTATGGGGCCCAGTTTAAAACAAAAACTGATCTAAGGATGATTATGTATGAAGAGTTCAAGAAATATGATATTAGAATACCATGGCCAATTAGAACTGTATATCAAGGGGACGAAAAGAAAGAGCAAAAAGAAATTGATGAAAAAGAAGAGTTTAGAAATAAAGTAATTGATGAGTATGGATTAGGCGATATAGGTCGTGGAGAAGGCGACGAATAGAAATAATTTCTCAAAACTTAAGAATCCCTTCAAATCATATTTTCTTATTGAGTAAATTAACAGTAATTTCAGGAAAATCTTCTGAAAATTTAGCAAAAGAATTATCTAAAAAAATTAAAGCAAATTTTGTAAAATCAGAAATTAGAGTATTTCCTGATGGTGAAAGTAAAATTACATTAGTTGGAAAAATATCAAAAAAGAAATCTATTGTGGTACAATCAATTTACCCACCTGTTGATACTAACTTAGTTCAAGCATTATCATTAATCACTAAAGCTAAAGAAAATTCATCAGAAGTAGTTGTAGTAATTCCATATATGGGATATGCAAGACAAGATAGAGAATTTCTATCAGGAGAAATAGTTACCATGAAAGTACTCGGTAAATTATTCAAGGGTGCAGGGGCATCAAAAATAATTGTTGTTGATATTCATAGTGTAATGGGATTAAACTACTTTAAGATTAAAACAAAAAACATTACTGCAATTCCAGATCTGGTTAGATATTTTAAGAAATTGAGGCTAAAAAATCCCTTAGTTGTATCACCAGATCAAGGAGGGAAAGAAAGGGCAAGGCAATTTGCAAAGGAATTCAATTTAGATTATATCGCACTAGAGAAAATAAGAAGTAGAAAAACAGGTACAGTAAAAATTAAAACAAAAAATCTAAAACAAGTTAAAAATAGAGATTTAATATTAGTTGATGATATGATAAGTACAGGTGGTAGCATTATCAAAGCTACACAATTTCTTAAAAAGCAAAAATGTAAAAAAATCTATGTTGCATGTACGCATGCATTACTAATGAATGATGCTGAAAAGAAAATAAAGAAAGCAGGAGTTACAAATATCATTAGTACAAATACAATTCCAGGAAAAACATCAAAAGTAGATATTTCAAAGGCTATTGCAAAGGCAATAATGTAATGCCAGAAAGTTTTTTTATTTTATCTAAAGACTATTTAGAACTTGCAATTGATGAAATAATTGCAATAGTAAAAATGTATGATAGATTTGCAAAAATAAAAGTAATTTCAAATCTAGTAATTATTCAATCAAAAACTAATTGGAAAAAAATTTCAGAACGTGCAACATTTGTAAAAACTTCTGGACAAATATTGAGAAAAATGTCAGGATTATTTTTAGATGAAGAAAATTTTCAAGTTCTAAAAAATACAAAAAGTTTTGTATGCAGAGTAGTTAATTTATCAGCAAATCAATTGAATACATTAGAATTGGAAAAATCTATGGGTGATATGATATCAAAATTTACTCATGCAAAAGTAAATTTGAAAAATCCTGATATCACAGTATATCTGATTTTTACAAATAAAGAAAATTTTTTTGGGTTTGCAGAAAAAAATGTAATAATGAAACGTCCTAAAAAAAGTAAAAAATATCCTCATGAATTAGATTGGAAATTGACAAGAGTTATGATAAATTTAATTGGATTGAAAAAAGGGCAAACTTTATGTGATCCATTTTGTGGTACAGGCACAACATTACTAGAATCTGAATCTATGGGTATCAATGCAATAGGAATAGACTTTGATGAAAAAATGTGTGAGATAAGTAAAGAAAATCTTAACTTTAATAATTATAAATCAAAAATTTTTAAATCAGATTTTCAAGAATTGATTAAAATTTCAAATAATTTTGATGGTATTGTTACAGATTTACCATATGGTAGATCTTCAAAGA
>JAONKT010000019.1 GCA_028377625.1 Candidatus Nitrosopumilus sp. | reverse complement strand
CTCCTTATCAATAATATCACCAAAAGTTTCTTCTAGATCTAATTGCAACGTTTTATTTTTAATACAAAATAAAACATAGGGCAAACATAATGTTACAAATGAACTAGATGAAAGATGTAATTTGTTTGCCATTACAGCAGATAATGATTTAATTTTTTTACTATCCCAACGAATTCTATTAAGTAATGGCCACGATAAATTATATTTAGAATATCTTACTCTATCATCTTTTTTGTATAAATTAATTAAAATGTCATTAAGATAACGTAATAGTCTCCAATTTTGTGTTTTCATAATTTTTCCAAATAACATATCAGCATTAGAAATAATTTCTAAATATTTTGCAAGTGAAGCACTATCTAAATCACTAGTAACAATACTAGAATAAAACGCATTAATTTTTTCCCTAGGATCAATTTGTATGGAATACAAAACACCTCTGGCCTCTTCAATTGAATTTGCTTTAAAAAATGCATTTACTCCATCTTCAATATTGATACTCTCAAACGAAGTTTCTGTTTGAGGATTAAATCCAGTAATCAAAGATTGAGTAAGATTAATCATAGAACGAATGTCACCTTGAGATTTATCTATAACTTTGATTAAAGACCCAGGACTAAGTTTTTCATTTTCTTTTTTTAATATATTATCCAAATAAACACGCAATAATCTTGGTGGGATTTTTTTAAATGAAATTGTGGTTACTGATTTTTTAATACTCTTCATTTTATCTGAATCATCATAATTAGCAGCAAGTAAAATTGGAACATTTGGTTTCTTCAAAATATCAACAAGAGCTGCAGCACCTCCATAATCTCCTCTGCCATGAATACCATCCACCTCATCAACAAAAATCATAGGAGTACCTAAAACACTGACATTACCTAAAACAGGAGTTAGAATTTCATTAATTCTAGATTTACTTCGAACATCACTAGCATTAAGACCAATCATATCATAACCAAATTGTTTAGCTAAAAGAAACGCTATAGTCGTTTTTCCAATTCCTGGGGGCCCAACTATCAAAAGAGGTTTTGTACCTTTTTTCCATTTTGCAAACCATTCTATTACGGCTGCACATGGTGCTTCATTACCCACCATATCAGAAATACTCTGAGGTCGATATTTTTCAGACCACATCAATTTTATCACTTGGTTGGAAGATTTTTGTTCAAATCTGACCAGATATTTTCTTCTTGCAATTTCTTATACCAGAATAAATTGTAATGTTCAACAGTAAGGAAAAGAAATTCTAAGAATTTTGTATGTGAGAAATTATCAGGTAATTTTTCAAGAGCACTTCTTGCTTCACTCAAATAGGATTCACTATGATTCATTGTTTCTTCAAATCCACTTTTTGCATCATTCATTTTCAATGAATAAAATAATGGCCAAGAAGGAATTTTTGCTGCTCTATCTCGAATACTATCTTCAATTTCATTACCACATCCAACGGATTCTGCTGCTTTGGCCATTCCAGTATAAAATATATCAGCTAAAGGTGCACGATTCAATGCCATGTTTCTACCAGCAGTTCCCATAACAGAACGATATTTTTTATAACTTTCAATTAGTTCCTCTTCAGTAATTTCTGCAGGTTTATCTTTTAATTTAGTATCAAGATATTGTCCAATTCTTGCTTGCTTGAAACCTTCTTCAAATTCTTTGAGAACATCATCTCCACCTTTTGAAATTTTTTCTCTTGCAAGTTTCAAAATATATGGATTCATTAGTTTGTAATCATCTAAATATTCTAAATCTTCATCTTTGTCAACAATTCTATCCATAGGTTCACTAAGATCAATTGCGATGATATGGCCATCAACAATATCCTCCCTCATTGTGGTATTTTTATCATCTTTGAAATAATCTGTGGATGCATCAAAAAGACCATTGAAAACAGGGAATGTCATTTTAACAAAATTTGAATTTAAAATTCTAAGAACTCTATCATGTAAAGTATCAAAATCTTGTAATTTAGATTTTATAGGCTCAATTTCTGATGCATTTAGAATAATTTCAGTAGAGCCAACTTCTTCAGCAAATTGTTGCTGAGTAGTATTTGGTGAATTATCAGCATTAATTTGGTCAAACAGATTTTTTGCAAATCTTTGAGCAAATGCAGGAAATGTATCTTCAGCCTCTTGTTTATACTGATTAAACAGTTTGAATCCTTTTGATTTGAATAAACCTTGTTTGATGATTTGTTTTCCAGGTTTAGTTCCCATTAAAGCACTTTTACTAAAAATTGATTCATCTTTTCCACTCACAAACACAATTCTAAGTGTTGTTATTTATGCTTTCAAAACAAAAAATTTCTTCACTTAAATTACGAGGAAAAAATTATTTTATGTGGAAGTAATAGAAATTCTAAAAGAAGCTTCAAATCAAATTTATCAAAATGTAAAAGATCTTGCAGGAACTGAAGACGCTGCTGGAGATTTTGGAAGAGGTGCAGGAGGAGATATTTCACGAAATATCGACATAATTGCTGAAAAAACGGTTTTAGATTATCTAAAAAAAATTAATTTTGAATGTGTTGTTCTAGGTGAAGAATGTGGCAGAGTTGAATTATCAGATAAACCAAAAGGTTACATCATAATGGATGCCATAGATGGTTCAGCCAATGCAGTACGTGGTGTTCCATTTTTTTGTAGTTCATTAGCGTTTGCAACAGAAAATAAACTTAGTTCAATTACAGATGGTGTAATAACAGATTTAACAAATGGAGATATGTATTGGGCCTCAAAAGATAAAGGTTCATTTTTAAATGAAAAACAGATTAGAGTTCAACAAAAAGAACCAGTTTACAAAATTGTTGGAATAAACACATCTGGTGGTTCAAATGAATTAATGCAAAGGATGTATCCAATTTTTCAAAATCATAATCATACAAGACATTTTGGTGCTAATGCATTAGAAATGGCATTATTTGCCAGAGGTGTGATGGATGTTTTTATTGACTTTAGAGATAAAATTAGAATTCAAGATATTGCTGCAGGATGTATTATTGTAAAGGAGGCAGGAGGATTATTACTTGATGCAGATTTGAAACCACTTGATGCAGATCTAAGTTATGAAACAAGAGTCTCGTTTATTGCTGCAGCAAATCAAAAAATTCTTGATGAAATAATGTCACAAATTAATTAAAATTATAGGAATTATCCAATTTTTAGGATTAGATCATAAGAGAAATATATTTATCCAAAGTAACAGGAAACCTCGTTGTATGGTTACTGAAATGAAGGCAAAGGTTGTCTACAGAGAGTTACTAAAAGAGGATCTAGTTATCATACGATTAGTTCCTGAAAATGGAATGCCAGAATATGAAACTGGTCAATTTTTAACAATTGGTCTTCCAATACCAGCAGAAAAAAAAGTAGTTAGAAGAGCATATTCAATTGCATCACATGCTGAAAATAGAGATTATTTTGAATTTGTAATTAGATGGGTAAGAAAACCACTGCCAGGACGTGTAACAACTGAATTATTTTATCTAAGTGTTGGTGATGAAGTCACTTTAGGTGATCCAACAGGAGCAGCATTACTAATTAGTGATAAACTGCATGACGGTAAAAAAGATAATCGAAGAGTAATTTGTGTTGGAGGAGGAACAGGTTTAGCTCCATTTATTGCATTTGCAAAACATTTCAAAGATACTAGTGACACTAGGGAAGTCATAGTTTTACATGGTGCCAGTTATGTTGATGAATTAAGTTACAAACGTCTGTTAACAGATATGGAATTAGAAAGTGAAAAAATAGGAAGAGACAAATGGAATTTCAGATACAGAGCTGCAATTAGTAGACCAAAAGAATTTTTCAATAGATCTTGGAACGGTCATGTGGGCAGAGTTGAATCATTTTTCAAACCAGATAAAAAAACAGGGTTGTCACCAGTTGAAGAAATGGTAGGAGAGGAATTAACACCAGAAAATTCAATTATTTACATTTGTGGTTATCAAGGTACAATTGATGGTGTAATTGATCACCTAGGTCCAAAAGGTTTTGTCACAGAGCATGAAAAGAAATCCGATGGAAGTTTCGGAATTAAATACGAATCATACGGATAAAATCTCATCTTACTACCACTAGCAAATTAAAGATATCATAATTTTTATACTGATATTATTTCATCAAAATATGCCAAAACTAAAGTGTAATGACTATGGTTTTGAATGTGATTTTGAAGTAGAGGGTGAACAAGATAAAGTTATTGAAGATTTCAGAACCCATACAGAGGATGTTCATGGAATTGACTATTCAAAAGAAGCAGTAATGCAATTTCTATTAAGAAAACAAAAATAAAAAATACTAAGCATCTAATCTTTTCATTCTAGCAGATAAAACTGGTAATTCTTTTTCAATAATTTTCTCAACTGCAGGAATAATTGTTGCTTTATCCTTTACACTTTCATCATAGATTTCTGCAATTTGATCTCTAAATAGTAATTTAATTCCAGGAAGGGATGTAATTCCTTCATCAACGGTTCTTGGATCAGATAAATCTAAAATTAATGTGCCTTTTTTCTTTTCTTCCATAACCAAATGGATTCTATCATAAGTAATTAAGAAATAATCAGATGTAGTTGCAACAAAAATTATATCATATTTATCAAATGTAGAATAAACATCATCAAAAGGTATTGGATTTCCACCTACAATATTAGTAAATCCAGTTGCGCGTTCAATTGATCTACTTGTTACATCATAAGAGATTTCTTTTTTGTTTAGAGATTTTGCAACTAAAGCAGCAGGATTACCAGTTCCAATCAACAAAACTTTCTTCTTTGAATCCAATCCAGCTTTCTCTTCAACTAATTTAACTGCAGTATCACCAAGAGAAACAATATCTTTTGCAATACCTGTAGTATCTCTCATTCTAGTAGATAATCGAATTACACTTTCAAATAATTTATTTAGAATAGTACCTGATGTTCCTGCAGATTTAGCATGAGATAATGATTGAACTATTTCATCAAATACTTCTTGTTTTCCAACAACAAATGAATCAATTCCAGAACCTAAACGTAAGAGATTAAGATAAACATCATCACTTTTGTAAACTTCAATAGTTTGATCAAAATGATCAATGTCAATTTGTTCTAATTCTGTTAAATTTATCCATTTTTCTTTAACTTGATTTAAAATGAGAGTTTTACCCTCAGCCCTTCTTGCATCGGGTGAATCAATAGTTTCCGTATTACTAACTGTAAAAATTTCAATTCTACTTGCAGTTTGAATAATTATACATTCGTCAACACCATCAATGTTCTTAAATTCTTCTGCTGCCACCGCAACATCTTTGAAAGCAAATTTAGATAATTCATGTATAGGGACATTTTTGAAAGTCACTCTAGCATTCATTACATCAAAAATTATGTGATCCATATCATCATACATCCTATGCACTAATTTTATTCCTTCCACCTTTGGCAGTTCTAAAAACATTCATTCCAATGTAGAAATTTTCATGTATAGATTCTAAGTAAGTAATTTCATTTTCTGTTGCAAGTATTTCTTTTTCAGTAGAATCAGGATCACTTTTTTGTTTAGCAAGTTTAGCTTTTAATTCATCTAAGAAAGAATCAACACCGCGTTCATAATTTGATACACCACCATATTCTGGACTAAGTACGTGTTGTGGGTTATATTCTGGAGTTTGATCTTGAGGTGTTTCAGCTTGTCTAGTAATAGATTCTTGTTCATCTGCTGAAAGTATAGGTCTTGGAAATCTATCTTCTTTTTCTAACCAAAATTCAGGTTCTCCCATCTCTCGTCTAAAAATTTCTTCACCTTTTCTTTTGAAAGTAAAATCTGCTTTTTTTGCAGTATCTGCTTTAACTTCAGCAGCAATTGCTTTGTATTCTTCGTCAGCTGCTGCTTCCAATTCTGCTCGTGCTGCATTTGCTTTTTCAAGAGCTAATTTTACTGCAGCTTCTGCGTCAGCAACTACTTTTGCATTTGCCTCCACTTTAGCTGCTGCTTCTTGAGCAGCTTTAGATTCTGCTTCAGCTTTAGATTCTTCAGATTTTTTGATTTCCTCAACTGATGGTTCTTCAGATTTACTTTCCTCAGTAGTTTTTGCTTCTACTTTAGATTCTTTTTCCTCTTCAGACAATAAATTTCACTAAAATTCCCTGAATTTTAATATTCTTGTAATAGAAATTTTGTAGGAATTTAGAATTAAAAGAAAAAATGATCGCTAAAAAATGAAATAATTAGAATTAATGGCGCCCTCGGCGGGATTTGAACACGCGTCTCAGCCGTGACAGGGCCGAATTCTAGACCGGGCTATACTACAAGGGCACAAGTACTATGAATCAAAATCCTAGATTAAAAGTTTCTGTCATCACATCTAAATTTGTAAAAGACTAAATTATACTCGAAAACAATTTTTTTTGTGGGTCTATGGCGCAGCCAGGTAGCGCACCGGACTTTTAATCCGGTTGTCAAGGGTCCGAATCCCTTTAGACCCGCTCCCTTTCCATTAATCAAATAATTTCATCAACTATTTTCTGAAGTTCATCAATAGATGATTTGATTTTATTTTCCCTTTTCGACATATTAGATCTCCAAGTATTGATTTTTAGAGTTCTATCAGAAATCATTCTTTTTTGTTCATCATATCCAGAAGAACCAAAGGATTTTCTATCCTTAAGAGACGAAACAACACTAGTAGTTGAAATAATTTTTGATACAGTTTTTGGGTCTACCTTAGTTCCATTTACAGACTTTTTGATTTCTGGAGTAGTTAATTTAGAAATAGGTTTTTTTGAATCATGTGCTAATTGAACTAAAATGCCTGCAATTTTATGGGTTACTCGAAATGGAATTCCTTCTTGAACTAATTTTTCAGCAATGTCCAATGCAATTAGATTGCTAGATTCAGTTACTTTTTTCATTTGTTTTTCATTTACTTTCATAGTAAGAACAATTGATTTTATAATTAATAATGCACTGATAGATATTTTTGATGTTGACCAAATAGATGATTTGATTTGTTGTAGATCACGTCCATAACCTGAAGCTAAACCTTTGATAGTAGTTAAAATTGCAGTTAAATTTCCAATAATTTCTGCAGTCTTGCCCCTAGTTAATTCTAAAATATCAGGGTTCTTTTTTTGTGGCATTACACTTGAAGGTGATGTAAACTCATCAGATAATTCAATAAAAGAAAACTCAGATGTTGACCAAATAATAAAATCTTCAGAAATTCGACTTAAATTAGTCATTAAAATTGAAATCATTGCAACATATTCTGCTACAAAATCACGGGTACTTGTTGCATCAAGAGAATTTTCAATTACATCATCAAAGCCTAACATTTTTGCAGTACTATGTCTATCAATTGTAATACTTGTTCCTCCAACAGGTCCAGCTCCAAGAGGGCTTTGATTAATTCTTTGAAAAGTATCAAACAATCTTTGGAAATCTCTGGATAAAACATCTGCTTGAGCTAATAAATAATGAGAAAACAAACCTGCTTGAGCTTGTTGAAGATGAGTGTAAAATGGCATTATAGTTTTTTGATGATTTTTTGAAACAGATACCAGAGATTCAATTGTATCTAAAAGACAATTACAAATAATATTAATGTCATCTCTAATTTTCATTCTAATATCTAAAACAACTTGATCATTTCTAGATCTTGCAGTATGCATTTTTCCACCACTTGCCATACCTGCTTTTTTAATGACAATGGATTCAATTAATTCATGAATATCTTCTGCTCCAGATGATGAATCAAATTTTTCATTTTTCAAATTTTCTAATGAGGATAAAATTTTTTTTGCATCATTTTTTGTTATAATTTTATTTTCTAGTAGCATTACTGTGTGAGCCTGACTACCAACTATATCATATAAAGCGATTTGAGAATCATCATTTATTGAGGAAACATAATCTAAAGTGATATTACTCAAATCAGTACCAAGTCGTGAACGATACATCAACTAAGGTTGTAAAATGGTTATATATAGCATAAATGTTTTTCCGACATGAGCCAAGATATCAAATTACTTAGGGTCAAAATTTTTGATGAGTTATCAAAGATTGTGGATCCAGAAATCAATACATCAATTGTAGAATTAGAGTTAATTGACGAAGTAGACATTAGCGATAGTAATGTCAAGGTAGATTTGCATCTAACTAGTCCATTCTGTCCAGCAGTGTTTGGTTTCAAAATTTGTCAAGATGTTCACGATTATCTTTTGAAGGTAGATGGGGTAGAAGATGTCAAAGTAAATGTATCAAATCATTTTATGGCAGAACAAATCAATAATCAGGTCAACAATAGTCCTAATCCTAAAAAAGTGAATGAACTTCCAAAAAAGACAGATTAACGTCTAAACAAGTTAGGTTAACTTCTAAATCCTAACAAATATCCTCTAAGGAATTGAATTCCCATAGCAGGATCAACACCTTTTGGACAAACTTGACTACATGAACCAGCAAAATGACATCTCCAAATTCCATGAGATTCATCAATTATGTCTAGTCTAGTATCTTTTCCTTTGTCTCTACTATCAGCAACATATCGATATGCTTGTGCTAATGCTTGAGGTCCTACAAATGAAGAATCGGTACTCATAGTGGGACATGCAGAATTACACAATCCACATTTAATACAATTTGCAAATTGGATGTATTGTTCTACTTCTTTAGGAGATTGTAAGAATTCTCTTTCATCAGATTCTAGTTCAGAATTTTCATTAATTAGATAAGGTTTAATTTTTTGATGTGTTTCAAATAATCTTTCAAATTTTACTGCTAAATCACGAATTACTGGAAAATTATTCATAGGTTCAACAGTTACTACGTTAGAATCCAATTCACTAATTTTAGTAAAACATGCTAATCTAGGTTTTCCATTAATCAACATTCCACAAGAACCACATGTAGCTTGTCTGCAAGAATAACGAACAGCTACTGAATGATCGTGATGTTTTTTGACATCAAGAATTGCTTCCAATACAGTTGTCCATTTTTCATAAGAAACAGTAAATTCCATGAATTTTGATGAATCATCAGATTCAGGATTAAATCTAGAAATTCTTAGTAAAACAGATTTTGATGTAGACAACAGATTTGGTGCATTTTCATCTTCAATGCTAGACACTTGAGCCATCTCTATACCATCCCCATATTTGTCATAATAATTGTTCTTGAGCCATATCCAATTAATGCAATCATTCCTATTACAACACCATACGAAACGGCTTTCTCATATACCCTGCCTTGTTTTAATTCTAGTAAGATAACTCTCAACCCATTAAATCCATGCACTGCAAGTAAAATTAAGATTAATTCAAGCATTATCACATATGGAACAGATCTATAATTTGCTAAAACATTTTCATATGATAAAGAATCTGCAAACCCAGTTGTTAGACGCATCAAAATATGAACTGCAACTAAACCAACTGATGCCAAAGCAGTCCCATAGTGAATTTTCATTATTGTACTTTCTTTCATTTTATTCACCAAACATTACTGCCATTCCATACATCATTGCAACTGCGGCAAGGACAATAGAAGAGTAAATTCCTATTTTATGTCTATAATTTTGAGATGCTGGATCATATGGATAATCAGGTCTAGCTGGTTTACCTACACCAACACCACCGTGACCCATCATAATTCTGATTCCATTTCCAGTATGAAAAACACACATTCCAATTACAAGTACTAAAAAGATATGTCCCT
The DNA here is from genome assembly GCA_028377625.1 of Candidatus Nitrosopumilus sp. Classification (GTDB taxonomy): domain Archaea; phylum Thermoproteota; class Nitrososphaeria; order Nitrososphaerales; family Nitrosopumilaceae; genus Nitrosopumilus. Next base: position 2,345 of record JAONKT010000019.1, on the reverse strand, counting down.
CAGTTGTTTGAGTCATTGCTAAAAAGTCATCCCAACCCATTCGGCCTCGTAAAATATTACTTGTTTCATATACATGTGCAATAAAGTAACCCAATAATCCCAATCCAGTTAAACGCATTAACAAATAAGCAATACGTTCTATTCCAAAACGATTAGGATTAACCATCCCTTTGATACCACCTTTATTGTCATCTTTAGTCATCTAGTATTTTCTCTCCACTGGTTGGTATTTAGTAATAGTTACTGGATGTTTTTTCATAATTGGTTCAATCGGATCGTAATATGCAAGTGTGTGATGTAAAAAGTTTGCATCATCACGTTTAGGATAATCAGTTCTCGAATGTGCACCACGAGATTCCTTACGATTAATAGCACCAATTAAAAGAACTTCAGCAACTCTAAACATAGAATCAAGCTCCATTACATTTGCAAAGTTAGTATTGTATTCTTTTGCTTTATCATCAACATGTTTCCAAGATTGTTTTTTTAATTCACGGACTTTCTTTAAACCATCTACAAGATCAGTTTCATTTCTAAAAACATATGCTTTATCATTTAAAGTGTCAGTAAGTTCTTGCCTAATCTCATATGGATTTACATCTCCATTTCCTCTAAATATTCCATCAAAGATTCTTTTTTCTTCTAAAGCAACTAAATGATGAGGCCATTGATCACTATTGTTATTATTCATAGCATATTCTGCTGCAAGTTCACCAGTAATTTTTCCCCATACAATACATTCTGAAGTAGAGTTTGCACCTAAACGATTTGAACCATGAACACTATTACATGCAACTTCACCAGCTGCCCAAACACCTTCAATTTCGGTTGCACCATCAATATCAGTATGAAGTCCACCCATCATATAATGACAAACAGGTCTAATGTCAAGCAAATCTTTAGCAGGATCTATACCTGAAAATTTAATCGAAATTTCTCTAATTCCACCTAATTTTTCTTTAATTTTTTCATCACCAAGATGTCTCAAATCAAGTTTCATACAATCAACTCCAGTTTCATGTTTGAATCCACGATTTTCTTCAATTTCTGTCATGATAGATCTTGAAACAATGTCACGTGGGGCTAATTCCATTTTTCCAGCTGCATATGTTTTCATAAATCTCTCGCCTTGGTTGTTTAGTAGATATCCACCTTCGCCTCTTGCACCTTCAGTAATTAATATTCCAGAAGGTAAAATTCCAGTAGGATGAAACTGAACAAACTCCATATCCTTTAATGCCATACCAGCACGGAATCCCATATCCAAACCATCAGGAGTTGAAGATAAAGCATAAGTTGAAAAACTATACAAACGTCCAGCTCCACCAGTTGCAATTATCAGAGCTTTTCCTTTTATGGTGTAAAAATTACCAGAGGATAATTCAATTGCAGTTACACCCATGAATTTTTTACTATCATGTATAATTGATGTCACAAACCATTCGTTTAGATATTCAATATTATCAAATTTCTGACATGTGTCATACAGAGTTTGCATTTCATAAAAACCAACTTTATCAGATGCGTATGTTGCTCTAGGAAAACTGTAACCCCCAAAATTTCGTTGATCAATTCTTCCAGTATCTCTTCTAGACCATGGCATTCCCCAATGATCCAATTGATGAATTTCTTGTGGCATTTCAACACATAGTCGTTCTGCAACATCTTGGTCAGCAAGAAAATCACTTCCTTTTACAGTATCATAAACATGAGATTCAATTGTATCACCTTCGTCTTCAAAAAGTACTGCTGCGGTTCCACCTTCAGCAGAAACAGAGTGAGAACGCATTACTTGAACTTTAGAAACAACTCCAATCTTTAGATGTGGACCTTTCTTTGCAGCTGAAATCGCAGCTCTTAATCCAGCAAGACCAGAACCACAAATGATAAGATCAAAATCTAGTGAATTAGTCATTTTTAATACAAAATCAGTATTTTTGGGTTAAATATGAAGTATTGTTAGGCAGATTCAGAAATACTAAAATATATCACTAGTGATATCACTAGTGATGATTTCTGAGTGGTTTCAAAGAGTTGGAAGTTCAGTTCCAAGAGGGTTTTCAAGATATTTTATTCTTGAATTACTGAAAGAAAAAACATACACTGGAAAAGAAATTATCGATTATGCTGTTGAACAAAGTAATGGAATTTGGAAACCATCTCCAGGATTAATTTATCCATTGTTAGGCAGATTACTAGATGAAAAATTAATTGAAGAAACAAAAGATGGAAGATATCAATTAACAAGGCAGGGTTTAGAGACAGCACAAGATGTTGATAAAATCAATGATATTGTTAAAAATCAATTAGAAGTTTTATTCAGATTAGGAAATGTAGGAAGATTT
>JAONKT010000018.1 GCA_028377625.1 Candidatus Nitrosopumilus sp. | reverse complement strand
GGATTAAAAACTCAAATTCATAAAACAACCCCATTTTCTAACTTACTACTATCAGATGTTTTTCTAGATTGGAGTTCTTTAAATTCAAATTTAAAAGGATTAAAACATTTTGTGTCCCATAATTCTCATTTGAATATTTTAGAGGAAGTTAAAAAAAGTGTCATAGATGCAGGAATTGATATCAAAGAAATTATTTTTGTTGATCATCATTTAGCACATGCTGCATCAGCATATTATCTTAGTCCTTGGACTTTTGACGAACAAGTACTAGTATTTACAGCAGATGGTGCAGGGGATGGAATTAGTAGTACAATTAGCACAGGACAAAATGGTGAAATTACTAGATTAAAAGATGCAACAAGTACATACTATGATTCAGTTGGATTAATTCTCTATAGTAACATCACCACATTTTTAGGAATGGATGGAGATTTTGATCATTACAAAGTAATGGGTCTTGCACCATATGGAAAATCTGAGAAATGTATTGATATTATGAAAAACATGATAGATGTAGATAAAGCAAACTCATTAAAATTTACAAATCTTATTGGACCACATGGAATCCCTTCACAAGCCATATTAAGAAAAATTCTTTCTGATCAAAGATTTGACAATATTGCAGCAGCTTGTCAATCATGGTTTGAAAAATTAATTACAGATTGGATTCGTGCTGGAATTAAGAAAACAGGTATTAGAAAAATAGCTTGTGCAGGAGGAGATTTCATGAATGTGAAGACTAACAAATTGATTTTAGAGATGGATGAAGTTGATGAACTATTTGTTTGTCCAGCCTCAGGCGATGAAGGACTTGCTGTAGGTGCAGCATTACAAGCAAATTTTGAACTATCAATTCAGGATGGCAATATTTGTTCTAAAACTCCACTAAAAGATCTTTATTTTGGAACGTCTTTTTCTAACGAACAAATTGAAAAAACACTCAAAGAAAAAGATCTTTTTAGCGAGGCTCAATATATTGACGATATTGATTGTGAAATTGGAGAATTACTCTCCAAAGAAGATAACATCATAGCTAGATTTAGCGGACAAATGGAATGGGGACCACGTGGATTAGGCAATAGATCCATTTTAGCAAATGCTTCAAATTTAGAAATAACAAGAAAACTGAATCATGCAATCAAAATGAGAGATTTTTGGATGCCTTTTGGGCCATCAATTTTACATGATAGAATAGATGATTATTTGATTAATGGAAAATATTCACCTCATATGATAATAGCATTTGATACTACCAATAACAGAAAAGACATTACTGCAGCAATACATCCATTTGATTTAACATGCAGGCCACAAACCGTATCTACAAAAGAAAATTCAGGATATACAAATGTGTTAAAATCATTTGAATCAAAAACAGGAATTGGAGGAATTCTTAATACATCATTTAATTTACATGGATTTCCAATTGTATTCAACCCTGAAACAGCAATTTCAACGTTTAAAAATTCGGCATTAGATTATTTAGCCGTTGGAAATTATTTGCTAAAGAAAAAAAATTAATATTCATAAACAGGATTAGATAATCTTTTCATTCCCTCTAAAGCTAAAATATTATCTGGATTATTTTCTAAAAGATTTTTAAAAATTGGCATAGCTATATCTTTTCCTAATAGTTGTACCATGTGTAAAGATATACTTTGTAATTCAGGCACATCAGTTGAAGAGATTTTTAAAGATTTTAAATAATAATTTACAGATTCTGCAGATTGTCCAAGTTTTTCCAATATTATTGCTTTAAAATAATTCATTTCAAGATCATCCGGATTTTCTGAAAGTAGATGATCTAAATTACCCAAGGCTTGATCATATTTCTCAAAATTAATTAAAATCAAAACTAAATAGCGTAATGCTAAAGAATTTGATGGTTGTATGGATAATACTGTTTCAAAGCAATCGATTGCCTGTTCCATTTTACCCAAAATTTGATGGCATTTACCCTTACGAATTAAAATTTCAATATCCTGAGGGTTTGTGGTTAGAATCTTTTCAAGATGTTCTAGAATAAACTCATATTTTTCTAAATTAATACAAATGATGTTTTTTTCTTGTAATAAGTTTGAATCCTGTGTTAAAGTGTCTAAAGAACTATCTAATAATAAATAGGATTTTTGAAAATTCTTTTTTGAATATTCTTCCAATGCTTGATTAACAGATGAATTATAATCCAATCTCTCCTTTAGAAAATCATTAATGTTAATACATGTTTTGAAATTAAATTTAATTTAATAATACATAAAATTTTAAATAATTATGAAAAATTATGAAAAAATTTTAAAGATTTATTATAAAAAATACCTCAATAGAGATCCTGATCCCGATGGGTTCAAACATTATTTATCACTTTTAAAAAACGAGAAAATTAATGAAAATGAATTACAAAAAATTTTTTTAGAATCATTAGAATACAAAATTAAACTACTAACAAAACAATACGATGAAGTTTCTAAAATACAAATTAAAAAAAATACTAAAACATTCTTTGTCAATTCATCTAATAATTCAAATTTTTGGGCTCAACTACAATTAGGAGTATGGGAACCTGAAACATTCAAAATTTTTGATATATTTTTGGATAAAAATTATTCATATATTGATTTAGGCGCCTGGATAGGTCCAACCGTATTGTATGGATGCCAAAATGCAAAGTTTTGTTATGCAATAGAACCTGATCCAGTCGCATTTAAAAATTTAAAAAATAATATTGACCTAAACAGTCATCTTTGCGCTCGTATTAAATTATCTAAACAATGTATTACAAATTTTTCTGGAATAACGTATCTTAACCCGAAAAATAAAACTATGGGAGACAGTATGTCAAGTATGATTTTTGAGAAATCATCTATCTCATGCAAAGTGGAAGGAATAAGTTTTGATCAATTTATTATAGATAATTCAATAGATGATTGTAATTTTATTAAAATGGATATAGAGGGTGGAGAATTTACTGTATTACCAACAATGCAAAATTTTTTACATAAAGAGAAACCTACAATTCATTTATCTCTTCATCCATTATGGATGAAAAATCCAGAAAATGAATTAAAAAAAATTTATGAAATTATTTCAAAATATAATTATATTTACGATAATAAACTGAAGAATATAGATAAAAAATTTATTTTAGACCAAAATAACCACAATAAATTTTTTGATATAGTTGTTTCTGATAAAATGATTTAATTATTTTTTTAAATTCTAAGTATATTTTTATTAAGATTAATAAAAACACATATGTGAATATTTTAGGCATTTCTCATTTAGAACCATCTAGTTTTGGTCATTATACTTCAGTTGCAATGTTGGATGATGATTCCAATTTATTTGCAATTAGTGAGGAAAGATACAGTAGGATCAAAAATGATGGAGGTTATCCTTCAAAAGCTATTCAAATTTGTTTGAATCAAAAAAATCTAAGATTAGAGAATATTGATAAAATAACAGTAGGATTTGGTTTAGAAAAACAACACATGGGAAAAAAAATAGAGGAAAAATTTTGTTCTTATGCAAAAGATTCTGGATTTAAAAAAACATCAATTGAAAGAAAAAATCCAATTTTTTATGATCATCAATACATCCATGCTAGAACAGGATATGCATTATCGGGTTTCAAAAAAGCACTTATCATTTGTCTTGATGGAGGAGGGGTAGATAATGGAGAACCAAATTCAGGTGGAATGTTTCTAGCTGATTCTGGGGATATACAACCAATCAAATATTTTCCAATGTATCATTCTTTAGGATTGACATATGGAGCTATTACAGAAATTTGTGGATTTACTATGTCAGAAGGAGAGGGCAAAACAATGACACTTGCACCAATGGCAAAAAATTGCAATGAGGAGGATCAAGAAAAAATATATCAACATATGTGTCGGATATTTCCAAATTTTAAAGGAACAAATGTAAAATCTAATGGTGGAGTAACATTTACTGGTAAATTCTTACATGATACAACAGTTGTATCTGTAGAAGATACCAGATTACTATTGTTAAAAAGACTTTATCATAAAAATTTAATTGCATGGGCTGCACAAAAAAGAATTGAAGATATTTTAATTGATTTTGTTTCAAAAGCAGTGGAAGAAACAGGAATTAAAAATATTATTTTTACTGGTGGAATTTTTCTCAATATGATAATGAACATGAAAATTCAACAAAAGTTTGGTCATAAAATAAATTTATTTTTTAATCCTCTTTGCAGCGATCATGGAAACGCAATTGGTGCGGCATTGGAACAATATTATCAAGACACAGGGAAAAATCCTATTTCCCCATACATGCCATTATATCTTGGAAGTTCTCATTCTAACGAGGAAGTTTTATCTTCAGCCAATAGATTTAATTTCAAAATTACTAAGGTAAACAAAATAGATACTGCAATAGATCTCATTGAAAGAGGTAAAGTGATTGGTTGGTTCCAAGGACGCTCAGAATTTGGTCCACGTGGATTAGGCAACAGAAGCATTCTATCTCTTGCTACAGATGAAAAATACAAAGATACAGTAAATGAGAAGGTCAAAAAGAGAGAGGCATGGCGTCCATTTTGTCCCACAATAATTGAAGAAAAAAGTGAAAAGATTTTAGTAAATTCTACATATGCACCCTATATGATTTTAGGATTTGAAATGAAAAATCCTGAACTGTACCCTGCTGTTTGTCATGTAGATGGAACAACCAGACCACAAATTCTAAAAAAAGATATGAATCCTGACTTTTATCAAGTTGTGAAAGGAGTAGGTGGAATAGTTCTTAATACTTCATTTAATTTAGCAGGAGATCCAATTGTAGAAACACCACATGATGCATTAATGACATTGAAAAATTCTGAAATGGATGCAATAATAATTAATGACTTTTTGGTAGAAAAAAATAAGTGATAAAATGAGCGATAAATCTCAAATTTTGGAACTTTATTGGATGATTTTTAATGAAAAACCAGATGAAGATATGCAAAAATCATTATTAAAAATATTTAATGAGCAAAATAATTCTATTGAATATGTAGAAAATTATTTACGTAATTCAAATAAATTCAAAAAATTATCTATAGAGTTACAAATTGAATTAGAGATTTCAGAATTATATTATATATTATTAAATCGTAAACCCGACACAGAAGGACTATCTTTTTTTAAAAATCAATTAATAAATGAAAAAAAATCAATAGATTGGGTAAAAGAATCTATTATAAATTCAGATGAATACAAAAGTAGATAAAAAATTATTTTTTTAATTTAAAAGTTAGCCAATAATATTCTTCTTTATAACTACCTTCTTCAATTACTTCAAAATTATTTTCTTTTGCAATTTTATGAATTTCATCAGAAGTGAATTGTACTCCATCCCATGTAGTTATTTCACTAGGTTTTGTAGAAATTGTTCCTCTTACTTGAAATCTGAATAAACAACCTAGTTTTAAAATTCGTGAAACTTCTTTTATATAATTTTCAACAATTTGTTTTTCAGGGATATGTTGAAAAACAATAAAGGAATAACAAAAATCAAAACTATTATCAGAGAATTCTGATAAATCAACTCCATTATTTTCAACAATACTACAATTTGATATGTCTGAAACATACTTTTGTCCCAATTGAACCATTTCTGAGGAAATATCAATGCCAGTAACATTGCCAAAAAATTTTCTCATTGGAATTAAAATACGCCCAATACCACATCCAATCTCCAAAATATTCATGTTTGAAGTCTCTTTATTTTCAATAATTTTTTGATATCTTTCTGTATTTACTCCTAGGATATCATTACATTCATCGATTCCAGAATTCCAAAAATCTTCTTCAGTTTCTGAATGATCAGTTGCTATTACAAACAAAGGATCCATTTTTGTACGCTCATTCCATTCTTTTTTCATTTTAATATCAACAGGTGTATTAGGCTCAATGTCAACTGGATGAGAGAGTTTGTACTCAGGGGAGTTTTTGAATGTTTTAATTAGTTCTTGCTCATTGATTTGGTTGGTTTTCATTAAATGTGTATAATGTTTCAATCCTGCATCATCAGGTTCACGATTAAGGTATTGTAAATAGCATTTTTTTATTATTTCGTATATACTATTATCATTCAAAATTTCATCCTCACAAATTATTGAGATTTAGATGTCCTATTAAAGCTGAATAAAATTCCAGATACTAAAACCAACATTACTCCTACAGTAAACAATACTATAGACAAAAGAGTTAGAGGAATGGAAAAATATCCTGTTTCATTAAATGAAATTAAAGTTAAACTAGAAGTTATAATTCCAATAACAGCCATAATTAATCCAGGTATTCCCAGAAAAGTAAGCGGTCTCTTCATTAAAACCATCTCTAACAAAGAAATCAAAACACTACCACCATGTCTAATAGGATTTTGAGTTGAAGTTCTAGTACCTGTATTGTACAATACTGTTACATGTTGTTCAGAAATAGTAAGATCTTTTGTAGATGCATCAATTAATATTTCTGAATCTGCAACAAATCCATTATTTTTAAAATTAATTTTTTCAATTGCCTTTTTTGAATATGCTCTAAAACCACTCTGAGTATCTCGTAAATTAAGATTTGATACCTGTTTACTTAATTCATCTAGAACTTTATTACCAATTTTTCTATATGATGGCATATCTTTTTCAGTTTCAAATCTATACCCTATTACAATATCAGATTTACCGCTCTCAATATCTTCAGTTAATTTTGGTATTTCTTCTGGAAGAAATTGACCATCTCCATCAATAGTTACAATGACATCAGCATTGGAATGTCGAGCAAAATCAAATAATGATTGTAAAGCAGCTCCTTTTCCTTTGTTTTGTTTATGTTGAATTACAAATGCACCTGCATCCTGTGACTCTTTTGAAGTAAGATCCGTGGAACCATCATCACAGACTACAACAGAATCTACCAGTGGAGTGATTTTTTTAATAAGTTCGCCAATTACTCCTTCTTCATTATAGGCAGGAAGGCAAGCAAGAAGATACAATGAATCAATGATTCTTAATAGGTTAAAAAATATTGTGAAAACTAGCGGTTCTAGATTTTAATTCTCTCTAAGAGATGAAATTTTAATAAATTTTACAAGTAAAAATGATAAAAATGCAATAGAAATTACAAAAATACCTATAAATAATTCCGTACCTAGAATTTTTAGCAAATATATGTCAAATTGGGGCTTTGAAAATAACCATAAACTAGATTGAGTAATTTGACTAAACTCAAATGTCCAAATAATTACAGGGTTTATCCATAAATCAAAAACACTACCATCATCTTTTCTAGCTAATGAATACAATCCCCGTTCATCTGAACCAAAAAATCCCCAAACAAACCAAGAAACATCCTGTAATAGATAAACCAAATTGATGAAAACTCCCACAACGCCAAGAACTACAACAGATATTTTAAAGAAAATATTTGTACGTTTTTCAATACTTGCACCTAATGGCAAAATTAGAAAAGCCACTAGTGGAAGAAGATATCGAGGACCCCATCCATTGAAGCCATGCCAATAAGTTGCAGCTGCAAACCAAGTAATGAGAACAGATACAAATGTGATAATTAGTAAACAATCAAACTTATTTTTTTTATAAAAATCAAAAAAACCTACAAAACAAAAAATGAGTATCGGGGAAAAAATAAAGAGTCCTGCACCAGGACTAAATAAAATACCAAATAATTGTAATAAGTATGGACTAGAGGATGCACTACTAGCCCACGAGTTTGGAAGGGAGGTAACTGATGAAGTGTTATCAGCACCACTACGAATATAATAAAAAAATTTGCTAATTAAATAAGAAGAGACTGTAGGAATTACAAAAGAAAAAAATGTTTTTAATTTTGTATTTTTTCTAGATAAAGTGATGAGTATAAAAATAAAAAAAGGTATAATAAATAAAATAGAGTCATTACGTGTCAAAAATGCCAGTCCTAAAAAGATTCCAGTTAAAATTAAATTTACATGAGAATTTTTTAATTGGAATTTCCTATAAAATAAAAATCCAGATAAAATAAAAAATGTGGCAGGAACAGAATTTAGAGAAGTTTGAGAATATGCCCAAGTCATAGTAGATAAACCAAATAGAAAAACTAGAATTAAACTAGACTTGATAGAAAAACTATAACTTCTTGAAATTAAAAAGAAAGAAACTACAGATAAAGCAGAAAAAAATGGGCCGTAAGTTAGTTCCATAAATGTAAAATCAGAATCAATATCATTTCTCCATGAAACATAATGAAAATCATCAAAATCTTCTATTGTCCAAATATCACTAGTTGGCAAAAAATTAAGATGATAGTTAATAAACATGAATGGTGCCTGCGTTAAACTATGAAGTACAGATGCCTGTGAACAAAGAATTGCATTTTGGCATATTGATCTTGTGTTATGTTCTGGAGGAAATAACCAAGGGTATTCAAAAAATTCTCGTGATTCACCTTGAACATATGATGGATCTGGAGAAAAAGTTGCGATGCGTTTAGCCTGTTGTGCAGCTAGATCTTCATCAAAAGTATATCTATGTCCATCAGAGGTAAAAAGAAAAATAATAAGAAATAGGGCAAATAGAATTAAAGGATATTTCAAATTAACTAAATTTTTTTTCTGTAAAGACATATAACATGAGATTAAAATTATGTGTTATAAAATATTATATAAAAAGTAATTTAACTTAGCATTTTTAAAATTGGAAATAAATAAAATTTTGACTTCCACCAGGATTAAAGAAAAATATCAAAATCATTATTGTGATCAAAAAGATAATCCAATATCGTAATTTGAAATTAGATATAATTTGTACAAGATTTTCTTTTTTATAAGAAATAAAATGAAGTATTATAAATAAAAATACAAAACTTAATGCAAATTTATGTAACAATATAAAATCAAATGCATTAGATAATTCAAAATCAAAAATAACATATTTATGCATAGAATATAGAATATCATCCAAACCACGAACTCTAAATGGTATCCAAGCTAAAAATACAAAGTATTGAGTGATAATTATTGAAATTATAACACCAAATCTAGATTTAAAGAACCTCGGATTATTCAGTGATGGAAATTTATCGATAATTATTTTATGAAATACCAAATAGGAACCGTGTAACAACCCCCAAATAACGAAATTCCAAGAAGCACCATGCCAAAGTCCACCTAAAAACATTACAGTTAAAAGATTAAAGTATGTTCTTGAAGGTGATTTTCTATTTCCACCTAATGGGATATACAAATAATCTCTTAACCAAGAAGATAAAGAAATATGCCATCTATTCCAAAAATCAGAAGGTGAAATTGCGAAATAGGGTTTATTAAAATTCTTAGGAATTTTAAATCCCAAAATAATAGCAATTCCAATTGCAATATCAGCATATCCAGAAAAATCAGCATAGATTTGAATTCCAAAAGCAATAGCACCTAAAACTATCTTAAAAGATTCCAAACCAATAGGAGAATTGAATACTGTATCAACAAATGGGGCAATATGATCAGCAAAGAACATTTTCTTGAACAGACCTAAAGCCATCAAAGTAATACCAAATTTGAGATTCGAATTTTCTAGTATGATTTTTCGTGGTTTTGTGATGTCAGAAAAAGTTTCTATTTTTTCTCGTAATTGAGGTAAAAAATGACTAGCACGAATAATTGGACCAGCTACTAGTTGAGGGAAAAATGCAACAAATAATGCAAATTCTTTAATAGATTTACAAGGCTCTAATTTTCCACGGTAAATATCTACAGTATAACTAATTGTTTGAAATGTATAAAATGAAATTCCAATAGGTAGTGCTAATTCTAGCAAAGGTATCTCACTTCCAATTGAATAATAATTTCCTAGTATATTGAATTGGTTTATTGCAAAATCAGCATATTTGAAAAATCCTAACAATCCAAGATTTCCAGCTAAACTAATACACAAAAGAATTTTTTTTTGTAGTTTTGATTTAGACTGCCAAATGTAACGTCCAATATAAAAATCAAGAAAAATAGATGAGATTAATAAAAAGGTTAGAATATTACTAGAATAATAAAAGAAAAAAATACTTACAGCTAATAAAAATAAATGAGTAAATTTTCTATTTTTTACAATTACAATTATGGTTAAAACAATAATAAAAAAAAGAACAAAATCTATGGAATTAAATAACATTAAGACCGTAACTCTTTAATTAAAATATTTGAAAAATCATCACTATAATCAGTAAACCCAGTGTTGGTAGTTACATGAATAAAATCATACCAAACATTAAGACTACGATAATAATCATACAAAGAATAAATATAGATTTTAGAAGTATAACTAATAGTGTTTAAGACATTATTAAAATAATTTTGTTGATTTTCAGATAAATGTTCAATATGATATTTATGAACAGGAGGAACAAAAATGATTACATGAATATTATTTTCTTGTAATTTTGTTATAATGTTATTCAATGATTTAACATTTTGATTTTCATGTACTGAAGGTAAATCTTCAAGATAAATTTCAACCTCTTTACCTTTTTTAATTTCTTCATCTGAAACAATTCCCATTAAATCAGATTTTAATGGTCCACGTAAAACATGAATCACATTAGATTGAGGTGCATCTAAAAAAGTAGTATCTAAATTTAAGATATTTTTAATGAATTCAAATAATTCACCAAAATAATTAGATGGTTCAGGTAATATTTGAGTAGGTTTTTCTTTTTCTTTACCAATCCATTGATCCGTAATAAAATCACGATCAGCAACACCATAAGCAACTACATCAGGTTGAGCTGAAATAATCATATCAATAACTGGCTCTATATTTTCAGGTTTACTACCACCTATACCCAAATTATAGACTTTATAATCAAGTTGATTTTTTTTGAGATTATCTTCTATCAGATCAGGATTTAATGACCAAACCATACTTGAACCAAAAATGAAAATTTTCTTTTCATCAGGCTCAAAATCCTGTGAATAAAATTTCAATTGATCATCCTCATCAGGCGTTCCAAAAATAAAAACACCATCTTCACTTTCTAATGGATTCATAATTACAAAAATAATTAATAATGAAAAAGAAATTAAAAATGCAATTAAAACAGATAAAGAAATTTTTAAATTACTATTCATTAATACCCCTTTTCATGATCAATGGAACTGTTGTAATGATTATTATTTGTTTATATAATTTTCGGACATATCCATAATATTAGAATCTACGTATTACATTGTATTACGATTAATTACCAAAGTGTTAAAGATCATTATTTAATTTTTTATAAATTTAGAGTAAGATTCTCTTCACCCTTTTTACAAAGTATATTGGTATAATTCTTTTTTTGTTCATTATATTTTTCAACAAAATTTTTTAAAATCACAGGTTCTATTTTTCTATTAATTTTATCAATATCCATTAGTTTGAAATTTTTCTTCACTAATAATTTTAAAATGTCTTCAGGAATTATTCCTGATTTTTTTATCCATTTGGGAAAATATTCCATCATGATAATCAAATTTTTTGAATTATCCAAAATTTTTGATGCACCTAATAATGTGGTTCCTTCTGCACCTTCAACATCCATTTTTATAAATTTAATTGGTTTTTCATATTCTTCAAAATAACTATCCAACGTGGTTACAGAAATCTCTACACTTTCTCTTTTTTCTTCAGAGTCATAAATCCTATGACTCGCATTATTTCTTTTTGAAACAAATAATTTGATCTTTCCATTTTTATCTGAAACAGCTTTTTGAACTAATGTTACATTTTCATGTTTATTTTCTTTAACATTTTTTGAAAGTATTTCAAAATTACCTGTGTCCGGTTCAAATGCAAATACATGCCCAAATTCTCCAACTAATTTTGCAAACAATAATGTATGTAATCCAATATTTGCCCCTAAATCTATCACTGTGTCTCCCCTTTTGATGATTTGTTTGAAGCAGTCTATTTCCAGTTGTTCATACTTATCATTTTTTGTAGAAAGCATCAGTGAATCCTCTTTATCAAGAAATATTTTCTGACCCTCAATCTCAACATATTCTGTACGAATACTTGAACCAATTTTTGACATCATCTCTTCGTAAATATTTACTATTTTTTGTGATCTTCCTAAACCTAATTTTGCACAATATTTACCAATTTTTTTAAAAAATATTACTCGATTCAATTTCTTTTATAACATAGAAATTTAATCATTCCATTAAAAATCTACGTATACATAATTTTTTTGAATAACCATTATTTTATGTTATTTTAACTAGTTTAATTTTTTAGCATATAACATTACTAACTCTTCTGATACATTATTTAGTGGATGAACTATTTTTACTTCAAATCCATGTGAAGATAAAAAGTCTTTCACATTTTCAACTTTAAAATTTTCAATATTTGGATGCATTTCTGAAACTATTTTGTTTATTTTTTCTATAGTTTGATTATCTAAATTTAATAAAATATCATATTCTGCACCTTCACAATCTAATTTTAAGATATCAATTTGTGAAATATTATTAGTTTCAATAATATCTTTTAATGAAATTGTTTTGATATCAATTTTTTTATTTGTATTTTTATTTTTATAAATAGTATTTCCAATTGCAAAATTATTTTTTAAATATAATGAACCTGTACCTGTTCTTTTAGCCACTGCTAAATTTTGAGGAATTACATTTTGAATTTGATTAATCTCTAAATTTCTTTTTAATATTTTAAATGATTCTGTATAGGGTTCAAATGCAAAAATTTTCCCCTCCTTTGCATTAAGAGATGAATATATTGAAAAGTACCCTATATGTGCACCTATATCTACTATGATATTTTTTTCTTTTATTTTATATTCATCTATGTAATCATTTGTATTGAGAAAAAATATTTCAAAAAATGCGATTGAATCACTTTTATTTCTAATAATAGTTTTTACACCATTTCGAAATTCTATGATATCTTCATGTTTTCTTAATCCAAAATAATGTAGTACAGGAATTTTCCAATTTTTAATTA
>JAONKT010000017.1 GCA_028377625.1 Candidatus Nitrosopumilus sp. | reverse complement strand
TCCCCGATAATGGATTTTTCTGAAAATTCTGAATTACAAACTTACAAATCACTAATTGCTGCAGAAATTGAATTAATTCAACGAGTTTTTGAGATTAGACAAAATTTTTCAAATTCTTCTGATTCTGAACTCCTCATTGAGCCTATTTTACAAAGAATCTCTAGAATTAAATCTGAAAAATTAACTTTTGAACAAAAATTTAATTTAATTTAATAATTTTATGTTGAAGCCTGTGTGATACAATCATTAGAACAAAATTCGTCCTTCATACTATAAAATTCTCTACCACAATGAATACATTCTCTGATTGTTTTCACATATACTATTGAATTTTAGAAATATAAGATTTTATTAATTTATTAATATAGTGCTAATCTTAATGTCGTACATTTTTTTAATAAATTTCACGATTGTTTAAATCAGGTAAAAACTAGATTAATTCATGGCTACTCAAATGACATCAGCTCGTCGTGGTATTGCTACTGAAGAGATGAAGCAAGTTGCAAAAGATGAAGATGTTTCACTTGATTGGTTAATTCCCAAAATTGCTAGAGGTTCAATTATAATTCCTAGTAATAATGTTAGACCTCAAAAAATTCATAATGTTGGAATTGGTAAGGGTATGAAAACTAAAGTTAATGTAAATATTGGAACTTCCACTTTGAATGTAAATTTAGATGAAGAAATTGAAAAAGCTAAGGTTGCAATAAAATATCATGCAGATACTATGATGGACCTTAGCGATGGTGGTGATGTTAAAAAAATACGTCAAACACTAATGGATAATGCACCAATTACTTTTGGCACTGTTCCAATTTACGAAGCTTACAATTATGGTGTAGAAGTACACAAAAATCCTTTGAATTTAACCGAGGACGATTACATCAAAGCATTTGAAAATAATGCAAAAGATGGGGTAGACTATACCACTGTTCATTGTGGAATTACCAAAGACATTGCAAAAAGAATTCTTAAAGTTCAAAGATATGGAGGAGTTGTCAGTAAAGGTGGTACTATCACTGCTGCTTGGATGTTAAAACATGATAAAGAAAATCCATACATTACTCATTATGATTACATGATGGAAATTGCCAAAAAATATGATGTTACATTTAGTCTTGGTGATGCCCTTAGACCCGGCTCAATTTTAGATTCACATGATGAATTACAAGTACAGGAAATGATCAATATTTCACAATTAACAAAGAGGGCTCATGAAAATGATGTTCAAGTGATGGTTGAAGGTCCTGGACATGTCCCATTAAATGAAGTAACTGCAAATGTCAGATTAGCTAAATCTCTAATTGGTGATGTTCCTTACTATGTTCTTGGTCCTTTGGTTACAGATGTTGCATCTGGACATGATCATATTGCAAGTGCAATTGGTGCTGCAGTTTCAGCAAGTGAGGGTGTAGATCTTTTATGTTATCTTACACCATCTGAACATTTGGCCTTACCTAATGCTGAAGAAGTTAAAGCTGGTTTAATTGCATATAGAATTGCAGCTCATGCTGGTGATCTTGTAAAAATGCGTGATAAGGCAATCAAATGGGATATGGAAATGAGTGAAGCTAGACGTACATTGGATTGGGAGAAACAAATTGCTTTATCTATTGATCCTGAGGAAGCTGCAAAAATTCATAGTAGAACTGGACAACACCCTGGGAATAATGTTCCTTGCACTATGTGTGGAGGTGCTTGTGTTTACATGATGTTGCCTCAACAAAAAAAATATGATAAAGAAAATAAAAATTTACAACAGGTTGAGTAATATTTTTTCAAGACTAGGAACCGTTTCATAATTTTTTAATTCATCTAGTTCCATCCATTTGAATTCTGAATTTTCCCAATTAAGTTTAATTTTTGTTTCATTTGTTTTGAATAAAAATGAAAACACTTCCCATTCATGATTTTCATATTGTGGTGAAGAAATTTTTATTTTTTCTATAGTTTTAATCAAACTTATTTTCCCTTTTTCAATTCCAACTTCTTCAAAAATTTCGATTACTGCTCTATCTCTTGGTTTTTCATTATTTTCAATAATACCGCTAACTCCTGACCATAGGCCTTTCATCGTTCTGACTTTTTCACTTCTTTTTAGAATTAGTATTTTGTTATTATTTTTAATAAAAGATGTAACTATTCTTGTTGAACGCATTCTATTTATTTTTCAACTGCTTTTACCATTTTTGAAAGTTTTTTGTAGGACTCATCAAGATCTGTGTGTTTTGATAATCTTTCTTGACAATTTTTGATGTATTCGATCACTTCTTCTGTTTTTGATTCTTGAACTGATGTAAGTAATCTACCTATGTCTTTCCATAATTCTTCAGCAACTCTTCTGATTTCTGGATTTGCAATAATTGTTTCAATTAATTCTGGAGTTTCTGTCATTATGCTTTCTGCTAATGTTTTTTGTACTCTGAATGTTGTACCTGACATTTTTTCTGTTAGTAACATTTTTTCATCTTTAGATATGATATTTGCAAAAACTAAATTCATTAAATGAGTTAATCCTAAGATGACTGCAATTTTTTTGTCATGTTCAATTGCATCAATTGTAACAAAATTTGCTCCATCAAATAATGTTTTTGCAACAGTTAATTCTTTTTTTGCATCTTTAATTGGAACTGAAATTATGTTTTGACCTTTGATTGTTTTTATTCCTGGACCAAACATTGGATGGATACAAATCGGATTGATTTTATCTGGCATTTTAGATAATGATGAAACTACTTTGGATTTTTCTGATGATATTTCAATTAGATAGGTTCCTCTTTTCATCTCTTTTGCAATTAATCTAATAATTTCTGGTGTTCTTCTTGTTGGTGTACATAAAACAACATAATCTGCTTTTAGGATTGCTCCTACTAGTGATTCTGATACTAGAATATTTTTGCCAAAACTTTTACTTTCTGTATCATAACCTGTTACTTCATAATCTGAACCTGCAAAATATTTTGTAAACCATTGACCCATTTGGCCTCCTGCACCAATCACTGTTAATTTTTTCACTAATTATCCCTCATTATGTTGCCTAGTATATGCATTCCTTCCATTAGTGTTTTCTCATCTTGACATGCTGATATTCTGATGAAATCCTTGTAATTTCCAAATCCTTCTCCTGGGGCCACTGCTAATCCTTTTTCAAGCGAATTATTGGCAAATTCTACTCCATCAAAGCCTTTTTGATTAATTTTTGCAAAAATGTACATTGCTCCATCTGGAATTGTAAATTCTAATCCTATTTCTTTTGTTTTTTCTGATAACATGTCTAATCTTTTTTGGATTATTTTGGAATTGTTTGTTGTATCTTCCTCTAATGCCTTCATTGCAACATATTGTACTGGCTCAGAGACATTAGTTAAACACAATGCCTCCAATTTTGCCATTTGCTCTATAATTTTTTTATCTGCAATTGCATAACCTATTCTAAATCCTGTCATGGCATGTGATTTTGAAAATGATTGGGTAACAATACTTTTTTCATAATTGTAGCTTAGGATGCTTTTCCAATTAGTTTTTACATACTGTGAATAAATTTCGTCACTTAATACGTACAAATTATTCTCTTTTACTATCTCAATTATGTCGTCTTGTAATTTTTCTGGTAAAATTTTACCTGTTGGGTTATTTGGGTAGTTTAGAACAATCATCTTTGTATTTGAATTAATGACTTTTTTAATTTGTTCAATTGATGGTTCCCATTTTTCTTCTAATGTTGTGTTTATTGTTCTCACTTTAATTCCTGCATTTAATGCGCAGTCTTTGTATGCTGGCCATGCTGGTTCAATCACAATCATTTCATCACCTGGATTTAGAAGTGTACTAATTGCTGAAAAAATTGAAAATCTTGCACCTGGACTTACTATAATATTTTCATATGTACTTTTGGTGTTAAATTTCTCTGAAACATATTTTGCAAGTGCTTCTCTAAAAATTGGCATTCCTTTTGCTTGACCATATTTCATAAATCCTTTTTCAAAAACTTCTGAAAGGGATTTTTTAACAATTTCTGGTGGGGAAAAATCTGGTTCTCCTACTTCCATATGTATTATTTTTTTACCCTTTTGTTCTAATGATTTTGCTTTTAAAAAGATTGAAAGATGTGTTTGCTTATTTTCTGATTGAACTTTTATTGATTCATTTAATAAAAAATTTAAAAATTTTGATGCTAATGTTTCATTTAATCCTATTTCTTTGGATACTTGCATAATTTTTCCACGTAAATTATCTTCACGTTCTTCATCTGCAACTCCTTTACCTATATTTTTTTTAACTTCCCCAATTTCTTTTGCGATATCTGTTCTGGTTTTTAGTAAATTGATCATTTCTAATGTAACTGCATCCATTTTATTCCTAAGATCGTTAATATCTGACATTTTTTTATAAACTAGGTTTAATCGCACCTGTGATAAGTGCATGATCTGCTATGGTTAGAGCTACCAATGAATCCACTACTGGTGCTGCTCTTGGAACTACACATGGATCATGTCTCCCTTTGACTTGTAGTATTGCGTCTTTTTTATTTTTAATATCTACAGTATTTTGTTTTTGAGCAATTGATGATGCTGGTTTAAATGCAATTCTCATTGTAATTGGCATTCCATTTGAAATTCCTCCTAGTATTCCTCCTGAATTATTTGTTTTTGTTGCAATTTTCCCTTTTTTCATTATGTACAAATCATTATTTTCTGAACCAAATAATTCTGAACCTCTAAACCCTGAACCAAACTCTACTCCTTTTACTGATGGAATTGAAAAAATTGCTTTACTCAAATCTGACTCTAATGAACTAAAAATTGGTTCTCCTAGCCCTACTGGTACGTTAGTTGTAATTGATTCAATAATTCCACCTAAGGAATCTCCTTTCTTTCTTGCATCTAAAATTGATTCTCGCATTTTTTCTGCTGTTTTCTTTTCTGGGCATCTTACTTCGTTTTTATAAATTATTTTTGCCATTTTTTCATTAAATTCTTTTTCCATTTTTATTTTTCCAATTTGTGATGTAAACGAATTTGTTTTTATTCCTAATGTTACTTTAAGTAATTTTCTTGCAATAGCTCCTCCCATTACATGTGTGGCAGTTAATCTTCCTGAAAACCTTCCTCCTCCTCTATAATCATTATATTGGTTATACTTCATCATTGCAGGATAATCTGAATGTCCTGGTCTTAATTTTGTTTTTAAATTTTCATAGTCTTTTGATTTTTGGTCTGCATTCCAAATTAGCATAGTAATTGGTGCACCTGTTGTAAATCCTCTAAAAACACCTGATACTATTTCTACAATGTCTCCCTCTTTTCTTTGTGTTGAAATTAAATTTTGACCTGGTTTTCTTAAATTTAACATTTCTTGTATTTCTTTTTCATCTATTTCCAACCCTGCAGGACAACCGTCTAATACTGCACCTATTGATCTTCCATGACTTTCACCAAAACTTGTTAAAACAAGACGTTGGCCAATAGAACTTCCCGGCAACACAATACCTTTGTTAAGTGATGTTTATAATTCCTCGTGGTTTTGGCAAAACTTCTCTATATACTTTGAATTTTTGCTCCTAATCTGTTCATTTCTTCGATAAAATTTGGATATGATACTTGCACTGATTTTGGATCTGTTACTATACAGTCTCCAATATGGGTTCCAGCAATACAAAATGCCATAAATAACCTATGATCGTTTTCTGAGTCTAGCTTTGCTCCAATTAGATTTCCTGATGATTCTAAAATTAATCCATCTTCTTTTTCTTCTACTTTGATACCTATTTTTGGTAATTCTCTGGCAAGAATGGCAATTCTGTCTGTTTCTTTTAATCTCGCATGTTTTACATTTACAATTTCTATTGGGTCTGATGAAATTAATGATAAAATTGCAAGTGGTGGTAAGAGATCTGGAGAGTTTCTTAAATCAAACCTTCCTCCTTTTAATTTTTCAGGCGATTTAATTTTAATTTCATTTTCATTAATTGTAACTAATACTCCTAATTGGTTTAGAAAATCAATAAATGCTTCATCTCCTTGAGGCAAGTTTCCTATACTTCCTTTGATTGTTACATCTTCTCCGCTTAATACTATGGATGAGAGAAGTAATGCTAAACTTGAAAAATCTATTGGGACTTTGAATGTTGTATTTTTATAAATTTGTGGTGATATGTTGTATTTTTTATATGGAATTAATGTTTGAACCGATACTCCGAATTCTCTCATTGTTCTTATTGTTGCATCTAGATATGGTTTCGAAACTAAATCTCCTTGAATTGTTAAATTAATTCCATTTTTTGTTAATGGCGCTGTAATTAATAATGATGAAATGAATTGACTGGATAAATTACCTGGTATTGTTACGTCTCCTCCTGCAATACTGCCTTTGATTTTAACAGGTGGTTTTCCATCTATTGAATTACATTCTGCACCAATACTTGATAATGCATCTAACAATGGTTGCATTGGTCTTTTTTGAATACTTTCATCCCCTGTAAGTGTTATTTCTTCTGAAAATAAACTTGCAATTCCTATCGCAATTCTAATTGTTGTCCCTGAATTTCCAGTATTAATTTCAGAAACTTTTGAACCTATTTTTATCGATTCTTTTACAATAACTACTGAATTGTATACCTCTATGATTGCTCCAAATTTTTCACATGCTTCTATGGTTGCCTTTGTATCTGCTGATAATAACACATTTTCAACTTTGCTATTGTTACCTGCAAGTGAGGCAAGAAAAATTCCTCTATGTGTGTAGCTCTTGTTTGAAGGACAATCTATGATTCCTTTAATCTTTGATTTTTCTACTTTACAGTTCATGTACTTCTGCCTTTTTGTTATTTATTTTTGAAACTATGATGCTACCTTCTAATGCCGCAAATATTTTTTTAACGTTGGATTCGTTTTCTTTTTTTATAATTGCTGCAATTGAAGGCCCGTTTCCTGAAACAGATGCCCCTAATGCTCCTTTTTCAATTAAATCTATAATGATTTTAGGATCTGAATTTAAAATTGATGATGTTGCTAGCCCGTTAATTGTCATCGATTCCCAATACTTTCCCTCTTTTGCTAATTCCCATGCATTATTGAAAATTGCTGACAATATTTTTAATTTCTTTAAATTTCCTCTTTTTCTATTTTTTGGAATAAATATAACTGCAATCAAATTTGTTGGTACTTTTTCAAATTGTATTCTGTTTCTTTTTACATTATCTGTTACATTAAATCCTCCATAATAACAAGAACATGCATCATCGTATGCACCTGTTATGCTTACTTTGGTTTCGATTGATGCTTCCACTCCAGCTAATAGAATTTGATGATCTGTCCATTTTGGTTTGAAAATTTTTGCACATGCTAGCGCAACTACTGATGATATTGCACTAGAACTTTTTAACCCATATCCAGTAGGAATCTCTGAAGTTAATGTAATTATTATTTTATTTTTTTCTAAATCTTTTTTTGAGACAATTTTTTCAATTGTTTTGTTAATTAGCCGTGAACTGAGACTTTTATTTTCTGATTGAATTATGATTCCTTTTCCTTCAGATGTTTCAACAATGGCTTCTACTTTTAATGAAATTCCTAATGTTGCTCCTTTTTTATTTGCAATTGCACTTACTAATGAAACTGCACCATGGATGGTAGCCTTTACTTTCGCCATCAAAATCCTCCTAACAATGCTTTTTTCATTGCATTATAAGGTGCTTTCATTCCATGCCAAATTTCAAATGCTCTGGTGGCTTGTCCTAAAAGCATTTCATATCCATAAATTACTTCCAATTTTTTCTCTTTTGCTTTTTTAATAAAATCTGTATTCATGGGCGAATACACAATATCATAAACTATTGTTTTTTGATTTACATTTTCAAATCCAATTGGACTTAATTCATTTTTTAATCCTAATGATGTTGAATTTATGATTATGTCATAGTTTTTTATATTCTCATTTACTCCTTCCATTTTTTTTGTATGTGCAGTTAACCCAATCTTTGTTGCAAATTCTGATAAATTATTTGCATTATCTATTGTTCTATTTGTTATGTCTAAACTTTTTGCTTTTTCTTTGGCAATTCCTGCAACTATTGCTCTTGCTGCTCCACCTGCACCAATTAACAGTATTTTCTTATCTTGTATTGAGATGTCTCTTTTCTTTAGTGGTTCTAAAAAACCATCCATGTCTGTATTGTATCCTTTGAAAACCCCTTCATTATTTACAACTGTGTTGACTGCACCAATTATACTACATGATTCATCCATTTTATCTAGATATTTCATCATCTCTATTTTGTGTGGTATAGTTACATTAAATCCCGTAATCCTTATTTTTTTAAGCCCTTCAATTCCACTTTCTAATTCTCCTTTTGGAATTCTATACCCTATGTATGAAGAATCTAAATTTAATTCTCTGAATGCTGCACTGTGAATATTTGGAGATAAAGAATGATCAATGGGATCTCCAATCACTGCAAAACTTTTCCCCATATTCCTCTTTTAGTAATATGAATGATTTAAACTCTCAATTTTCTATTTACTTTTTTTTAGATTAATGATTCTGTTGACCTCGTCGACACTAAATTGACCTGGGGCAACTGCTTTTCCTAATGAGACATAGGTATATGGACTACCAAGATACAGGCACAAAATTCTTGATATTTTACCTTTGTCTCCCATTGCAAATGCAATTAAATTATTTTTTCCTTTTTTATTGTATAATTCTAACATTCTAGTTGAATCATCTGTTGATTTTGCTGTGCTTACAATTTTTACATTTAATGAAAATTTACTCATTTCTTTAATTTTGTTTTTTAATTCTGAAGATTTTGGTGTTTTTTTAAAATCATGCCACGAAACTAGTAATTTTGTTTTTGTTGATTTTAGATATTTTATTAGTTCTTTATTTTTCTTTAATGTATTAAATTCTATATCCAGTAAAAATGGATTGTACTCTGCAATTAATTTTATTATTGATATCCTTTCTTTTTCACTAGCTGGGAATTTCCCCCCTTCTGTTGTTGGTCTTAATGTACAAACTACTCTGTTTAGATCTTCTTTAATTATTTCTAATGTATTTGGAATTTGTTCAATTTTTAAAAAATCTAATCTAACTTCTACGTAATCTGATTTTTTTAATGCATTTTTTAATTTTATTTTAATTTTTTTTGGTGAATTTTCTGCAACTGATACACAAGTTTTGTATTTCATTATTTTTCTAATATGTACTCATCTGAAACTTCCATCCCAAAATGTCTGCCTGTAGCAGGTTTTGAATGAGCCATTACTATGTCCCCTTTTTTTAGATGTGTTACTGATACAAGTTGTCCATTTGGCTTGACAAATCTGATAGTTTCTGCATCTTGTGCAATAATTCCTCCTACTTCTTTGCCTACTGAGGCTTTTATCATCAACATTGGTCTTCTCTCAATTTTTGCTCTTCCTACAGTTGCTCTCCGTGCCTTTCCTTTAGAATTTAAAATTAATACTTCAGAACCTGTTTCAACTTCTGATAGATAATTGGTAGTTCCATCTGGTGATAATGTGTAGCAATGTACTGCACCTGCATTTACTCTAAATGGTCTTGGTGATGTAAATGATGATCCTACTGATTCATTATGAACAAGAAATAAGAAATTTGATCTACTTCCAATTAACATTCCTTCCCCTTTATGTAAAATTGATGCTGTATCTACACATACTCGTTCGCCATCTCCAACTTCCTTAATCTCTAGTATTTTGGCTGGTTTCATATCAAAACTTCTAGTTCCAAGATACACCATAGCTTCTCTTACTTCATTAATTGATGATGTGCTGAAAATTACGCCATCTACTCCTACTTCTAAAATTGAAAACATCTTTCTTACTTCTTCTGGCGTTCTTGCAATTGCAAAGATCTTTGTATGAATTTTATGTAATTTTGCAATTATATTTTCTAATGGAATTATTTTCCAATCTTTTACTTCTATTATTACAAAATCTAATCCTTTTTTTGAAATTGATAATACATCTTCGATATCTGAATTTGATAGTACTTCAAATTTAATTCCTATTTTTTTACCTTTTGGTTTAGTTGCTCCTTCTTTTTCTAATACTACGTAGTCTGAAGCATTTGATGTAGAAATTGTTTTTAATTTTGTTTTTTTCTTACCTATTTTTTTTGGTTCCAAGTATACTGTCTTAATGCCTTCATCTTCTAATTGTGGTAAAAATTTTGTTAGTTGTGCCTGATTTACTTTAGGTGAAATAATTAATTCTCTTGTTTTACTCAATTCTCTTCATTGCTTCCTTGGCAGTTCCTTTTTTGAAAATTACTTCTGCTAATGCTTCAACCATTTTTTCAGGTGACTTGTGTGCAAAAATATTTCTCCCATATGTTACTCCTTTAGCTCCTGATGCAATTGCATCCTCTGTCATTTGTAAAATATCTAAATCTGTTTTTGCTTTGGGTCCACCTGCAATTACAATCGGAACTGGTGTACTCTTTACAATTTTTGAAAATGAATCTATATCTCCTGTGTATAATGTTTTAACAATATCTGCACCACACTCTGCACCAATCCTTGCAACATGACCTACTATTTCTGGATCATGGGGATTTGGAATATTTTCTCCTCGCGGATACATCATTGCTAAAAGTGGCATTCCCCATCTGTGACATTGATCTGCTGTCATTCCAAGTTGTTCTAACATTTCGGGTTCTTCTTTACCTCCGATATTGATGTGTAATGAAACTCCGTCAGCACCTAATGCTACTGCTTCTTTGACTGTACCTGTTAACATTTTTCGATTTGGTGATAATGATAGTGCTGTACTGCTTGAAAAATGTACCAAGGTTCCAATTTTCGGTGGTTTTGGTAATGATTTGAGAATTCCTTTGTTAATAATTACACTAGTTAGCCCATGTCCTTCACATTTGTAAATGGTGGAAGCTGGATCTTCAAGACCTTCAATAGGTCCGTTTGAAATTCCATGATCCATTGGAATACAGAGCATTTTTCCTTTTCTCATAATACGGTTTAATCTAATTTGATTTGCTGATACCATGTTTTGTTTTGTTCTTTCAGCCCTATAAAAAAATACGTGTATGTGCGTGCTCAAATTCATTTGAAATTAAGCATAATTTCTTTATTGATTTTTAATTCTGCTTTCTATCAAGAATTAAATAGAAATTCTAAAGGATTAATGATAATTGAGTCAGACTACCGAACAGATACAAAAAAGTGATATTAAAGATATTTTAGAAAATTCTCTTAAAGGTATTAGGCCTGGACCTGTGGATATTTTACGACTTTTAGAATCTAATGATGTTCATTTAATGGGATTAGTTTCTGGTTATTTAACAAAAAAACAATTTGGTAATAAAGCATCATTTGTAAATAATATAATTTTGAATTATACTAATGTCTGTATTACTGATTGTAAATTTTGTGCATTTTATAGATCTCCTGGTGCCGAAGATTCTTACACTTTATCTCTTGATGAAATTGAAACTCGTGTGAAGACATCTTTTGAGATGTTTAAAATTCGTCAAGTTCTAATTCAAGGTGGACATAATCCAAATTTAAAAATTGAATATTATGAAGATGCATTTAAAATGATTCGTGAAAAATTTCCAACTGTTGGGGTGCATGGATTATCTACGTCTGAAATTGATATGATTGCCAAAGTTGAAAAATCATCTACAAAAGAAATTTTATCTAGATTAAAGGATGCTGGATTACAATCTATTCCTGGTGCCGGTGCAGAAATTTTAACTGATTCTGTTAAAGAAATTATTAGTCCAAAGAAAATTTCTAGTGCTGATTGGATTAGAATTATGGATGAAGCTCATTCTATAGGAATTCCTGGTTCTGCTACAATGATGTATGGAAGTGTTGAAAATAATAATGATATTGTGGAACATTTTTCTAAAATTGTAAAATTACAAGAAAAAACCAATGGATTTATGGCTTTTATCCCGTGGAACTTTGAACCAAATAATACTTTGATGCAAGATGAAGGTATTGTTGATTATGGAACTGGGGGAATTCAACTTTTGAAAATGATTGCAATCTCTAGATTGGTTTTAGATGGGTTAATTCCACACATTCAATCTTCTTGGTTAACCAACGGCGTTGGTATGGCTCAACTTGCTTTACAATATGGAGCTGATGATTTTGGTGGTACCTTAATTGGGGAAGAAGTAGTTTCATGTACTGGTGCACGTTCTACTGAATTAACTGACAAAATTATTGTTGATGCCATTCATCAAATAGGTTATCAAGTTGAAGAACGGGATAATTTCTACAATACTATTCGTGTCTTATAATCCATAATCTGACCATCTCGAATCAACTAGATTCTTTGTTTTTTCGTCTACCTTCACTTGCTGTTGAATTTCTCTCATGTATCCTTCTTCTCTTGTTTTTTGTGTTGCATCTATTCCCATTTTTGAACCTAAATTGACTAATGGTGATGCTGGATCTAAAGTGTCAGTTGGTGTGTTGTTGATGATTGTTGTGTCTCTTGCTGCATCTGATCTTGTTGTGATGGCCCATATGACATCATCCATATCATGCACGTTGATATCTTCATCTACTACGACAAACATCTTTGTAAGTGATAATTGTCCCATTCCCCATAAACCCATCATGACTTTTTTTGCCTGACCTGGATATCTTTTTTTTATTGAAATAACTGCAAAACCTTGAAACCATCCTGAAGCTGGCATACTAAAATCTACTACTTCTGGATGAAACATTTGAACAAGTGGTAAAAATGAACGTTCAATTACTTTTCCAATGTATGCATCTTCTAAAATTGGTTTACCTACAACTGTTGTCACATAAACTGGATTTTTTCTTCTCATTATTCCCGTTAGTGTAAATGTTGGATATGGTTCTACAGGTGTGTAATATCCTGTATGATCACCAAATGGACCTTCATCTCTAATGTCCTCAGGATCCACATATCCTTCTAAAACAATTTCTGCATTTGCAGGAACATCCAAATCTACTGTTTTACATTTGACTGTTTTGATTCCTTCTTTTCTTGTAATTCCTGAAAATAGATATTTGT
>JAONKT010000016.1 GCA_028377625.1 Candidatus Nitrosopumilus sp. | reverse complement strand
TACACTTTTTTCTATTTTTATCTGAAAAGAGTTAAACTGTACAAGTATTTTTTAAAATTCATTGAATGAAAAAGAATCTTTTTTAGATGCATTAAAAATACGTGTTTTACTTTTTGATGGAGCAATGGGTACTGAAATTCAAAAATATGATCCAACTCCTGAAGATTTTCCAAATAATCAAGATGGATTTAATGATGGTTTGATATTGACTCATCCTGATTGGATAAAACAAATTCATAGAAATTATCTTGATGCCGGTGCTGATTGTATTGAAACAAATTCTTTTGGTTCTAATAAAATAAAATTAGATGAATATGGATTTGGAGATCAAACTGTTGACTTCAATAAAAAAATTGCACTTTTAGCATCTGAAGTATGTGCCGAATATTCCGATACTACTAGATTTGTAATTGGCTCTATGGGTCCAACTGGTTATTTACCAAGTTCCGATGATCCTGATTTGGGACAAATACCTCTTGATGAAATTCGTGAAGCTTTTGAATTACAAGCTGAAGGTTTGATTCTTGGTGGCGTTGATGCATTATTAATCGAAACAAGTCAAGATATTTTGGAAGTGAAATTGGTTATTGAAGCATGTCATAATGCTATGTCTAAAACTGGAAAAAAAGTTGCAATTATTTCTAATACTACTTTGGATCAATATGGAAAAATGCTACTTGGTACCAATATTCAATCTGCATACACTACAGTATCTGACATGGGGATTGATGTATTTGGTTTGAATTGTTCTACTGGTCCAATTGAAATGAACCCTAGTGTTCAATGGCTTGATGAACAAAATGAACATAATCTTTTAGTTGTTCCAAATGCTGGAATGCCTGAAAATCATGGTGGACAGGCTGTCTACAAAATGACTCCTGAAAAAATGGCTGATGCTTTGGGTGATTTTCTTAATCAGTATGATAAAGTTAGAATAATTGGTGGCTGTTGTGGCACAAACCCTGAACATATCAAATCTTTACGAAAAATTATTGACGAAAAAGCCAGTTCTATCAAGGGTTAAGTATTTACAAAAATGATGTGATTTTAGGATATGTCTAAATCTCGAAAATTATTTAGCGATTCAAAAAAAGTTACTCCATCAGGCGTAAATAGCCCTGTAAGATATTTTGAACCTTATCCATTTTTTACAAAAAAGGCTAATGGCGCATACATCTGGGATGAAGATAATACTCGTTACATTGATTTTTGTAACGCATATGGTGCTTTGCTATTGGGCCATAGAAGAAAAGAGATTCTGGATTCTGTAACTAAACAACTTTCAAAGGGAACACTGTATTGCACTCCTACTGCATCTGAAATCGAATTATCCAAATTGATTCTTGGTAATTTTCCATCAATGGATAAAGTACGATTAATGAATACTGGTGGCGAAGCTACAATGACTGCAATTAGATTGGCACGTGGCTATACCAAAAAGAAAAAAATAATTAAATTTGAAGGATGTTATCATGGTGCACATGATTCTGTTTTAGTTAAAGCCGGTTCTGGTTCTGCACATAATGGAATTTCTGTTTCTGATGGTGGGTTAGATGAAGTTTCAAAGAATACTCTAGTTGTCGAGTATAACAATATTGAATCTCTACAAAAAACAATTTCTAAAAATAAAGATATTGCTGGTTTAATTGTTGAACCAATTTTAGCTAACATGGGATTGATTTTACCTGAAAAAAATTTCCTTTCAGATTTACGAAAAATCACTAAAGAGAATAATATCCCATTAATTTTTGATGAAGTGGTTACTGGTTTTAGAGTCTCTCCTGGTGGGGCACAAGAACACTTTGGTATCAAACCTGATATTACAACTTTAGCAAAAGCTTTGAGTAATGGTTTTACAATTTCAGCAGTTGGTGGTAAAAAAGAAATAATGAACTTGTTATCTCCAGGTGGAAAAGTTTACCAGGCAAGTACTTTTGCTGGAAACCCAATTTCTGTTAGTGCTGCAATCAGTTCTATTAAGACAATTAACAAAATGAAAAACAAACTCTATTCAAAACTTGAACGATTCAATTTGTTATTATCTACTGCATTAGATGACATGGCTACTGACATGAAAATCCCTCACCAAATCAATTTTACAGCATCAATGTTTCAAATTTTCTTTACAAACAAGCCTGTAATTGACTCTAAAACATCTAAAAAAGCAGATGGTAAAAAATTCCAGAAATTATTTCGAACTCTGTTGAAAGAAGGTGTATTTATCCCACCATCTCAATTTGAGGTTGTTTTCTTATCTGATGCTCATACTGAAAATGATCTAAACAAAACATTAGATGCATATCATAGTGCATTAAAGTCGGTGAAGAAATGAAGTACGTAGTTGGTGCAAGAGGCAGTAAATTATCTATGGCCCAAACAAATTGGGTTATTTCAGAATTAAAAAAAGTAAATTCTGATTGCGAATATGAAATTAAACCAATTACTACAAAAGGTGATACTGATACAAGACCACTATTTACAATTGAACAAAAAGGGATTTTTGAAAAAGAAATTGACAAGGCAGTTGCAGCAAAAGAAATTGATTTTGCAGTACATAGTCTAAAAGATGTTCCTTCTGAATTAGCTGATAATTTAATAATTGCATCAATTCCAAAACGTGAAAAAGTTAATGATGTTTTTATTTCATCTGATGATTCATCTTTAGATAAAATAAAACCTGGTTCTGTAATCGGTACAAGTTCATTACGTCGTGCTGTTCAGATTTCACGACAAAGGTCTGATGTAACTGTTAAACCAATTAGAGGAAATATTGAGACTCGAATCAATAAAACATCTGGCGAAAATTATGATGCTATTGTACTTGCACAAGCAGGAATTTCTAGATTAGGGGTTGATGTCAATTTCACTCCTCTATCCGTAGATGATTTTTCACCTTCTCCTGGTCAAGGTGCTATTGCAATAGTTGCAAGAAATGATGATATTCAAACGATTGACATGCTTAAAAAAATTGAAGATACTGATTCCCGATTGGAAATTGAGGCTGAACGTGCACTATCTGATTATATTGATTCTGGATGTAGATTTCCTTTAGGTGCTTATGCAAAATCTGATGGAGATGAGATGAATCTTACCGTATATGCTTTCTCAGTTGATGGTAAACAATCTCTACAAGTAACAAAATCTGGTGATAAAAATAATCCTAAACTACTGGGTAAACAGGTAGGAGAAGAATTGCGTAGTAAGGGAATCAATGATCTTGCATTAAATTGGAGACAAAAAGTGGAGGAATGGAATACGACATGACTGGTAAAGTGTATCTTGTTGGAGCAGGTCCTGGAGATAGTAAGTTGATTACTCTACGAGCTGTTGAATTAATCCAAAAAGCTGATGTTGTTTTGTATGATAGATTAGTTAGTAAAAAAATTGTTTCTATGATTCCTAAAACTGCAAAAAAAGTCTATGTTGGTCGTTCCGTAGGTGATGATACAAGTCATCAAAATGGCACTAATGATTTAATGGTTGAATATGCAAAATCTACAAAACATGTTGTTAGACTAAAGGGCGGTGACCCAATTATTTTTGGACGTGGTGGAGAGGAAGCTGAATTTTTAAAAGAACATAAAGTAAAATATGAAATTGTACCCGGAATTACATCTGGAATTGGTTCTGCAACATATGCTGGAATTCCTTTAACTCATAGAAAATTTGCATCATCAGTTGTTTTTGTTACAGGGCATGAAGATCCTGAAAAGAAACAAGAAATTGTTAAATGGAAAAATCTTGCAAAATCTGTAGATACAATTGTAATCATGATGGGCTTATCTAGAATTGATGTAATTTGTAAGCAGCTGATAGCAGGTGGAATGGATAAAAAAACTCCTGTTGCTGTTATTCAAAATGGAACAACTCCTCAACAAAAAATGATTAAAGGTAATGTTACAAATATTGCAAAAAAAGTTAAAGAAAATAAAATAATTCCACCTACAAATATCATTATTGGTAAGGTAGTTGATTTATCTGATGTTATTGGGTGGAAATAATGCTTAGTGGTAAAAATATTGCAATTACCCGTTCAAAAGACGATGCTTCAGAATTTATTTCACTTGCAAAAGAAAATGATGCAACTCCAATTACACTCCCTACAATTGAATTAGTTAGTAAAGGTGAAAAAATTGTTGATGAATTTTTAGAGTCTGTTAGTAAATACAATCCTGACTATTCTGTTTTTATGAGCTCAAAAGCTGTCAAATTATTATTTGATACTGCAAAACAATTAGGAAAACTTGAAAAATTACAATTAGCAGTTGCAAACACCACTGTCATGTCTGTAGGACCTAAAACTTCTCTTACTCTTGAGGCTGAAGGAATTAAAGTCAATCATCAACCAACAACTTATTCTTCAGTTGGCGTTGGAGAGGAATTTACTAAACTTAATGCAGTCGGAAAAAAAGTTATTGTTCCTCGTAGTGGAGCTTCTACTCCTTTTCTAAAAGAATTACTTTCTAAAATTGGAATTGATGTTTTAGAAATTCATCTGTATGATGTTTGTGCTTTTAGAGATACAACTCAATGGAATGGATTTAGGGAATTATTTTCTCAAAATAAAGTTGATGGTGTTGTATTTACTAGTGCATCATCTGTTAGAGGATTTTTTGAAATAATGTCTAAAGATTATGCTGAAAATGTATTGCTTGATAATCTTGCAAAGTTATCTGTTGTTTCCATTGGTCCATTTACTTCAGATGAGTTAAAGAAATTTAATGTAAAAAATACTGTTGCAGAAGTTCATACTGTTGCAGGTGCATTTGATGCCATGAAGACTACTTTAACTACGATCTAGTCTAAATTTAGCTTAAGCTATTTAGCTCTACCTATTTTTCCTCATGTATTAATAGTATAACGCAGTTATGTCATACATGGCAACTGAGAACCTGGATATTGATTATACAAAATATGATTTTAAAGATTCTACAGAAATGTATGTTCATCTTAGTAAGAAAGGACTCTCTAAGGAAACTGTAATTGAAATTAGTAAAATGAAAAAAGAACCACAATGGATGCTTGATTTTAGATTACGTTCTTTTGAAATCTTTATGAAAAAACCAATGCCAACTTGGGGTGGTGATCTCAGTACTATTGATTTCCAAAATATTTACTATTATGCTAAAGCATCTGATAAAACAGAAAAAAATTGGGATGATGTTCCAGATAATGTCAAAAAAACTTTTGACAAACTTGGTATTCCTGAAGCTGAAAAGAAATTTTTGGCAGGTGTTGGTGCACAATACGAATCTGAAGTTGTTTATCACAGTTTAAGAGAAGATTTAGCAAAACAAGGTGTTTTGTTCTTAGATACAGATCAAGCTTTAATTGATCATCCTGAATTATTCAAAAAATACTTTGGTAAAATTATTCCTCCAGAGGATAACAAATTTGCAGCATTAAACAGTGCAGTATGGAGTGGCGGTTCATTCATCTATGTTCCACCGGGTGTACATATTGACATGCCTTTACAAGCTTACTTTAGAATTAATGCTGAAAATATAGGTCAATTTGAAAGAACATTAATCATTGTTGATGAAGGTGCAGAAGTACATTATATCGAAGGTTGTACTGCTCCTGTTTATTCTTCTGAATCCCTTCATTCTGCTGTTGTAGAATTGGTTGCACACAAAGATGCAAAATTAAGATACACTACAATTCAAAATTGGAGTTCTGATGTTTACAACCTTGTAACAAAACGTGCTTATGCATATGAAGGTGCAACCGTTGAATGGATTGATGGAAACATTGGAAGTAAATTAACCATGAAATATCCTGGTGTTTATCTTATGGGCGAAAGAGCATATGGTGAAACACTATCTATTGCATTTGCAGGTAAAGGACAACATCAAGATACTGGTGCAAAAATGGTACATCTTGCCCCAAATACAACTTCAAAAGTTACATCCAAATCTGTTAGTAGAATGGATGGACGTTCAACTTATCGGGGAATGTTAAATGTTGCAAAAGGTGCTACAAATGTAAAATCTACTGTTAGATGTGATGCTTTATTGTTAGACGATACTTCAAAAACTGATACATATCCATACATGGTAATTGATCAAGAAGATGCAACAATCACTCACGAAGCTACAGTTGGAAAAATTGGGGATGATCAAATTTTCTATCTTATGTCTAGAGGATTTAGTGAAGAAGATGCATTGTCTCTAATCGTTAATGGATTTATGGAACCATTTACAAAAGAACTCCCAATGGAATATGCAGTTGAATTAAACAGACTCATTAAATTAGAAATGGATGACTCTGTGGGATAATATCCCAACATATGTTTGATTAATCATGTCTCAAGAAATTCTTTCAAAATTAAATACTGCTCATATTGATGAGATTTCTTCATCTAGAAATGAGCCTGAATGGCTTAAAGATTATCGTAAGAATTCATTATCTGTTTATGATGATCTTCCGATAGAAACTTCTCCCTTATACAATAAATACACTGATGCCAAAAAAATGGATCCTGAAAAAGTATCTCTTTCTACAACAACAACTGAAACAATTCCATCTTTTCTTCAAAAAAGATTAGGTGAACTAGAAAATGAAATTTGTATAATTCAGATTGGCACAAATATCCACAGAATCAATTTACCTGATGAATTAAAATCTAAAGGACTTGTAATCTCTTCAATCTCTGATGCAATTCAAAATAATCCTGAATTAGTAAAAAAAGCATTGGAAGCATCAAATTCTAAAGATGATAGATTCACTGCTTTGAATAATGCTGCTTTTAATTCTGGAATATTCATACACATACCACGTAATTTAATTTTAGAACAAACAATCCACTTTTTGACTTGCTTATCTGAAGATGGACATTCTACAATATCTAGAAATATAATTTTTGCAGATGAAAGCAGTAAATCTACCATTGTTCAAGAATTATACTCTCCAAATATTCAAACTCAACAAGCATACCTTGAATTAATGAATACTAATGTTGGTGCTAATGCTCAATTGGATGTA
Organism: Candidatus Nitrosopumilus sp.; assembly: GCA_028377625.1. GTDB lineage: Archaea > Thermoproteota > Nitrososphaeria > Nitrososphaerales > Nitrosopumilaceae > Nitrosopumilus. The sequence continues at coordinate 6,151 of JAONKT010000016.1, read as the reverse complement.
ACTACTTTACAGATGCTCGATCAAAATGCTGTTACTTTCTCAACTAAACGTACTGACTTAGGACAAGATGCAAAAGTAAATTGGTATTCTGGATTATTTGGTTCCATGTTGTCTCGATATAAAATTGAATATTTTCTTAATGGCACTGGTGCATCATCAAATGATTCTGAAGTAATTTTTGGAAATAATGAACAATCATTTGATATTCAAACTAACGTAAATCATGAAAGTCCATCCACTGAAGGACGTGTAGTTGAAAAATCTATTCTTAGAAATAAATCTAAATCTCTTTTCAAGGGTATGATTAGAATTAAAGAAAATGCTTCTAAATCAAATTCTTTCTTATCTGGACGTTCAATTCTTTTAGATAAAGATGCTAAATCTGATGCAATTCCTGGATTGGAGATATTTACTAATGATGTAAAGGCAACTCACTCAGCATCTGTTGCACAAATTGATGAAGAGCAAATTTTCTATCTAAAAACTAGGTGTTTAAGTCATGAAGAAGCTGAAAGAACTATTGTTGAAGGTTTCTTAGAACCACTTTCAAGAAAGATGTCTTTCCAAGTTAGAGCCTGGATTGCATATCTCATTGAATCAAAATGGGATAATCGCGAACTCAGTATAAATACAGATGAAGAACTAGCAAAGTTTGTTGAAATTGAAGAAACCCGTTATGATGAAAATTCTGAAATCGAACAACACTACAAGTATAGGTGATTCTTTTGTCTGAATGGATTAAGGCATGCAGTTTGGATCAAGTAAAGAAAGGTGAGCTTTTTGGATTTGTTAAAGATGGTAGAAAATTATTGATAGCAAATATTGATGATACAATTCATGCAACTGACTTAATTTGTACTCATGCAGATGCAGATCTTTCTACTGGTTTTCTTAGTGAAGAAGGTGTTAGATGCCCATTGCATCTTTCTGTTTTTAATCTCGTTAATGGTAAACCCAATAATCTTCCTGCTGAAACTGCTCTTAATGTGTATCCAGTAAAAATTGATAATAACGAAATCTTTGTGGAGGTCTAAAAATTGCAAAGTACTGAATCCTCTTTTGAAAATCTTAGAAATGATTTCCCTATCTTAAAAAGAACTGTTAGAGATAACAAACGTCTTGTTTACTTAGATAATGCATCAACAACTCAAAAACCAAATCAAGTAATTGATGCTATTACTGATTATTATCAAAACCATAATGCAAATATTCATCGTGCAGTTTATGCTCTTGCTGAAGAATCTACTGAGGCATATGAAGCTGCCAGAGATAAAATTGCAAATTTTGTAAATGTCAAAAATCGACAAGAATTAATTTTTGTTAGAGGAACAACTGAAGCAATTAATTTAGTTGCATATGCATGGGGAAGACCTCATATCAATGAAGGTGACATAATTGTAACTACTGAATATGAACATCATAGTAACATTGTACCTTGGCAATTACTTACACAAGAAAAACGTGCAAAATTAGAATATATTGGAATGAATGATGATGGAGAATTAAATTTAGATGATCTTGATAAATATCTTGCAACTGGAAAAGTCAAACTTGTAACTTTTAGTTTAATGTCTAATGTTCTTGGAACCATTACTGATGCTGAAAAAATTATTGCAAAATGTAAGGCTGCAGGAGTTCTTACTTTGATAGATGGTGCCCAGGCAGTACCCCACATGAAAGTTGATCTTGATACCCTTGGATGTGATTTCTTTGCATTTTCTGGGCATAAAATGTTGGCTCCAACTGGAATTGGTATTTTGTGGGTTAGGAAATCTGTATTACAAACAATGAGCCCATTTCATGGTGGAGGCGATATGATTCGTGAAGTTCACAAGTATGAAACAACTTGGAATGATTTACCTTACAAATTTGAGGCAGGTACGCCAAACATTGCAGATGTTATAGGATTTGGAGCTGCAATTGACTATCTTACAAAAATTGGAATGGATAATGTTAGACAACATGAAATTGAATTAACTACATATGCTATGGAGAAATTTACAAAAATCCCTGGACTTCAAATCTATGGAACTAAAGATATTACAAAACGTGGTGGTGTTATTTCATTTAATTTTGCAGATGTGCATCCTCATGATGTTGCTGATATTATTGATAAGGAAGGAATTTCATTACGTTCTGGTCATCATTGTGCTCAAGTATTAATGGAACGCCTTAATGTTGCAGCTACGTCTAGAGCTAGTTTCTATATTTATAATACAAAAAAAGATGTTGATGCTTTAATCGATTCATTAAATATAGTGGCCAAGGTGTTTAAGTTATGAGTAGTGGGACCGACATCTATCATGAAATGATAGTTGATTATTCTAGAAACCCAATTAATTATGGTGAAATTGAAGATCATGATGTCACATTTCATGATTCCAATCCTTTGTGTGGGGATAGTATTGATATTGATATGAAAATCGATGATCATAAAGTAACCGATATTAAATTTCATGGAAAGGGCTGCGCAATTTGTATGGCTTGCACTTCAGTTCTAACTGAAATCACCAAAGGAAAATCCCTTGACGATGTTAAGAAAATCGAAAAGAATGATATCTTAAGTGAATTAGGTCTTGAACATTTACAGGCTGTTAGAATAAAATGTGCTTTGTTATCTCTTAAGGTTTTGAAATCTGCATTGTATACCTATCTTGGCTCTCATCTTGAAAATACTGAGGGTATAGATAAGCTAAAAACAGAGGCAGAGAATCTGTATTAGTATGAGTGATTTTACACCATCTATTCCTCTTGAATTACAAATTAGAAAAATAATTTTTGAAAAATTTAATGATATTGATATAAAATTTACTAATGATGAAATTTTTGAAATTTTAAAATCTGAAGGTGACATCAACCCTTCTTGGATAATTGATGATACTGAATCATTATTCAATGAAATGTGTGAATCTGGTTTAGTGAGAAGTATTGCACAAAATTTTACAACTATGTTTTTAAAATTATTTGATCCTGTTGAGAAATTTCAATGTGATTCTTGTAATCATGACATTTTTCTTGGAACCTCTGAAGAACGAATTTGTCCAAACTCCTCGTGTAAATCTACTTTTTAGATTTATATTTTATCGCTGCATCTTCTAGTGATTTCATCATTGGAAGTTTGTCACCCGTTAGATAAAGTACTAATGCTCCGCCTGCTGTACTGATGTGATTAATTTTATTTGCTAATCCTTGTTGTTTTAATGCTGTTGTTAAATGTCCCCCACTTACTATTGTTGTTGCCATTGAATTTGCAACTGCTGCAAGCATCTGTGTTGTACCGTATTTGAAATTCTCTTTTTCAAAAAATCCTGCAGGACCACTAATGAATACTGTTCCTGCACCCGAAATTAATTTTGAATAATATTCAATTGTTTTAGGACCTAAATCAAAAATTTTATCCTCCTTACCAATTTCTCTAACATCCATTTCAACTCTTTCTCCATCTTTATCAATTGCAATATCTACTGGGGTTGCAAAAACATCTGGATAATCTCCAATTAATGAATGAGCTTTTGCGACAACTTCATCTTCATTTTTAATTCCTAATGGGGATTTGATTCTGGCTTGAGCACGCATAAACACATTTCCAATTAACCCTGTCAGTAAAACATGGTCTGCACGTCCATTTTGAATTAATAATTTGATTGCTTCTAACCTGTCTGGTACTTTTGATCCTCCTAGAATAATTACATGTGGTGCTTTTGCAACTGTCATTATTTCATCTAGATTTTTTACTTCTCTTTCCACTATTCTTCCTGCACATGCTGGTAACACTTGCGTAAATCCTACGATTGATGGATGTGATCTATGTGCACTTGGAAATGAGTCTAATACACAAATATCAAATAATTTTGATAGTCTTGAAACCATGATTGTTTTTCCCGCATTTTCTGGAGTAAATTCATAATTTTCTTCAGCACATAATCTGAGATTATCTAAAAGTAATATTTCTCCGTCTTCTAAATTTTTAATTGCACTTTGTGCTGCTTCTCCAATAGTATCCTCAACATATTTTATTTTTCTACCCATTAATTTTTCAAGAACTTCTGCATGTTTGTTCATCCCTGTATATTCATTATTTCCAACTCTCCCTTGATGTGATGCTATCACTACTTTAGCATCTTTTAGTGATTCTAATGTTTGAATGGCTTCTTCAATTCTTTTGGTACCTAAAATTTCATTAGTTACTGGATCGATTGGACAATTCATATCCATTCTCACAAACACTGTTTTACCTTTTAGATCAAAGTCATCTAATGTGAGTACCTTCACAAGTTTTCTATTATGCACTTGGTTAAAATCTTTGAGCCGATCACAATTATTTGTTGAAATTTATCTATGTGTTATGAGTTATATTTTTGAAGGTATTGTATTAATAGAAATTAAAAGGTGTATACTTGAGGTTTAATTAATTGCAAAACTGGCTTTTTGATATTCGTTCTCGTTCTTTTGTCTTATTGACTGCTTTATTTCTCATTTTAACTGCACTTGTTATGTCCGAATTAACTGAAGATTTTGATCAAAATGTAATTCTTTTTGTTTCTGAAAATGTTGGAAATCCTACTCTTGATATTTTTATGCAATATGTAACTGAAAGTGGAGATGTCTTCAACATGATGGTGTTTGCTATCATTGTATTATTAATTCCTAAAACTCGTAGAATTGGAATAACTCTTTTAATTTTAATTGTAATTGCTACATTACTTACAGGTTACATCAAATGTGGTGTTGATAGAGACAGGCCTGATTTTGAATATATTGGAGTTGAGTTTCCTGTTCAAATTAGCCATGATACATTTGCATTATTTTGTGAAGGTGGTTATGATGCATCATACCCTTCAGGTCATGCAGCTAGATCAATGATATTTGCAATAATTTTGGGTTATGCATTATCTGAGCGATTCCCTCGTGGCGCATATTTGATATTTGTTTATCCTGCTATGATATCTCTTAGTAGATTGTATGTTTTACAACATTTTCCAATGGATGTGATAGGTGGAACTGTAATTGGAGTAATGCTTGCAGGTGTAATGGCAAATAGGACTAAATTATATCAAATTTTTGATAAATCAAAATCCTAATTCTGTTAAAGCTGAATTATCTATTAACACAATTGCAAAATGTTCGTCATCATGATGATATGTCCAATATTTGACATCTCTTGTTTCATTTTTCTCTCGGAGTCCTCTTGTAACTCCTGTTGTAATGGTGTATCCTATTCTTTTTGCAATTTTAGTTTCTTTTGGCATTAGAACTTTGAAACCTTCTTTTTTTTCTTTGAATCCTAAACTTACCATATTTTCAACTGCATGCATTGCCTCACTTTCATTTTTTACATCATACACTTTTGATATTGGCAGATCTTTTGGATGGAAATCCATGTTTTTAGTAAAATATTATCACTAATATTTTTTAAAATAAGATATTTGGCGATCAATATTGGTTAATTTTCTTAACCGATAAGTCAAATCATGATCATATTAACAACTTAATCGACTCCTTTATTTTAGAAAATCATTGGTATCTCTAGAAAAGACCGTAATTGAATTACGTAAAAAAAAGAAAGAGGCAACAAAATTAAAACAAAATGCTGAAAATCAACTAAAACAACTTCAATCTGCAGAAAAACGTTCTGCAACTGGTTTACAAAAAATGATTAAACAAATTGAATCTGAAAAAGAAGATGTATCTGATGTTTCAGAAAATCTTACTAGAAAAAATGCACAAGTAGAGAGTATTGAAAGATTAGTAACTAATGCTGAAGAGAGGGTGAATAGCGAAAAAGAAGTAATTGAACAAACTGAACAAGAAATTGAATTTGCTGAAACTCCTGAAGAAAAACAAAATGCTGAGGCTAGACTTCGCTCCATAAATGATCATGTTCAAGAACTGTTATCTGAAATTAAAAGTCGACAAAAAACACTCAAAAAAATAACTGAACAAGTTTCTACATTTGATGATATTAAATCTAAAATCGCAACTCAGATTAAAAAACAAACTAAATCAAAACCTTCTTTTCGTAATACAATTAGTACAAGTCATCAAAGTGCTGCAAAAGTTGTAAAAGAAATTGAAAAAAGAACTAAAGCTGAAGAAAGAATCAGCAAAACTTTGGATAATGCTTCGTTAAAACTAAAAGAATATCTTGCAA
>JAONKT010000015.1 GCA_028377625.1 Candidatus Nitrosopumilus sp. | reverse complement strand
TGAATCTTTACATGATCGTATTGCTATTGTTGAACAAAATTATGCTAGTGGAGAACAAACTAGGATTGCAAGTGAGTTATCAAAAATTAATATTAAAAAATCTGATGTTGAAAAACGATACACAACAATTATGAATGAATATCGTGATAAATCTTCACAATTAACTACTATGCAAACTCAAGACAATCGTGAAAAATCTCAAACAAGTAGATTGAATGATGAAGAAACTTCTCTACGTTCTGAATCTGAACAAATTAAAATAAAAATAAGTAATTTAGAAAAACAAAAAGATCCTAAGAGAGAAATTTTAGAGAAATTAAGACAAAAAGAGCAGGATTTGATTTCTACTTCTGGCTCCTCAATTGGTGAAGTTCAAGAAATTGATGATAAACTTAAAATTTTAACTGAAAAGGATAGGGAATTAACTAAACAAATTAATAATTTTGAGCGTCAATCTGACTCTTTGAATCGTGACTTACAAGATTTAATTGAAAATGAAGTAAAATTACAACAAATTCTTTCAGCATTTGGATTTAACAAAGATATGGAAACATTTGATGTTGAAACAATTGTTCATGGTTTGACATCTGAATTATCTTCACTTAATGCATTAAATGCTAAAGCTCCTGAAACATATCTTGAAGTTTCTTATGGTTACAGATCGATGTCTGCTAGAAAGAATTCCTTAGAGGAAGAAAGAAATTCAATTGTTAAATTTATTGAAGATATTGAAAAAGATAAACGTCAAACTTTCTTGGATGCATTTGACAAAGTTGATAAAGAAATTAGATTAATTTTCAATAAAATGACTGGTGGTAATGCTTGGTTGGAATTACAAAATGAAGATGACATATTTAATTCTGGAATATCTTATTTGATCCAATTCCCAAATAAACCTAAAAGAGAATCTACGTCCATTAGTGGTGGTGAAAAAACACTTGCAGCAATTGTATTTGTGTTAGCATTACAAAAACTCAAACCATCTCCATTTTACTTGTTTGATGAAGTTGATGCACACTTAGATGCACCTAATGCTGAACGACTTTCAACAATTTTAGAAGAAAGATCTAAAGAAAGTCAATTCATCATGGTATCCTTAAAAGACTCTGTCATTCAAAAAGCAAAATTGATCTATGGTGTATTTCCTAAAAATGGTGTTTCTAACGTTGTAACCTACAAAGACAAACGTATGCCATCTGTTAAAACTACTTAGTTCAACTTCACGTAACAAGCTGAAAAATGTTCTTCATCAACTTTTTCTAAATTTGGCTCTATGTTACATTGTTCAATTGCATATGGGCATCTAGATTTGAATCTGCATCCTTCAAAAGTATTTTTTTGTATTGCTTCTTTGATTCTTATTTTTCTTTCTTTGTGTAGGTTATCTGGATTTGGCTCTGAAATTGCATCAATTAGTGCTTGTGTGTAGGGGTGTTTTGGGGCATCTAAGACTTGATTAATTGGACCTGTTTCTACAATTTTGCCTAAATATAGAATCGCAATTCTTTGACCAAAATATTTTGCTGTTGCTAAATCATGCGTGATGTAGATGAACGAAATGTCATATTTTTTTTGTAATTCTTTCATTAATTCTAGCATTTCTGCTCTAATTGATACATCTAACATGGATACAGGTTCGTCTGCTAAGATTATTTTTGGTTTTAATGCTAATGCTCTGGCAAGTACTACTCTTTGTCTTTGCCCCCCTGACAACATGTGAGGATATTTTTTAAGAATTTCTTCAACTGGTTCCAGTTTAACTTCTTTTAGAACTTCTAACACTCTTCTGTTTCTATCGTCTTTACTTCCTACTCTGTGAATTTCAAGTGGTTCTAAAATAATGTCTTTTATTTTCATTCTTGGATTTATTGAATCATATGGGTCCTGATGAATCATTTGACAATTCATTCTAATTTTCTCTAAATTTTTTTTATGTCCATCTATTTCCTGATTTTCAAAAATAATTTTTCCTGAATCTGATTGTATTGATTTAAGAATTAATTTTGCAATTGTTGATTTTCCTGAACCTGATTCGCCTGCTAATACAAATACTTCCCCTTTTTTTATTGAAAATGAAACACCGTCTGTTGCTTTAACTATGGATGACTCTGAACTAAAAATTTTCTTTTTTATGTAATATTTTTTTAAATTTTCAATTCTTAATATCTCTGTCAATACTGATCAATAATTCATGAAGTATATCAAGAAATATGTTTCATGCGTAAAAATTGCGATAAGAATTTTAACTTAAATAAATACCGAATTAATACTTGAGCGATTTTACACAAAAAAAAATTGATTATAAGCAGTATGTTGTCGATTCACAACTTCGTTATTTTAAACCACATGCTACAAAAATTGAAAAATCTTTTGCAGAAGAAATATCTTTTAGTTTAACTCAAAATTTTAAATTTATTAGCCCTAAATTTTTTTATGATAAAAAAGGCTCAAATTTGTTTGAATCTATCTGTTTACTTCCTGAATATTATCCTACTAGAACTGAAATTAGTATTTTAAAAAAATTAAAAGATGATTTGCCCTCCTACCTTGATGAAAATATTCAATTGGTAGAACTTGGAAGTGGTGCTTCTGTAAAAACTAGATTACTATTAGATATTTTTACTAGATTACAGACTAAAACTGAATATTTTCCTATTGATATATCTGAAATTCTTACTGAAAGTTCTGAACAATTGTTAAGAGATTATGACACTTTGCATATTACTGGTATTATTGATACTTATGAGGGTGGGTTAGAATTTCTTAAAAATTATGACGAGAAAAAAAATTTAATTATTTTTCTTGGTTCTAGTTATGGTAATTTTACTCCTGATGATGGAAAATTATTTTTAGAAAAAATATTTTCTACTATGAAGTCTGGTGATCTGTTTTTAATTGGTTTGGACTTAGTAAAAGATGAAAATATTCTAGAATCTGCTTATGATGATTCTCAAGGAATCACTGCTAAGTTCAATCTTAATGTTTTATCTAGAATTAATGATGAACTTGATGCTGATTTCAACATTGATAATTTTTCTCATTATTCTATTTACAATAAAGATGATCAACGAATTGAAATGAATTTAAAATCTCTAGTATCGCAATCGATAATAATTGGTAAATCTAATTTATCTTTAAATTTGAATAAGGGTGAATTAATTCATACTGAGTATTCTCATAAATACAAATTATCTCAGATTACTGAATTACTTAATTGTGCTGGATTTCAAATTAAACATACATGGTTAGATGATGATTCTTATTTCTCAGTAACCTTGGCATCAAAAAATTAAATATCTTCTACACATCTGAATCCTGAAAATAACCATCTTTCATCTAATCTGAAGAAATTTCTATAACTTCCTCTAATTGACATTTTTGGAGTTCCAAATGATCCTCCTCTCAAAACTTTTTGATTTGTAAACCACTTGTCGTTGTATTCGTCAAATCCCGATTTGAATCCTGGATATCCTGTGAATTCAGAACTGGTCCATTCCCACACATCTCCAATCATTTGTTGGCAACCTGATGGGCTGATTCCGTCTGGATATGTCCCTATTTCTGTAGTTCCCCATTGATATGATTCTAATAAATTACATTTTTCTTCAGTTGGGCTTTCGTTTCCCCATGGAAATAACATTTTTTCTTGCTTTTTTTCATTCCAACACGCTGCTTTTTCCCATTCTCCTTCAGTTGGCAATCTTTTTCCTGCCCATTTACAATATGCATCAGCTTCATAGTAGCTTACATGGCATACTGGTTCATTTAGATTAATTTTTCTAATTCCTAAAAAGTCTCTTACATACCATTCATCATTAATTTTTTCCCAATACATTGGGGAGTTCCACTTATTTGATTTGACTTTTTCCCATCCGTCTGATAACCAATGTTTGTATGTTTCATACCCTCCATCTTGCATAAATTCTAAATATTCTTTATTGGTAATTGGGAAAATTCCTATTTTAAAATTTTCAAGATATGTTTTATGTTCTGGCAATTCAATGTCATAACAATATTTTGTTCCATTATACCCCATAGTGTATAATCCTCCCTTGATTTCTACAAAGTTTTTTTGTTTTTCTTGCTGGATTTTTATTTTATTTTTCCTTACTGGCAAATATTCCTCTGCAAGTAAGTGTTGTAAATCATATACTAGTAATTCTTGATGTTGACATTCATGATGAAATCCAGTAACAATTAATTTTTCTTCTTCGTCATTAAATTCTCGTGATTGAATAAATTTTTCCACTTTTTGATTAATTGTATTAAAATATTGAAAAATCTCATCAATTGTTGGTCTAGATGTAATTCCTCTTAATGCTTTGTCGTGGGGAACTCCGAACTGTTGGTAATATGAATTCAGATATTCTGAGAATTCTTTTGAATGGAATTCATAATTTTTATCTAATTTACTCATTATTGCCTCATAGATCCAACTAACATGACCGATATGCCATTTTGGTGGGCTCATGTAAGATGCAGTTTGAACAACAAAATCATCTTTTTCTAAATTTTTAACTAATTCTAGTGTCCTATTTCTTGTTTCTTTAAATTGTTCTAGTAACAAACTATTTTTTTGTAGTTCTGGATTTAATGTCATACTTAAAAAATATTTTTTTTGTATTATTATGTTGCGGCTAAATTGTACCTAGTACCCTCTTGCAAAAATTGGGATTGATATGCTTTGTTCTTTACAGTAAATGCATTTTTTGGTATTATCTTCACTGTTAAACGGTATGACTCTGATTTCTGCCCCTGTTTCCTCTTTTATTTTATCTTCACATTGTAATTTTCCACACCATGGTGAATTGAAAAATCCTCCATCTTCAATTTTTGCTTTAAAGTCTGAATACTCTAAAATTTCTAGAGTATTGTTTTTTGCTTGTTCCTTGGCTTTTTTTAGCATCTCTGTTTGAATTTCATCAAGCATCTCTGACACTTTTTCAATTTCAGTAAAACTTAAACTCACTTTTTCTAGATTGTATCTTTTTGCAATCACTATTTTTTGATTTTCTATGTCCTTAGGTCCAATCTCTATTCGTAAAGGAACTCCTTTTAATTCCCAGTCATTGAATTTGTATCCTGGTGACATTCCTTCTCTGTCATCAACATGTGTTCTAATATTTTTTAATTCTAGTTTATTTTGAATTTCTTCCACTTTAGACAATACTGTATTTTTTCCTTCATCATTCTTGTATATTGGTACAATTACTACTTGCATTGGGGCAACTTTTGGCGGTAATACTAATCCTTTGTCATCTCCGTGAGCCATGATCATTGCACCAATTAGTCTCCACGACACTCCCCATGATGTTTGCCATGCAAAATGTTCTACGTTGTCTTTATCTGCAAATTTGACTTCAAACGGTTTTGAAAAATTCTGTCCTAAGAAATGGGATGTTCCCATTTGTAATGCCTTACCATCTGGCATAATTGATTCCATGGTAGTTGTATATTCTGCACCGACAAATTTCTCTTTTTCACTTTTCTTTCCTGTTGTAACTGGTATGGCTAATTCTTCTTCCACTGTATTCTTGTAAATATCTAATATTTTCATCACTTCTTTTTCTGCTTCTTCTTTTGTCGAATGCACTGTGTGCCCCTCTTGCCATAGGAATTCTGATGTTCTGAGAAATGGTTTTGTTGCTTTGATCTCTGCTCTTAATGCAGTATTCCAAAAATTAATTTTTAATGGTAAATCTCTCCAACTTTGAATCCATTTTGAATATAGTGTATATGCTAGTGTTTCAGAAGTTGGTCGTAATGCTAATCTGTCTCCTATCTCATTTGTTCCTGAGTGGGTAACCCAAAACACTTCTGGATTAAATCCTGCAAAATGTTTTTGTTCTTTTCCTAATAGTGACTCTGGAATTAATATTGGTAAGAATCCGTTTCTAATTCCGTTCAGTGCAAATTTTTTGTCAAATGTACTTCTCAATGATTCCCAAATTGAATAACCATCTGGTCTAAGCACAATTAATCCTTTAACCGGAGCATAATCTGCAAGTTTTGCTTTTAGTACAACTTGTGTATACCATTCACTAAAATCATCTTTTTTTGAAACTGTTATTCCTACGTTTTGTTTACCCAAACTAACATGTTAAGAATTAATTTAATTAATGAGCCTTTCGTGATGTGCTAAAATTCTAATCTTATTTGATTGGGTCGCCTTTACAGAAGACCTCTCCCATTACTCTGCTTTGGAAATTAGGACATATGAAACATTGAACAAATTGAATATCTTCTTTTAACACTGGACATTCTACATATTCTTGTTTCATTCTTTTGAGCATTTTTGGACTAACTCCTTTAAGTTTTAATTTACCTTTATCATCCATCATACCTGATTCTTTTAATTTTGCCTTTAATGCATCTGGGAACTTTACTTTTTCTTCAGTTGATAGGATTTTTACGTCATATTTTCGCTCAAGCTCATCTACCATGACCACCATGTAATACTCCGTGATTTATTATTACCGTTTCGGATTATTTTTTCATAAACCTAATATTATGAGAAATTTTTTCTTAGATCAGAAATCTATTGTTAGTAATCTTTGATGTAGAGGGTGTTTTATTGGATGAAGAATATCTTCCGATCCTTGCAGAAAAATTAAACAAAGAAGATGAAATTTGGGAAATAACAAAACAAGGCATTCAAGGAAAAATCAATTGGGAGGAAGGGCTCAGAACTAGAGTTGCTGCTCTCAAGGGTTTGGATCAAAAAGTATGCCAAGAAGTTGCAAATAATTTACCTATTATGACTGGTGCAAAAGAAGCTTGTAGAATCTTAAAAGATGCTGGTTGGAAAATCATGGCTGTTTCTGGTGGATTTACATTAATGATGGATAGATTGCAAAAAGAATTGAGTTTAGATTATGTCTATTGTAATGATTTAATTTTTAAAGATGGCAAATTGGACGGTGTAACAATTAATGTGGATTCTGATAAATCAAAATCTGCAAAAATAAAAATTGCTGAATGGGGAGAGAAAAAAGAAGATATTGTTTGCGTTGTTGATGGTGCTAATGACATTAAATTATTTGATGTATCTGGATTGGGCATTGCATACAGGGCACAAGATTTAGTTAAAGATTTAGCTACTACTACTTTGGAGGAAAAAGATCTATCTAAAATCATTGATATAATCAATAAACATTTCAAATTACAATTAGAAAGTAGTGTCTAAACAATTTTTTACTTCTCTATTCTAGATATTGTACTTGCAAATAATTCCAATCCATATTGAGAAAGAAATTACTCCTGATGATGATTTATCTGAACTCATCTCAAATTCAACAAACATTGAAGATGGTGATATTCTTGTTGTTGCTCAAAAAATTATTTCTAAGCAGGAAGGGAGGCTTGTACAATTATCCACTATTACACCCTCACTATTATCTGAAGGAATAAGCTCTCAATACAAGAAGGATCCTCGTATTACTGAATTAATTTTATCTGAATCTAAAAGAATAGTGCGGATGAAAAATGGGTTGATCATTGTTGAAACTAATCATGGTTTTATTTGTGCAAATGCCGGAATTGATGAAAGTAATGTTGTTGATGGATTTGCAACATTACTGCCATTGAATTCTGATAAATCTGCTGAATTAATTCGAAGTAAAATTTTGAATGTAACTGGAAAACAAACTGCTGTAATTATTTCTGATACTTTCGGCAGGCCTTTTAGAATGGGACAAACTAATTGCGCAATTGGGGTTTCTGGATTAAATCCCATTCTAGATTATTCTGGTACTGTTGATTCATTTAATCGAGTTCTACGTGTTACTGCAATTGCTATTGCTGATGAGCTTTCTGCTGCTGCTGAACTGGTAATGGAAAAAACAAAAAAATGCCCTGTATGCATAATACGAAATTATTCTTATGATTCTACAAAAAAATCTGTTGATGAATTAATTCGTCCTGAAAATGAAGATCTTTTCAAATAAGTTATTTTTAATTGATTTCACATATTTTTAATTTCTTATTCTTTATTCTTATTTTCATTATATCCTATTTTGTACTAGATCATTTATTATTTGTTCATAGAAAATCAATATGAATGGCAATATTCTTTGTAAAGTATGGGGAAATTAGAATTCTATATGGATGTCTCCTCAGACTGGTGGATCAAATCTAGAACCGATGAATCATCTGTTAAAAAATACATCTGTGAGAAATTTGAATATGATTTTTATCCACAAAATATTTCTAATGATGATAAATCCATATTACTTGATAAATTAAAAAATGGGAAATTTGTTTATGAATTTTTACCAGAAGATGAAAGTATAGAGGAAAATTATTCTATTTGGAATGGAAAGGTATCTAATCAACCTAGTAAAAAATTAATAAATTCTAGACTTTTAATTAATTTCTAATATTTTTACATTCATTCTTCCTCTTTAATCCCTTGTTTTGATATTTTTTCTATGGTTGCAAGGATATCTTCTTGTGACATGCCTTGTTCTTTCATTCTAGCCATGATTTCAGTAACAATGCCTTCCATCATTTCCTTTTTCTTTTCTGGGTCTAACACATAGTACCTAAAACAGGCCAATATTTCAACTCTTATTCTTAAAGAAAGGAAATAATTATCAAGACCAATTTTCTTTGTAAATCATGGAACGTGAACAGGTAGTATCTATTGTAAAATTAGTTTCATATTTACTAATTATTGTTGGAATCATGATCTTATCTACAACAATTATCTATTTTTCAACAGTTCCAATTTACTGGCTTTCATATGTGGGAATCATAATTGGAGGATTAATGCTAGGTATTGGCACCGCAATAATAAATCTGATTAAAAAATTAAAACTAGATATTAAATATGAAAATTAAACAATACTAAAATTACAATTTGATTTTATTTTGTTATACAGCAATTTTAACACCCGTACACGCTGTTGTTAGAAATGAGAAGAATGAGGATTCTTCTCATTATTCTTAAGAGATCACGGTAATTCATGACGTAGTCACTTTTTTTATATAATAACATACGTTAGACAAATGGAAGTGTAAAACTGATAGGGCATAAGTACTATCGAGAAGTGCTCAAATTACAAATGAGTACATTAGGAAAAGCTGTAGCAGTAGTCATTCTTCTATTTGGAGCTTGGTTTACGATTGTTGGTATTATAATGCCTGAAGCAAGATTTGATTATGTTAGGATTGCAGCTATTGTTTTGATAGGTTTTGGAATTGCTATTGCTATGTTAGATAGAAAATTTAACAGAAAATAATCTCACAATAACCTAGGTCGAATAGGATGGTATTAATTTACAATTACTGTGAATTAAAATATGCCATTTCATAAAGTAGCTGTTGCAATTATTACTCCGACACATACCAAGAAATCCTTTGAACTTGGTCTTGAAATGGCTAAAAAATTTGATTCAGAATTGACGGTGATAGAATGCATGTACAAAACTCCACCAAAATTTTATTTTTTTGAAACAAAATCTGACAAAAAATTAACACAAAACCAAATTACAAAATTAAAAGAGGAATTAAAAAACTGGAGAGCAATTGCTCAAAAACAAGGAGTTCCAATTAAGACAAAATTAGCATTAACCGAGAATATTTCACATTGGATAATTGATTATGTTAAAGAAAACAAGATTGATTTGTTAATTGTCGACTATCCAAAATTATCCATAGAAGAAATAACACTTTTTGATGATATCATAAATGTAATTCATCATAAATCCCATTGCCATCTTTTAACAACTAAATCTTAACAGATCATAGATTTTATATTCACAAAGTTGACTAACATTAGATGTTTTCAGATTTAGAGAGTAGATCATTCTGATTTTAAAAAAGATCTTTTCCCAGTAGGCACGGTAATTCACGATGTAGTGTCTTTTTTATTTTAAAACTTCTTTGATTAAGTAATAACATGAAATTATTGTTTGCAGTATTGGCATTGGTCATTATTGGTAGTGCTACTACAACTATCTACTTTACTTACTATACTGCTACTTTCTATACTACTGATGTTTCTCAATTAGAAAATAAAGTTGCAAGTTTAGAGTCTGAAATTTCAAGTTTAAAAAGCTCAACCGCATCTGATTTGAAAAATGCTTATGATGATGGATATTCCGTAGGAATTGCTGAACAATCCTCTTCTAGTAACACGTCTTCTAGTAACATATCCTCAAGTAATACTGATGCCGTTTCAACTATTACTAGAACCATTGGCACAGTAGAAGAATCTGGATTCTCACAGGACTGTGCAGTCTCAATGGGAGGAGATGGATGTTACACACCAGTTAATCTTTCAGCAAATGTTGGTGACAAAATTATAATGACCAATACTGATTCAACAGGAATTCACTCATTTACATCAGGAACTGTTAACGGATTTACTCCATCCCCTGACGGTACATTTGATACCGGTATACTAATGTCTGGAGATGCATTTGAATGGACTCCTACTGTTCCTGGTGAATATCCATACTATTGCATGCTACATGCTTGGCAGGTTGGAACTATTACTGTAAATTAATTTAATTCTGATTTTCAAAAACAAGTATTACATTGTCATATGTGATTTTAGGGCGGAGTGACTTTTTTTGTAGGTCATATTAGGCATAGAATTGAGTGATATTTGAAACATCTGGTCAGATTAGATTTCCTGTTTTTGTATGATGAATTTTTGAAGTTGTTCTTCCTCACTACATGATTGACATACTAAGTAACTTGCAATACTCCTTCCGCATTGATATTCAATCACATACTTTGGATTACTGTTACAACACTTAGCAAATTGCATTGATCTTTATGGTTTAGCTACTTTATAATGATGATCTTAGGGTAGTTCTGGTCGGTTGTCTAATCTTGCAAGAAATGTTTCAGGATGCTATATTATGTAAAAGATGCAGGTTGTTAGTGAAAAAATATCTGAAGAAAATACAGTTTGGTTTGTTGACCCTAACTGTAAGTTCTATTACCCTGTGAAAACTTAACCTGATTTTTGAATGGACGCAATTTCTTCAATACAATCTTGAACTCTTCTAGATCTTCACGGGTAAATTTCATCTTCTGATACTGTTTATCTGCTTTGGATATTAACATAAAGAACAATCCCAAAAGTTGCTCTATATTCAAGAATTATCAATAAAGAAAGGAAGATGTTCTAGGAACCTGCAATTCCAAATGAACTTTTTCTCTCAACCGGTTTTTTATTTAAATCAACTAATTAGATACAACTAACTTTGAATATACTAAAATAGTATTTTGAGCTTGTATCGTAAACTATGCGTATGTTTTTTCACGTAACTGTATTACCAGATATAATAATTACTACATGGTGTTAAATGCAATCAAGTACTATGTATGTTGAGAAAAAAATCTAACAATAGTCAAGTATCCTCTCGATTGTTGTTAGTGTTTTTTCTCGTTCTCCCAAGTCAATAATATGGAAGATGTGTTGTATTTTTTTCTACTCTCTTCTATCTTCATCTTTTACTTTGTTAATTATGTCCAGTCCTTGTTGATCTAGTTGACGTTTTAATTCATCAAGCTCATTTTGTGGTGTTAACCTATAATTTTGTGATGTGGCTATGGTGATAATCTATCTGGGTCTCTTGGATAAAGAACGACTTCGCGAACATTATCGATTCCAATCAATGTTGTCATGAGTCTATCTAGTCCCATTCCCCAACCTGAATGTGGTGGCATCCCCCAGTCAAATGTTTTAAGATGGTCTTCAAATTGTGCAGGATCTAACCCTTGTTCTGATAATCTTGCTTTTAGTAATTCTGAATCATGAAGTCTGGTTCCACCTGATGACAATTCTAGATATCCATATTGCAAATCAAATGAGCGTGAAAGTGTTGCATCTTCATCTTTTTCTCTAATGTAAAATGGTTTAAGTTTCATTGGCCAATCTGTTAAAAAGTAAAAGCCTGGATGATTATTTCCAATTATTCTTAGGTGTGAATCTAATAAATCATCCCCAAATTCAATTTTTTCACCTGCCTTCTTGAGTTCTTCTATACATTGATTGTATGTAATTCTCTCAAATGGTGCAGATGGAATATCTATTGCATGTTCAATTGACTCTTGTTCTTTTTTACAATTTTCTGCAGTAAATTTGTACACTGCGATTACTAATGCTTCTAAGACATCCATGACATCTTCATAATCCATAAATGCTGCTTCTATATCGATACTAGTAAATTCTGTTAGATGTCTTCCTGTATGTGAATTCTCTGCTCTGTAAAAGTTTGAAATTTCAAATACTCTTTCTAATCCAATTGTCATTTGCTCTTTGTATAGTTGAGGACTCTGTGCCAGATATGCTGTCTTTCCAAAGTAGTCCAATGAAAATAAATCTGCTCCACCTTCACTTGCACTTCCAATAATTTTTGGTGTTGTAATTTCAATGAATTTTTTTTCTACTAATGTTTTACGTAATGCTTGTAATACATAATGTCTTAATTTAAAAATTGAAGCTGTTTTTTGATTTCTCATATCTAATGCTCGGTGATTTAATCTTGTGTCGATGTTACTTTCTAATCTTCCAATTGGATCTACTGGTAATGGGTGGATTGCCTTTGCTAACACTTCAATTTCTTCGGCTTTTATTTCAAATTCAAAATCTCTTGCTTTGGTTTCTTGAACAATCCCTTTAATTCTAACTGCACTCTGACGATTAATTTCTCCCAAATTATCGTTTAATTCCCCTTTGACAATTACTTGAGATATTCCTGAAATATCTCTAAGTGTAATGAATGACATTTTACCTAATTTTCTAAGGTCCTCTATCCATCCTCCTAGGACTACTTGTTTTCCGATTAATTCTTCACTTAATTCTGAAATATCATGTGTTTTAACAAAAACCATTTTCTTCATTTATCCTCAAATACTATCTCAATGTCAAGGTTTCGGGCATTTTTGACTATTTCTATGACTTTTTTAGTATCAATTGGGAATTTTATTGTCCATTTGCCTGAAACTACTGCTTTTGTTTTTTGAATTCCTCCTGACCAAACTGCATTGATTGCTAAAATTTTTGTTGGAAAAAATAAGTCTTCGATGAATTTTTTATCTGTCTCATCTGCTTCTACAAGCCAAATTTTCTCTTTAAATTGATCTTGAATTAATCTGTATAATGTTCTACTTTGTCTAATTTTCATTATGTCATTTTTTGCTAATGCTATGATGAAATTTCCTTGAAATTCTCTACATGAATACAATGAAAAATTCTCTATTTCCTTGTTTGATTTGGCAATTTTTGCTAGTGTAATTGATGCCTCCACATCTGCTTTTGTAAGCTCCCCTGTCTCAACTTTTGCCTCACATTGGGGACAAAGGACCGCATTTTTTGCATCAAAGCCACATATTGGAAATATCATTTAAATCGATTTTTTATTTCTAATAATGTTGTTTATATCCCTTAGTGCAAAACAAAAATCCTAGGTTGGATCTACAAAAGATATGACTTTGTTGTCGATAAATGGACTATTTTCTAGATATTCATCTTCTAAAGGTCCTGTCTATGCTGTAGATGATGTGGATTTTGAATTAGATTCTGGAGAATCTCTGGGAATTGCAGGTGAAAGTGCATGTGGAAAAAGTACATTGGGATTATCTTTAATTCGAATGCTTTCTGGTGGGGATAGCTCTGGAACCATTCTCTTTGATGGTGATTCTATTTTAGATCTATCTGAATCTGACTTTGATGAAAAATTTCGTTGGAAAAAAATTTCTATGATTTTCCAAGGTGCGATGAATTCATTAGATCCTGTGTTTACAATTCATCAACAGTTTGTTGAAATTTTAAAACAACATAATTTTGACGGTAATTTTACTAAATTAATTTTAGACTCAATTAATTCCGTAAATTTGGATGAAGATGTTTTAAAAAAATACCCTCATGAATTAAGTGGTGGAATGAAACAAAGAGTAATTATTGCAATGGCCCTAATTTTGAAACCTAAATTTGTGATTGCTGATGAGCCTACAACTGCATTGGATGTTTTAATTCAAGCCCAAATAATCAATTTACTTAAAAAATTAAAAAAAGATGGCATGTCTTTTATGTTAATTACTCATGATTTAGCAGTGTTATCTGAAATTGCAGATAAGATTGGAATTATGTATGGGGGACAAATGGTTGAATTCGGTTCCTCTCAAGAAATTTATAAAAATCCAAAACACCCATACACACAAGGACTTTTGGAATCCATTCCAACTCTTAAAGGTAATATTCCAAAATATATTGTTGGAACTCCTCCAAGTTTACTTGACGCTCCTATTGAATGTAGATTTATTGCTAGATGCCCCTTAGCTATTGAAAAATGTAAAAAACTTCCACCAAAATTTAAAACTGATACTGGGTATGTGCGATGTTGGCTTTATGAAGATGAAAAATAATTATTTTACTTTAGATATTCGGAATCAATTTTTTTTAGATATATTTCTTGAATTAAACTAGTTTCTCTTTCTACTATATTTCTACAAATCATTTTTGCATACT
>JAONKT010000014.1 GCA_028377625.1 Candidatus Nitrosopumilus sp. | reverse complement strand
TTCCAACACCAGATGCAACAGTTGCATTTTCAAAAGATGCAGCAATAGAATCATTGGAAAGAAATGGTTACCCAAAAGTGATCAAACCAACAGTAGGAAGTTGGGGAAGATTGATTTCAAAATTAAATGATAAAGATTCAGCTGAAGGTGTCATAGAAAGTAGAGAAACAATGTATCCAATTTATCAAATTCATTATTTAGAGGAATTTGTGAAAAGACCTCCAAGAGACATTAGAGCAATAATGGTAGGAGAAAAAATAGTTGCAGCAATTTATAGAAAATCAGATCATTGGAAAACAAACATGGCATTAGGAGGAACAGCTGAGCCATGTAAAATTACACAAGAAATGGAAGAAATGTGTATAAAAGCAAAAAATGCAGTACAAGGAGATATTGTAGGAGTTGATTTAATGGAAAGTGATGAAAAAGGACTAGTGGTTCATGAAGTTAACAATACAACAGAGTACAAAAATACTGTAAGAGTATGTGATGTAGACATACCTTCTCTAATGCTGGATTATGCAATGAAAGTAGATGGGTAAAATGAACAATCATTTCACAGTTACTCCAAAATTTGCAACAAAAATGTTAGAGAAAGCACTTCAACTTTACACACCGTCTCTTAGTGAAAAACCAATGGCGGAATTTTTAGCTGATAAATGTGATGATCTAGGTTTTGAAGATATACAAATTGATGAAGTAGGTAACATAATTGCAAAAAAAGGATCAGGTTCTCCAAAAATTATGCTGTGTGGACATATGGATGTAGTTCCAGGTAAAGTGAAAGTTAGACAAGAAGGAGATTCACTTTATGGTAGAGGAGCTTCAGATGCAAAAGCACCACTAATGGCAATGTTATTTGCTGCAGCATCAATTGAAAAAAATCAAGGAACTATTACTTTTGTTGGAGCAGTAGATGAAGAAGGAAATGCAATTGGAATTAAAAATATTGTAAAAAAACAAATGGATATTGATTATGCAGTATTTGGAGAACCAAGTGGAATTAAACAAGTTACAATTGCGTATAAAGGTAGATTAGCAATTAATCTTAAAATTAGTGCTTCAGATAGCTCACATGCTAGTGCTCCATGGCTTTCAAAAAATGCAATTGAAGAATCAATAATTTTTGTAAAAGAATTAAAAGAAAAATTAGAAGAAAACCAAGAAGGTAAAACAAAAGGCATGTTGTTAACAGCAACAGTAACAGAAATTAAAGGTGGAACAAGTCACAACATCACACCAAAAGAATGTGAAACTCTTTTCGACATAAGAATTCCAGTAGATATGAATTGCAAAAGTATTGAACAAAAAATTGCCACATTAGTTAAAGAAATTTCTCAAAAAAGGGAAGTGGATGCATTTTATTCAATTTTAGATGAAACAGAACCATTTGAGGCACCTCACAACTCATCACTAGTGAGAGCATTTACGTTAGGTATAATGCAAGTTGAAAAATCAAGACCAACTTTAATTAGAAAAACAGGAACAGGGGACATGAATGTGCTAGGAAATCAATGGGGAATCCCTGTTGTAACATATGGTCCAGGTGATCCACATGAAGCTCATACAATAGATGAAAAAGTATCAATTGAAGAGTACCTAAAAGGAATAGAAATTTTCAAAGCAACTCTACAGCATTTAAAAAGACTACATGATAAAAAAATGCAATAATGTTATCGTTTGTAGGTTTAGGAATTTCAGGCTTTGAGTCTATTCCAATTGAAGGGTTAGAGGCAATATCAAAAGCGGATATTGTATATCTAGAACAATTTACCAGCCCCATTGGAAAATCAGATGTAGATAAAATTCAAAATGCAATCAAAGGTGAATTCATACCGGCAAAAAGATGGTTAGTGGAAGACGGTAAGGAAATTTTAGAAAAATCAAAAGAGAAAAATGTGGTTCTACTAGCATACGGTGATCCATATATTGCAACAACACATATTGAATTACGAACTAGAGCAATTGAATTAAAAATAGAAACACGTTCCATACATGCATCATCATCACTTACATCTATGATAGGGGAATGTGGTTTACATTTTTACAAAGTTGGAAAAATTGCAACTATAATGAGTGAAATGAAATCACTCACATATCCATACTATATAATTTATAAAAATATCATAGAAGGCAATCACACAGTACTATTATTAGAATATAATCAAAACAAAGATTTTTTCTTAGATCCTAAAGATGCATTAAACGAATTACTAGAAACAGAAAAGGGTCAAGGAAGAAAAGTTCTTACAAAATCAAGTTATGCCATTGTTGCTTCAAGAATTGGTTTTAAGGATCAGAAAATAGTTTCAGGTAAAATATCTAGTCTAGTACAAACAAATTTTGGAAAACCACCACATACGGTAATTATTCCAGGTAGATTACATTTTACAGAATCAGATGCATTAAAATTATTTGGACAGTGTATAGATGAGCCATTTGATAATTCTGAAAAAACAGAAAAAATTTCAAAACAAATGATGGAAAAATATGTTCCCATGGTAAGAGAAGCTCTTGAAGAAATTATACCATATTATAAAAATCAAAAAGAATTTGAAGTAATTTTAGATAATGCAGAACGGTATATTGATCAGGCAGAGATATTTCTAGCTGAAGGTCGAGATGAAAATGCAATTTTGAGCATAGGATATGCAGATGGACTGGTTGATGCACTAAGATTGGCAAAAGGCCTTGAATTTAAAATGTAAAATTATCAATAAATTAAAGAGTGGGTCAAGGATTAGAAGAAATATTGGAATTAATAGAAAAAACAATACTCTCAACAATGTATGTATCCCAAATTAATGGAAAATTACCAATAGAGTCAATCAAGGAAAAAACTATGGTTTCTGATGAACAAATTAAAGAGGAAATTAGTAAATTAATAGAAAAAAATTTGGTTAACGAGGATCAAACAACATTAACCGAAATGGGAAGGGATTCAATTCACATAGTACTAGCAGGCGGTGTTTTTGACATCATTCATCCAGGTCACATTTCCACATTAAATGCAGCAAAAGCATTAGGAGACGTATTGGTAGTGGTAGTAGCAACAGATAACACTGCAGTAAAAATGAAAAAACGAAGACCAATTCATAGTCAAGAACAAAGACAAGAATTAGTTAATTCATTAGCAGTAGTTGATTTGTGCTTAATAGGCCAAGAAAATGATATTTTTAAAACAGTGAATCTAGTAAAACCACAAATTATTGCATTAGGTTATGATCAGATCCATCAAGAACAATTCATTACAGAGGGGTGTAAAAAAATTAAATTAGATGCTAAAGTTGCAAGACTCCAATCCCCAATTCCAGAAAGTTCAAGTTCTAAAATTGAAAAAGAGTATGGGGAATCAATTCATGGTATCTAAGAATTAATTTCAATTTTTATTGAAACTTTTGAGCCATCTTTTAATTTAGTATTTTTACGTAAACATGTTTTAGATATTAATTCGATTACAGATTCATCATGATGAGTACGTTCAAGAATTATTAATTCACAATTTATAGAATTATTTAATTTTGCTGAAAAACATTTTACCCAACCATATGTTCGCTTACCATCAGAAAAACTATTAAGTTTAATCCCGTCTAAAGTTTCAAATTGTTTAATTGATTCTTGATGAATTTTTTTATCTAATCTAACATTCAAAGTTCCAGGAAACGGAATATAACCAATTTTAGATTTGAATTGTTTTGTGTATCCCTTTAATCCCATGTAATATGCACCTTCACCCATCCCTGAAACTAAAGTACCTTTGAGATACACATGTGATGGGGAAGAATCTAAACTTTTTTGTAAAATTGAAGATAACTTAACCATTTCAGAAAAACCTTTACTAGTAATTTTTACAGATAAATTTCTTCCACTAACAATTCTAGTGATGAATTTATTTTGCTCCAATTCAAGTAAATGTTTAGATGCCGCTTGTTGTGATTTATTGATATTTTTTCCCAACGAAGAGGTTGTAATAGTAAGATAGTTGTATTTTGCTCCTTTAGATAGTAGATAAGAGAGAGTTAAGAGGTGCTGAATTTTTAGTTCAGTCATCTAAGATCCTAAGATACGCCTAAATCAGCAAATGTCTTTAGTGTCATACCATCAGAGTTAGATAATTTTGCAACTCTATGTCCAATTACACATTCAATTCCAGCATTTTTTGCACCTTCCAAGAGTCTCTTTGTGATAATCCCATCCAGTAAAAGATATTTGATTCCAGATTGAGAAGACAATTTACTTACTACTTCACTAATAGGGACTTTGAAAATTTCATTTTGATCACCATCTAGTGCAACAGCTTCTAAAGTTTCATTAAGATTTGGGAAAATTTTAGATGCTACATCTGCAATAGATTTGTCATCTTCACTTTTGAGTTCAGGTGTTGGTTTACCATTTTTAATTTCATCAGCAATAGGTTGTAAAATTTCGCTTAATCTTTGAGGAGTTAACTCTTCTACTTCAACACCGGTATCTGCTTGTAATTCATAATCAAGTGTAACAACTGATTTTAATTCTTTAAGAATAAATCCACCTGCTCTATCTCCATCAATGAAAGCAACAACAGTATCTTTTTCAGAGCATAATTCTTTAATTGATTCATCAATTTTTGCACCTTCAATTGCAAGGACATTATCATATCCAGCTCTTAAAAGATTGATAACATCAGCTCGACCTTCTACTAAAATTATCCATTTTGAATTAAACACTCCAGAACTACAAGTTAATTTTGATGGTCCGTATGTAGACAATTTACCAGAATCGCCCTGGTGAACATCATTTAACATTGTTTCACCTTCACTAACAGTTTTTGTTGCCCATTTTTGTTTAATTTCTTTTGCACGTTTTACAATATCATCTTTCTTTGCAGCACGAACATCATCAATTGCATCCAAAGTGAATTTACAATCAAATGGGCCGACTTTATCAATACTTTCGATACCTGCTGCAATTAATGCGCAAGTATCAATATCAGTACTCATTGGAATTACAGCATTTCCATTTGTTGTATTAGATGTAGATTTAGCAATAACTTCAATACGTCCTACTTTTGAAACTCGTTGCAGTTCATTCAGGTTCATCTCTGGGCCTAACAGTCCTTCTGTTTGGCCAAAAATGGCGCCGATTATATCTGCTCGTTCAACGAGTCCATCAACTTCGTAGGAAAGTTTAACGTGATATTTGACAATTCCTGATTGAGGCATATACTCTTCATCTCCTTTATCATTATATCCTAAAATCCTATTCTACGATATATGAGGGTATCGAAAAATATGAAATATAGCAAACGCTAATGAAATTAAAAAATGAAAATAATGATAATAGTTTATTCGGTACTAAATGAGTGACCACAAGAACAGGATTTTGTAACATTTGGATTGTTAATTTTAAATCCAGAACCCATTAGGCTTTCAATATAGTCAACGTTTGCACCTTGTAAATGATCAACACTGTAGCTATCAACTAAGAGTTTAACTCCATTTTCTTCAAGAACTAAATCATCTTCTTCTGGTGCTTTTTCAAAGCCCATTCCATAAGATAATCCAGAACAACCTCCACCTTGAACATATACTCGTAAGTATTCAGGGGATTCGGCTTCTTCTTTCATGAATTCATGAATTTTCTCAGCTGCTTTTGCAGTAACTGTAACCATTTTTTGTGTTTGTTCAGTTGCCATTATGATCAAAAATCAATTTTAAATTATAATAAGCTTTTCCCCACCAACATACTAGTAATACAGTAGGCTCGATAAATAATAAAAATAAAAAAGAGACTGAAATAGCTTATTTTTTGGATTTATTTACAAATGCAGTCATTCGTTCTTGGCGATCAGGATGTGTAAAGCAATTTCTCCAAGCAAGGAGTTCAATAGAAAGACCAGTATCAAGATCTGCATTTCTTCCTTTATTGATTGCAACTTTAGACATCTGAACACCCATAGTTGAACATCCAGCAATTTGTTGTGCCATTTTCAAAGCTTCTTCTTGTAATGATGCAAGAGGTACTACTTGGTTAACTAATCCAATTTCTTTTGCCTCATCAGCTTTGATCATTTTTCCAGTATAGACAAGTTCTTTTGCCTTTGCTATTCCCACAATTCTCATTAATCTTTGTGTTCCACCCCATCCAGGAGGAATTCCAATTGTTACTTCTGGTTGGCCTAATCTTGCAGTATCTGCTGCAATTCTAATATCACACGACATTGCAAGTTCACAACCTCCACCTAATGCAAATCCATTGATTGCTGCAATTGTTGGTTGTTTAACAAGTTCAACAGTTGCAGTTACAAGTTGTCCAGTTTTTGCATATTCGACAGATTCATCTGCAGAAATTTTAGACATGTATTCAATGTCAGCTCCTGCAGAAAATGCTTTTTCGCCTTCACCAGTCAAAATGATAACTTTGACATCATCATTATGATTGATAGTTTCAAAAGTTGTGATTAGTTCTTTTGCAACATCAGTATTCATAGCATTGAGTTTGTCAGGTCTATTGATTTTGACAGTACAAATGCCATCAGAAGTAGATGTGGTAACTAGTGACATAATTAGAGCGGAAATTATTCGAAACTTAAATGTTATCTATTTACCGCGCACTTTGCCCCATTGAGCCAATGCGGATGCAGCTGCAACCCAAGTTCGGAGATCCTGGTAAACTGGAACGTTATTTGCTTCAATCAATTTTATCATTTTTTCAGTATATGGTCCACCATTACCACCAGCAAGGATGGGTTTCTTCTTTTTCTTTGAAAGAACAGCTAAATAATCAACAATTGTTTCTTGAAGCGGATCATCTTGGAATACAAACCAAGGCATAGCAATATCAATATTATTTTCATCCAAAAATTGTTCAATTACAAAATTATAATCATCAGCAGTTGCACCACCACCGACATCTGCAGGATTCCCATTATGAATTGGAACAGCAGGTGGGAAATGATCCTTTATGTTTTTACGAATTTTTGGAGATAGGTTTCCAATTGTAAGCCCTAATCTTTCTAATTGATCAATTCCACCAATCATAGGACCAGCACCATTACTAGTCATGGCAACACGATTTCCTTTTGCTGCAGGTTGCCATGCAAGTGCCTTTAACACTCCAACTAATTCTTGATAACTGTCAACTGAAATAATTCCTGCTTGTTTGAAAGCACCCATTATCATTGCATTTGAACCACCAAGTGAACCAGTATGTGATGCAGCTTGTTTTGCACCAGCACTAGTTCTTCCACTTTTCCAAATAACAATAGGTTTCTTTTGATCTTTCATTACGCGTTTTGCTGTATTAATAAATTTACGACCATCACCAAATCCTTCAACATATAATCCAATTACTTTAGTTTGAGGATCATTTGCTGCATACCAAATCATATCTGCTTCGTCAACATCAGAACGGTTACCAAAACTAATCATTTTTGATAAACCAAACAAATCAGCACTTTCCAACATACTAATTCCCATAGTTCCACTTTGGGAGAAAAATGCCACATTACCTAATTTTGAACGAACCATTCTTTCTTGTCCCTGAAATGCACAATCAAGTCTATTTGCTGCATTAAACATTCCAATACAATTAGGGCCAATTACACGAATTTTGTGTTTTAATGATAATTCTTTTACTTCAGCTTCCATGGCAGCTCTATCTCCACCAAGTTCCTTACCTCCACCAGAAACAATTACAACATTGTGAATTCCTTTCTTTGCACAAGTCTTCATAATTTCTCCACATGCAGAAAGATCAACACAAACAACAACTAAATCAATTTTGTCTTTAACATCATCTAAAGAAGGATAACATTTGATTCCAAGAATGGATTTTTGTTTAGGGTTAATTGGGTATACTTTACCTTTGTAATCTTGTTTTCCAAGTGCATCCAATACAGAATTTCCAATCTTTCCAGGTGTTGCAGATGCACCAATAAGTGCAACAGATTTTGGAGTGAAGAAAGACTCCATAGAAGTTGTATTAGGTTTAGCTTTTGAAATTGAATTCTTTTTTAATTCATTGTTTAGAATAATTTTTGCGTCAACTACAAAGTAAGATTTAGGATATACAATTACAGGATTAAAATCAATACTGTTAACATAATCAGCATTATCAACGCCCATTTTTCCAATTTGCACAAGTGCTTTTGCAATCATGTTTAGATCAATTGGTTTACTGCCACGAAATCCTTTTAGTAGTTTAGAACCTTTTAATTCATTTAACATTGATTTTGCATCAGATGTACTAATTGGAAGCATTCTAAATGCAACATCTTTGAAAACTTCAGTCATGATTCCACCCAATCCAACCATAATCATTGGACCAAACTGAGGATCATTTTGAATACCTACAATTAATTCAACGCCATCTTGTGGAACCATTTTCTCTAAAAGTATTCCTTTTACATCAACACCTTTCTTTTTAGAAAGACGACCAAACATATCATCAAATGTTTTTTTAACATCAGTTACATTATCAATTCCAACTTTAACACCACCAACATCAGTTTTGTGTAGAATTTGTGGCGATACTACTTTCATCACTAATGGAAAACCAATTTTTTTTGCTTGTTTCACAGCCTCAGATGCAGATGTAGCTAAGGCATAAGGCGGAACTTTAATTCCATAAGTTTTGAGAATAGATTTTGATAATTCTTCAGTGATAACTTTGTGATCGGTTTGCATAGTTTCTTCAAAAAGTTTATTCACACCAGTCATTGTTCGATCGATGAAATCAAAACTCAATATATTAAACTTTGGTCAAAGACCAAATACAGATTTAAAATTATTGTAGAAATTTCCCATATTAGATTTTACAATAGAAATATTTCCATCTATTTCTGATCGAATTTTTTTTGGATCGATGTATGGAATTTGTTGTAATTTTTCTTCAGTTTTATCTAACCAAAGATTGATCATTTGTTCATTAACTTCTAAATGGAATTGTAAGCCAATTGCACTTTTGTATTGAAATGCTTGATTTGAATAATTCTCAGATAATGCCAATCTAGTTGCACCATTAGGTAAATCAAATGTGTCACCATGCCAATGAAATACAGAAAAAGGATTTTTGAATCCATCAAATAATTTAGAATTATTTAAAAAGTTTAGATCGTTGTAGAATCCAATTTCTTTAATTGGTCCATTGTAGACTTTAGCACCAAAAGTTTTTGCAATTAATTGTGAGCCCAAACAAATACCCAAAACAGGTATTTCATTATCAACAGAATTTTTAATTAATTTTTGTTCATTCAACAAATAAGGCAAATCATCATTAGCACTTTCAGGTGCACCCAATATTACTACCAATGAGAAATTTTTTTCAGGAATTGTTTCATGTTTTGCATGAATTGAAGTGATATCAAATCCATCATCAGATAATAATTCTCCCAAATATCCTGAACCTTCAATTCTAGTATTCTGTATTAGTAGAACATCAGACATCGTATAATTTAAAAAATAAATTAACTAAGGCCAGATGCCTTTTTGATTAAATGCTTCCATTACACGTTCAACTGCTAAAACCATTGTAGCCTTTCGCATATCGACTTTGTGTTTTTTAGATAATGCATATGCATCTTTGAATCCTTGTGTAATATTTTTCTCCATCTTAGATGCAACTTCATCAAAACTCCAATAATATCCCATGTTATTTTGAACCCATTCTAAATATGAAATACATACACCGCCAGAATTTGCTAGAATGTCTGGAACAACAAGAATTTTTTTCTTTTCAATTACAGGATCTGCTTCAGGTAAAGTTGGTCCATTTGCAGCTTCACCAATAATTTTACAATTTAATTTTTTTGCAATTGCTGCAGTAATTTGATTTTCCAGAGCTCCGGGGATTAAAATATCACATTTTGCAGTTAGTAAATCCTCAGTTGAAACTTTCTTACTGCCAGTAAAACCAATTACAGAACCAGTTTTTGCTTTATGTTCTAAAATTTTACTTACTTTAGCTCCTTTTGGAATTAAGATAGAGCCTTTTGAATCACTAACACCGACTACTATTGCACCCATTTTTTCCAAATATTCGCCGGCAAATGTGGAAGCATTACCAAATCCTTGTAAAACTACTTTTGCACCTTTTAATTTAATCTTCAATGTTTTTGCAGCTTCTCTTACTGTGTATGCTGTTCCTAAACCAGTTGCAACATTTCTTGCCAAAGATCCACCCATGGAAATTGGTTTACCAGTAATTACACCAGGAGAATATTTGTTTCCGTTTAATTTACTAAAAGTATCCATAATTTGGGTCATCTCTCTACCAGTAGTGTATACATCAGGAGCAGGAATATCTTTTTCAGGTCCAATAATTTCAGCAATTTTGTAAGCAAAACCTCTAGTCAATCTCTCCATCTCACCATCACTAAGTTTTTCAGTTTTAGGATTAACGTAGATAGCACCTTTTCCACCACCAAGAGGAACATCAACAATTGCACATTTCCAAGTCATCCAAGAAGACAAAGCCATAACTTCGCGTTCCATATATTCAACACCACCTTCAGGATTGAAATAACGAATGCCACCTTTGTATGGACCTCTATCGTTGTTGTGTTGACTTCTAAAACCAGTAAATACTCTAATTTTTCCATTATCCATTTTAACAGGAATCTTAACTCTCAACATTTTATTTGGCATTGCAAGATATTCTCTAATTCCTTTATCGTTTATGCCAAGAATATCACAAGCGTCATTGACTTGTTTAGTTGCATTAGCAAAAGGATCGGACTTAACCATAATAACGATAATAGTACTATTCAGATTATATAAGTTTGGTTCAAAATAGAAGATTAGGATTTTAAATTTAAAAGATCTACAATAACCGAGAACCCTTAAATTGACTGAGAATGGACTTGTGATATCATGATGGCATCACGAGGTTACGATATGACACCAACAATGTATTCTCCAGATGGTAGAATTTACCAAGTAGAATATGCAATTGAGACAGTAAAAAGAGGAACATTGGCAATTGGTATTAGTACCAAGCAAGGAGTCATCATGGCAGTTGAAGAAAAAGCAAGAACATTACAAACTAAAAACATCACACAGAAAATTTTCCAAGTAGATTATCATATAGGAGTTGCAGCAGCAGGTTACATACCAGATGCACGAGTTCAAGTTGACAGTGCAAGAGCATTCTCACAAGGAAATAGAATGACATATGATGAATCAGTAGAAATTGCAACAGTTTCAAAATATTTAGCAGATA
Organism: Candidatus Nitrosopumilus sp.; assembly: GCA_028377625.1. Lineage (GTDB taxonomy): Archaea > Thermoproteota > Nitrososphaeria > Nitrososphaerales > Nitrosopumilaceae > Nitrosopumilus. Next base: position 3,962 of record JAONKT010000014.1, on the reverse strand, counting down.
CAGCTCATCAATTTACTCAATACGGAGGAGTAAGACCAAACGGCGTATCAATGATTATCGCAGGAGTTGATCAAAAAGGAGAAGCAATCTACGTTATTGATCCTAGTGGAACATATGTTCAATTTACTGCAGTTGCAATTGGTGCAGGTGCTGATGAAGTAAATTCATTTTTAGAAAAAAATTATAATCCAGATATGAGTTTAGAAGATGCAGCAGCATTAGCTATTGCATCAATCAATTTGAAAGTAGAAGCAAAAGATGAAATAAAAAATGTAAAAATGGCCAAAGTTTCATCAGAATCAAAAGTTTTTGAAAAAGTATCAGAATCAGATTTAGAGAACTATTCTAAAAACGTATCAAAGTTTACAAACGAATAGAAGTTTTAGATTTGCAAAATAATCAATTAGATTTAAGGAGAATAGATAATGGGTTTAGGAAGTAGTTATTGGAGTGAAGTAATCGAAGTTCTTCGAGAAATTATTCCAATTTATGATAAAGTTAATTCAATAATATCATTAGGCAAAGATGTAGAACATCGTAATAGAGGAATTTCAGGAAGAGTAGCAAAGGGAAATAAAATTTTAGATGCAGGTTCTGGTTTTGGAAACATGTCTAAAACAGCACTAGAATTAACTAATGGAGAGATTTCAATCACGCTTTACGATCCACTTGTACCTATGCTCAAAAATACGGGTTCACATTTTGAAAAAATTCCAGATATGGCAAATGGTGTTTTTGAACATATTCCATTTAGAGAGGAAGAATTTGATGCAGTGTTATGCGGATATTCATTAAGAGATGCAATTAATTTAAGAATTGCAATTTCTGAAATTCATAGAGTATTAAAAAAAGAAGGACGTATGGTGATTGTAGATTTAGGAAAACCAGATAAAGGAATTATCAGAGCAGGCGTTGCATTTTATCTGAGATGTATCTTACCAATTCTTGCATTTAGTGCCGGAGGACGATTAGGATTAAAATTTGGAACATTGTATGGTACATTCCAAAGATGGCCTCAAAATAAAAAACTTGAAGAATTACTACTAGAAAAATTTTCGCGAGTAGAATTTGAGAAAGATCTAATGGGTGGCGCAATAATGGTTGCGGCATACAAATGAACAGAGTTTTAATTTTAGTTAACATTACTGGGTTAATCATAGGTATTTCATATGGTCTTCATGGTCCCATACTCCCAATTTTTGCAAAAAATGTAATTGGTGCAACGTATTCAGAATTAGGTTTTATCGGATTAGCAAATTTTGTACCATACATGTTCATTCCACTTTTTGTAGGGGTATTATTAGATAGGATAAACAATGCGTATATTCTAGCAATAGGTGCAGCAATTAATTCAGCATCAATTTATCTTCTATCTATTGCACAATCAGTTCCAGAAATCTTAGGATTTAGAATAATTACAGGTGTGGCTCACGCATTTTTTTGGCCACCATGTGAATCAATTATTTCAAATGAAAGTACAGAGAAAAACAGAGTCAAAAATATCTCGTGGTTCACAATGTTTTTCGTAATGGGTTTTATGATAGGACCACTACTTGGAACTGCATTTTTAGAAAACTTGGATGTCACATATAGAATACTATTTCAAATTGCTGCATTCATTTTAGCTGCAGGAATAATTACAGCATTATTAGCATCAAAAAAACATATAAAAAAACATCATGAAAGATTTTCTTTTTCAGCAATAAAAGATATGAAAAAATTTCCTGAAGTTATCACATTACTAATATTTTGCACATCATCATTTGGAATAATCCTAACAATATTTCCAGCATTTCTAAACGATAAAGGAATGAACGACGCAGATATTCTGTATCTTTATTTTGCATTTGGTATTTCACGAGTTGTCTCACTTGCATTGGCAGGAAAATTTGCAAAAAGAACAAGTCAAACTTTGATTGCAGCTACACTAGCAGTTTCAATAGGATTAGGAATATCAGTAATTGCAGACTCGATCATAATGTTTGGAATTGCTATCGTGTTAATGGGATTTGGATTTAGTATATTTTTCCCATTAACTTTAGAAATTATTTTAAGTAAAACAAAAAAAGGTATTTCTGGAAAAATTATTGGAGCATATGAAACAATTTTTGGATTAGGATGGGCAATAGGGCCAACTATAGGGGGACCACTCACTCAAGCGTTTGGAGATGAAACGCCATACATCATATTTTCCATTATAGGAATAGGAATTACATCATTAGCAATAATTTCAAGAAAGAAACTAGAACCTTTGAAAATTAATGAATAAAATAATTGTTAAAAAAACAAAGGATTAGGCACAAAATCAAACATTACGTTTAATTTTAAATCAAAGAATACCTGAACATGTTAGAGAATTCATTGAACATAGGAGGAAGTGAATGGATGATAATCATATTCGTTGCAGTTGTATTAGTTTTAGGAACAGGCAAACTTCCAGGAGCAGCTAAAAAAATGGGAAAAGTTGTAAGCGAATACAATAATGCAAAAAATGAAATTCAACAGCAGATGAAAGAAGTAACTGAAGAAGTACCAAAAATTTCAGGACCAGTTGAAACAGAAAGAGAAAAATTAGAAATGATAGCAAAATCAACAGGAATTAAAGTAGAAGATAAAACAGATGAAGAGATACAAAAAGAAATCTCTTCAAAAATGGGTCAAAGAACAACAGATACTACTGAAACAAAATAAAAGTTATTTTGATTTTTTAATTCTATAAAGATCCTTATCCAATCTCTTTTTAGCAAATTTGTAATAATCAGGAACAATTTCAAATCCAAGAAAACGGCGATTAAGAGATTTACTTACAACAGCAGTTTGTCCTGAACCTAGAAAAGGATCAAATACAATATCTTTTTTTTCGCTAGAGTATTCTAATAATTTTTTAATTATTTCTAGTGGAAGTTTAGTAGGAGTTTTTTCATCTCCAGACCAATATTCTCGTTTAATATCCCAAACATCTTCTTTATCACGATAATGAAGACTACGACCATCTTCATTTTTATCTTCTTTTTTGAATCTAGAAAAAGGAAAAAACTTTCTTTGCTTGTCATTCTTACAAACATAAAGACAGTGATAATGGGAAGTGACAAATTTCTTTTTTGTCACAACGCCAAATTGATATTTCCAAATAATATGATTAATAGTTGTAAATCCAACGTCATCTAAAGCACGTAAAATATCCTTTAAATTATTCCAGCCTGAAAAAACATACATGCTGCCAGAATCTTTTAAAATTCTAAACACCTCACTCATCCAAGAAAACGTAAAATCATAGTAATCTTCAGGTTTAATTTCATTATATCCAGATAAAACACGGGAGGCAGTTCGATTGTAATTGGCTTTTTTTGCTTTAAAATTAATAGCAAAAGGAGGATCAGTTATTACAAGATCAATTTTATTTTTAGGAATTAATTTCATTCCTTCAATACAGTTTTTATTGTAAATTTTATTAATTTCTATTTTTTTCATTTTTAAATTGAAGATTGTTTCTAGGTTAATAATCTCATTGGTTATGAATTAAATTAAACAATAAATCACCAGAGATTTCCTATTAAATAGATCTTGAAATTTTCATGTCCAAAATGTAAATCAAAAATTGAAATCCAAAAAACATACAATAAGAAAATGCATGTATCTTGTAGTAAATGTAGTATTGAAGACATACTAGAATTTTCAAAAAATCCAGACGAAGTCTTCCTAGAATTTCTAGGAAGGTTTGACAAAGGGCTAGTTACTGAAAAAGGACTAACTGAAGGGCTAGCAGATGAGGGCATCATCAGATCAGAAAAGGAGATTAAAGAAATGATAGGTGAAATCAATCCAGAAAAATTTATTGAGGAAATTTTATTTTCAAAAAAAGATTTTATTTCAGAGTATAAAATTTTAAAGAATTCTGAGCCCAAAATGGGATGTAAAGTGGAAGAATTAGGATTAGAAAAAGAAATTTCAGAGTTCCTTAA
>JAONKT010000013.1 GCA_028377625.1 Candidatus Nitrosopumilus sp. | reverse complement strand
TATCAGCAGAGGAAGCACCGTTGAATAAATCATCATTAACCAAAACTAGTGAGGGAGAATAATTTTGTAAACCATCAAGTTTGGGAATTACAATACTGGCATAGAAAGAATCGCCTTTTTTAGCATCAAATGTATAAAATTTGGTTTCATTTACGCCTAAATTATCATAAATTGCCCAAGAAATTTTATGATCTGGAATAACTAATGCAGAATCATAGTCTCTATGAGAATCATCATGACTAATTAATTTGTGAGCTTGTGCGGCAGGAGATATAGAAAATACAATTAGTAGTAAAAATAAAAATAAAATTATTTTCATGTTAATCTAATGAAAAAATAGTATTTTAATAAAAATAAAATTATTTCAATGTTAGCACTATTAAAAAAAATTACAATTGTTCATATAGAAAAAAAATAAAAGCAATTGGTTGCTATACAAGGTGAATAAATGCAATACATAGAAAGAGAATTAGCTCCGAATACAAAAATACCAATTAGAATTGGATTTATCAAACCCAATGGATCCCCATCAATAATTTCATTATGGTATATTGATATTAACGGCAAAATATATTGCGCGACACAAAAAACTGCAAAGATAATACAATATCTAAAAAGTAACCCATCGTGTGGTTTTGAAATCGCAGCAGATAAACCCCCTTACAAAGGTTCAAGGGGGGAAGGGATTGTAAAGATCATACCATCAAAAGGACCAGAAATTCTAAATATTTTAATTAAAAAATATTTAGGAGAAAAAGAATCAACGTTATCAAAATTTCTCAAAAGTCATTCTAAAAATGAAATTGCGATTGAAATTACACCTAAAAAAATATTTCATTATGATTATTCAAAGAGAATGAAAGGAATTTGAAGATATGAAAGATGAGGGTTGTCCAACGTGTGGATCTAAGAATTTTGGCAACATAGAAATGAAAAAGGGTTCTGACGGACTAGCAGTTTGGAAAAAACAATGTTACAAATGTAAAAAATTTTGGCAAGGGACAATAGGATAAAAATAAGAATAATTACCACTATAATCTTATTTTACCACTATTTTAAATAAAATGTTGTTTAAATTACAATGAATAAAATGCAAAAAACAACACAGAAGAAAACACCGCAATTGAAATTCCTATCAATCATAGCAATTGCAACTGCAGTTATTCTGGTGTTTACAATAACACCATGGAACATACTACCTACTGCTGTAACTGAGAATGTAAAAGTCATTGCTGTGACTGAGTATGGATGTATTGCCGAATCATCTTTAGGACATTCAGTAGTAGTTGAAAGATGCATGGCAAGCGTAGGGGACACCATTTCTGCACAATACTATGTTCCAGCATATGAACAAAACGGATACTATGACAAGATCCATGAAAAATTAGAAATGGTTACCCCATAATTTTTATTTTTTAAAATTAACATAATCAAAACAATTAAGAACTGAATAGATGAAATTAGTTCATGTCAAACAAAGTCAAATGTTCACACATCCTAGTTGAGAAACAAAGTCAAGCACTAGAGATATTAGAAGAAATAAAAAATGGGAAAAAATTTGGTGCAGCAGCTAAAGAAATTTCTACATGTCCCAGTAGCAAAAAAGAAGGAGATCTAGGATACTTTACGAAAGGAATGATGGTAAAAGAATTTGAAGATATTGCATTCACATTGCAAATTGGAGAGGTATCCCAACCAGTAAAAACAGAATTTGGATACCACATCATCAAAAGATTAGGATAAAAAGAAAAAATAGAATGACAATATTAAGTCAAGAAATACTAAATGATATTTTAGAATATTTAGAAAAATCTATGAACAATTTAGCATCAGAGGCATTTAACAATTTAGAGATACAAGGAGGAGTTAAGGATTTTTTAGAAAATCAATTCGATATCAGATTAGAAAACTTGCTAATTGCAAAAAAAAGTAGCATTCATCATTTGGAATCAGGAATGAAAAATAAAATAATACAGAAAAAACAGAAAATTATAGAAAGAATTTCTAAAGATTTTGAGAATTAAATTTATTTTTAAAAACAACCTCATCTAAAATCAATTGGCCGCCACGTTCTTTGGCAGGTTCAAGAGCTTTCCCAACAACAATCATTAAAACAATTAAATGATTATCAGGAAGATTGATAATTTCTGCCATTTGTTCATAATCAAATCCAACCATTGGACAAGAATCAAGACCCATTTGTTTTGCTGCAAGCATTATGGTTTGGCCTGCAAATCCACAAGAACGAACTGCTTCATCACGTCGATTTTGAGAACTATCAGAATATTTTTTTTCCAAAGAGGCTTTAACTAATTCTTGTTTTTCAGCAGGATGGTTTTTCCAATATCTCAAGGGATCTTCCTTCCAGGCATTCATGTTTCCACATAACAATATGACCAAAGAACCATCCACAGGTTGTGCCTGATTTCTTGCAGCAATTCCAATTTTTTCCTTTATTGACTGATCAGTAACTGTAACAAATCTCCAATTTTGTTGATTATAACTAGTTGGAGAAAGAATTGTCAATTTCATTAATGAATCAACTTCATCAGAAGTCATTTTATGAGAAGGATCAAATTTCTTAATTGCACGTCTACTAGAAATTGCCTCAAAAGTATCCATAAGATAATTTCTAAATCAAATCAATTTAATTGATTCTACAGAAATTAAAAATGATCGATCATACTATTACAAAATAACCTTTGGCTCAAATACCTAAATTTTATTAAAAAAATATGGGTGCACAGGATCTTCAAAAACTATTTGAAATAAAAAACCAAATTCAAGAAATAGACAAAGAAAAATATTATAATTTCACCATAGATTCAGATACAAAAGAAGGAAGAACTAGAATAATCATTGATGAGTTTGGAACATGGAAAAAAATGCCAAATTTAACAGAAGAACAGGCATCAGAATTTAGGAAAAAAGGATTTAGGCAGTTTGTACCAGATTTAATTGATTTTAAAAATAAAATAATCATCGAATATCAAGAAGAGTGTAAAGGCAGACAAGGAATATTACGAAGACGCGGAAAAATCAACAAAAAAGGACACGATGAATTTAGTGATGAAGATAAAGATATTTTTTATGAATTAGCAAAATTCGAACAATTAAAAATTTGGGAAAATACACCACAAGAGGAACAAAATAAAGAATTAAAGAATTTTTTAAAAATAGACAATAATAAAAATAATTTCAAAAATTAACAGATAATTTTTTTAGAATTATGGTAATGGTTCATGTCCACGTTTGTAACCACTCCATTTTCTATATTCATAATCAGTTAATGGAGATTCACAACCGCATTTACAAAATGTTTTCATATCTAGATTTAAAATTACAGTTATTTTTACATTATCTTTAATCCATATCGACTATTGATCAACATCTTTTGAATTAAATAAGATCAAAATGATCGATAAAAAAATGAAAGAGAGTAAACGGAATTTTATTTTGAATGTATTTTTTCTTGAATTTGTGCCAAAATCAAAGCAGCCTTATCCTTATTTTCATATGTATCAACAGTTTCATCCATTATTGCATCAATTTCATAACTTTTATCGACTAAGATACTAGCAACGTGATCATCCAAAGTACCATTGCCAATTAAATAATATGCAAATACAGTATTTTTTTGCCCAATTCTATGGAGTCTATCCTCTGCTTGTCTATGAATTGCAGGACTCCAGTCTAGTTCAGCAAAAATTACATATTTTGCTCGAGTTAGATTGATACCAACATTTCCAGCACGAATTCCAGCAATCATTAACTTAGACTCACCTTTCTGAAATTTATCAATTTGATCCTGTCTAAGAGCATCAGATTGACCACCAATTATAGAAACAGGTGAGAATTCTTGAAGGCTTTCATGTAGTAGTTTGTGAATTACTTTATGGTGACAAAATACAACAACACTCTCTTCAATTTCCATTATGTTTTTAACAAAATTAATTACATGAGGTAATTTTGCAACACCGGCGATTTGTCGTTCACTTTGAATTGCCCTATGGTATGATGCAGATTTGGAGAATTCTGTTTGAGCTTCCTTTTGTTCAGCTTCCAATTTTTTCCAAATTTTATCTAATTCCTCTAAATAGAATTCAGTATCAGATGCAATTACTTCTTTATACCTAACTTTATCTTTTAATTCTTTTAACACATCAGCTTTCTTTCTACGAAGCATGACATGTTTTTGTAATTCATTTCGTAGCGAAGCACGTTTATTTTCTAAAACAATTGCCTTTCCTTTATCATTTACATAACAAAAATATTCACAAAATTCTTTGAAACTACCCAACAAACCAGGTTTTAAAATATCAATGATAGGCCAAATTTCAGAACCACGATTATAAATCGGAGTTCCAGATAATCCTATTCTATACTGAACAGTTGGTAGCGCTGCAAGTTTTTTAACGGCTTTATATTTTTGAGTTGTTTTTGATCTTAGATTATGGACTTCATCACAAACAATTGTACGAATTCCAACTTTTTCTAAATCATCAGAACGCTTGAGAAGTAATTCATAATTAATTACGTAAATATCTGTAATCGGTAATTCTTTAGATTTACCAGTTCGGATCAAAGTAACACTGGGAGACTCAGATTCAAGAATTCTACCATTTCTACTTTTTTTCTTAAGAAATTTTTCAATTTCACGTTCCCAGTTATTGAGAGTCACTAAAGGTGCTACAATAAGCACAGGGAAAGTTTGTTTTTCAGTTGAAACATAGGATAAAGTTTGAACCGTTTTTCCAAGACCCATTTCATCAGCAAGTAATGCATTTCCAGAAGATTTCAACAAAAAATCCAAACCTTCTTTTTGAAAATTCATCAGTTTGCCCCTAAACTGATCTCCAGTTTTTGCTCGTTTTAATTTGAGTTTAATTGGAGGTAAGGTAGGTTTTGGAGCATAAGTTTTAACAATTTTCCTTTGCCAGACTGTTTTAGATAAAATTTCTAAAGGATAACGATCCATCAAAAGTTTCAACTGTTTAATACTTTCAGTAGAATCTTCAATAATTACCTCATGTTCATTTTCACCATACCATGCCTTGGAAGATAAACTTGAAATTTTATCAATTGCCAAATCACCAGTAATTTTCCAACACCAAAGTTTAGAATACTTATCCTGAACGTATTCCAATGTACCAAAATTTTCTAGTGATGTTGCCATAATTTGTAGCTAGGAACTTTTTTTCTCTTATGAATCTTCAGGTTTGATCAGAATAGTAGAAAAAAAAATTAAAAACAAGAAGAGTTAAAATATAACATATTTAGATCATAATGGATCAAATTAAAAATACAATTAGGCACAAAATTATAAGAATTGTTATTAAATCAATTACTGAAAAATTTAAAAATATTTTAACATACGTTTAAAATTAATAAAAAATATAATTCGATATGCAATTTAGTCAAAATGAAGAACCAGATATTAAAAAACCAATTATCATTGCAGCAATGCAAGACATGGGAAATGTAGGAAGCATAGTAATTAATTTCATTAACAAGTCATTAAAAACAAAATCGTTCAGAAGTGCCAAAGTATCATTTCCAACATATGTCATAGATAATGGAGGGCACATAGATCTACCAAAGGAAAATTGGGAATACAGGTACACAGATGATCTAATAATATTTGGTGGAGGTAACGGTCAACCTCAAGACAATAATGAATTAAATTTGCTTTGTAAAGATGTAATAGATATTGCTGAAAAATATTCTGCAAAATTCATTTACACGTTAGGAGGATTTCATACAAACAGAATTCTAAAAAATAATCCTAAAACATACATCACTACGACATCAATGGAACTAAAAAAACAAATGGAAAAATTACAATTAGATATGACTCCTCAAAAATCTGCAATTACAGGATTTAATGGATTAATTCTAGGATTTGCTAAGAAATACAACATTCAAGGAATTGGCATGTATGGAGAATTAAATCAACCAGACATACCTCAATACAGAGCAGCAATAAGCATAATCAAAACAATTGAGAAGTTAACATACAGAAAACTTGGCAACGTAGAGGAATTAGAAATATTAGCACAAGAAGTGGATCGAAAATTTAGAAATTAATGGGATTTTCCCACTTCATGGGCAGGAGTATTCTCATCATGACAATCACAACTACATAGATGAGTTTTATGGTTGTTCATGCAATCAATGCATTCAAAATGCTTTCTACCTTCACATGCAGCACAAATCATAGTTAATCATTACCAATAGATGAATTTGAATATTTCTTTAATTAAAGAGTTTTTAAGGCAAGTAAAAAAAAATAGTTAATTGAAAATTTATCACAAATCATCGTGTATTACATGTAAAAAAACAATTACAGAAATGGAACGAATGAAGATAGACATAGAATCAAGGGATTTTTTTAAAGATCCATTTACAGAGTCAGAATTAAAAAAAATAATTAAAATGACAGGAAAAAAACCGCATGAATTACTTAGAAAAAGAGACAAGACATACAAGGAGATGAAACTAGATGAAAATAAAAAATCAGATTCAGAAATTATCAAACTCATGGTAAAATACCCAGGATTAATTTTACGTCCAATTGTAATTTTAAAAAATAAGGCAGTAGTAGGAAAAATAGATCCTAAAGAAATAAAGAATTAATCAGAGTTCTCTTTTTTAAAAATTCTAATTGCCTCTAAATGAGAACAGTTAGCTTTTTGTCCATTTCCATGATGAAATTTATAATAATTTTTGAATCCAAAACATTCACAAGTGTCAGATGTTACAAAATATGATTTATTGGGGTCTGAAGAGGATCTGATTTGAAACAAGTCATCTTCAATTTTAGAGATACATCCATCATCAACTAGTTTTTTTGCTTTTTTGATAGTAGCAGGACTGCTCATATTATGCTCAAAATCTAATAATGAATTAATTTCTTGCCATTAGATTTTAAAAAATTCTAGTTGTTTATCAAATGCTCAATTGAGACAATCATGTCTCCTGGTGTAATCTTACCTTCTGATACCCACAGAGCCAAATTTGCAACCCATGGCGGAAGCTCTTGATCTGAAATTCCAAGAAGAGATTCAAGTTGCGATACATCTTGTGATGAACCGTTCCAAACTGAAACTATTTCAATAAATTTCTGTTCATCATAGAAACTCAAGACCTTTTGATTTACTTTTGATTCAAACACCAATGGTTCATTTCCAGAAACTTTCAAAGTTAATGGAAGTGCAACTTTGAAAAAGTTTCCAGAACCATCAGTTGCCTGAACCCATAGCTCAGTTGTATCCATTGGTTGTAAAAATTTCATCTTAAATGAAATTGTAAATGTTCCAATCAGGTAATCGTCATTTTTTAGAGAATCTTTTTCTGAGTCAAAGTATTCATCAATTGTAACATCAGATGGTTGCCATTTTACAGATTCAGAGTAATCATAAATTAAATCATCACCAGTTTTATTCCACTCATAAAACGTGGTACTCACCTTACCAAACTTGTCAAAGTTATTTGCATAAAATAAATTCATGTCGTTTGGTCGTTCTTTAAAATTTGTATAGCTGCCAGCATCAATGAATCGCTTTAACGTTCTATTGTCTGTAATTACCATAACGATTTCAATTTCGTCTCCAGGATCTGCGATTATTGGAGTCATATGACTTCCAAACACGGGTAGTTCAGTTGACGTATCAACTATCCAAACATAATCTCTGGTTTCTGAAATTAGAGGTAATGAACCATCATTTAGATTATCTGAATTGTTAGAAGTAACATGAACTTCAACTCGGGTTAGTTTTGGAGGCTCACAATCATAGCAATCCGAAGAAGTTCCAGTATCTATTGTCATGGTGTATACATTTGAAGCCAAGTTATCATTATCGGAGTCATCAGTGGTCGTGTTTGCTGCAACAGACACAACAACTATTCCATCAGAGGATCCCTTTACAACATCAAATGTGTATGTGGTGCCACTTCCTGTAAAGTTGCTTGCAGCAGGAGAGCCGCTGTTTGCAGTACCTGTTACCGTGATGTCACCGACTACAAAGTTACTAACAGGTTTTGAGAACGTTACAATGTAACTGAGAGTTAAATCAGACACAGTTGAACCGTTTGAATCAGTACTTGAAGTAATTGTCGGTATCGGATGTACTGTATCAATAGTTAAGGTGCATGTGTTTGATACAATGTTCGAATTGTTTGAGACATCTGTTGCCGTTCCAGCTGCAACAGACACAACGACGGTTCCATCTGATGAACCTCTGACAACATCAAATGTGTATGTGGCACCACTTCCCGCAAAGTTACTTGCAGCAGGAGAGCCGCTATTTGCAGTACCTGTTACCGTGATGTCCCCAACTACAAAGTTACTAACAGATTCTGAAAAGGTTACAGTGTAACTGAGAGTTGTGTCCGATATTGTTGAGTCACATGAAGACGTATTTGAAGTAATTGCGGTTGTGGGATTTACAGTGTCAATAGTTAAGGTGTATGTGTTTGATGCAATATTGTCGTTTCCAGCTGCATCTGTTGCCGTTCCAGCTGCAACAGACACAACGACGGTTCCATCAGAGGATCCCTTTACAACATCAAATGTGTATGTGGCACCAGAACCTGCAAAGTTGCTTGCAGCAGGAGAGCCGCTATTTGCAGTACCTGTTACCGTGATGTCCCCAACTACAAAGTTACTAACAGATTCTGAGAAGGTTACAGTGTAACTGAGAGTTGTGTCGGCTATCGTTGAACCTGTAGAACCACTACTTGAAGTGATTACGGTTGTGGGTGAAGTTATATCCACAAATACTATTGTTCCTGAATTTCCAACAGCTACACCGTTGTTTGCATCAACCATTGAGACTCCTTGCATGTGATTGCTACCTGCATTTGTTGTTGTAGCAGCAGTCCAGGTATCACCGCCATCACTAGTGTATACTATTGTTCCTGAATCACCTACAGCTACACCGTTGTTTGCATCACCCATTGAGACTCCGTACATGACTGTGGTACCTACATTAGTTGTAGTAGCAGCAGTCCAGGTATCACCGCCATCGCTAGTGTATACTATTGTTCCTTAATAGCCAACAGCTACACCGTTGTTTGCATCACCCATTGAGACTCCGTACATGCCCTTGGTACCTACATTAGTTGTACTAGCAGCAGTCCAAGTGTCAGCTGCAAATGCATCAGATGGCACATGAACAAGTAATGAGGATACGGCAAACAACATGATGAGTAAATGAATGCGATTCTTTCCAAGTTTCATAAGATCTGATCGAAGTTTATTCTAGTATGTATAATTTTCAAAAATATTAGGCACAAATATTGCAAAATTAGCCTAAAATACAATGTAACGAGAATTGACTGACTCTAATAATATTATAAACGATTTCTAACAAAAATCAATATTGAGTATGAAAAAATACATCGCCAAACGCGCAGCTACAATGTTTGGTGTTTTACTAATCACATTACTAATCACCATAATGCTTGTCGGCTCCAACATGGATACAATTCTAAAACAGGGAGTGGTGTTTCAAGTCAGGTCAGAAATTACTGAAAATTCTGCAATAGTTGAAAGTTTTTCATCAGTGCAAGAATTTGAGTCATTTATTGAAAGCCAAACGCAGCAGCGGATCAAAACTTTAGGGTTAGATGAACCGTGGTACTCTCCTCAAAGAATTGGATTGACAATGTACAAAATTATTTTGTTAGACTTTGGACAAGCAACTTTTCTAACAAGTGATGTAGGATCAACAGACGTAAAGGATATTATTTTTGAAAAACTTCCAAGGACAATTTTGTTATTTACCACAGCTACAATTTTAATTTCAATTATAGGAATTTTTGTTGGGGCACTGTCAGCAAGTAAGATTGGTTCCACAATAGATAGAATTACATCCAGTTTTGCAATAATCAGTTCAAGTTTTCCAGTTTGGTGGATTGGAATGCTAATGATATTTTTATTTGCATTTACATATCAAATTTTCCCAGCAAGGGCAACTCCAGACATTCCGGCATCAAGTCCAGAATATTTCGGAGCTTTACTGTACCACATGGCATTGCCACTAATTACAATAGTAATGATCGGATTTGGTTCTTGGGCATATTTGGTTAGAAACTTTATGGTGGGAATTATGCAAGAAGATTTCATAATTGCAAAAAAGGCAATCGGAATTAAGCAAAGCAGAATTACATACACTCATGCGCTAAAAAATGCCGCACCACCAATCATTACAATTTTGGCACTCAGTTTATCAGGCTCACTTGGCGGGGCAATAATTACTGAAGCCGTGTTTGATTGGCCAGGTATGGGAAGATTATACTTTGAAGCAATTACAGTCATGGATTTACCAGTAATTATTGGTGCAACATACATTCTCACAGTATTTTTCCTAGTCAGCATATTCATTGCAGATTTACTTTATGGTTATTTTGATCCAAGAATCAGGACAAGTACGGAGTAGTAAAAATGAGCATTACACCTCAGGAAATTAAAAAAGAGTTTTTCAAAAGTAAAATGGGAATTGCAGGAATAACAATTCTTGGAATTTTAATTTTAACATCCATCGTTACAATGATTACAATTCCTGTTGAAACATTTCAGGAATGGAATAATCCTGAAAACTGGATTACATACCCAAAAACCGCAATTCCAATTTGGGTAAATTTGATTTCAATAGAAAAACTCCCAGAACATAAAATTCTAGAAAATCCAAGTATTGAGAAAGCATCCAACAATGAGATAAATTTATCGTCGCATCAATTTGGATTAAATTTTGATTATGATCAATTTCCCAATGATTTCATTTATTCATATTCATCAGAATATTCAGAGTCGCCATTACTTCAAATGTCAGTAATTAGACCAGACGGAATTAAATTAGAAATAATTTCAACATCACTACCCTACTCCAATTTAAAAATAATTCACGAGGATAGAATATTTTCAACTGATGCAATGATAAAGAAAAAAATAAGTTTGCAATCAGATTTATTTGATTTTGAAATTAAAAAATTATCTTCAGAGAATGTAATTTTTTCAAAAACAACGTCAAATGAACCGCTAAAAGGAAATTATATTTTTTCTGTTAATTTGTATGAAATAGAAAACAGTAGCGAAATTATTGAATCAAATCTCATCATCGGTGGAAAAGCATTTGGAATAATGGGGACTGATGAATTAAGAAGGGACTTAGCCATAGGTTTGCTATGGGGCACACCGTTAGCATTATTCATAGGACTCGTAGTGTCCATAGCCTCAGTGATAATGGGCTTAGTTTACGGAGTTTATGCAGGATTCAAGGGTAAAAAAACAGATGAGACATTGATGAGATTCAATGATGTCATCTATGCATTACCAGCACTACCATTTCTGATCATACTTTCAGTGACCATCAGCAACAGCATATTTGTGATGGTAGGATTTTTGATGATATTTGGGTGGGTTGGAATCGCAAAAGTGGCAAGAAGCATGTCACTGCAAATTAAAACACGAGGGTATGTCGAAGCTGCAACTATGATGGGTCAAAAAGATTCAAAAATGATTTTAAAACATATTTTGCCACAATTGCTACCATATGCGTTTGCAAGTGTCGCAATTTCAGTGCCCGCAGCAATCACTACAGAGGCAGGTTTAAGCTTTCTAGGGTTAGGGGATCCGTCATTTCCAACATGGGGTCAGATTTTACACGATGCAAATACATTCGGTGCAGCTGCAAGAGGACTGTGGTGGTGGATTGTACCACCAGGCATCATGGTTGCAATAACAGGATTAGCATTTGTGTTTATTGGTAATGCATTAGATGCAATTATCAATCCAAAGTTAAAACGATAATAAAACTAGAGTTCAAATTTTCGAATTAATTCAATTGTATTATCTTTTAGTTTTATGGAGTAACAGTGTGAATTTACATCGTTGATTGCAGCCAAATTGTTAGCAAATACTTTTTTGCTGTGACCGCCATAAGATGCGTTATCTGATTCATCAAAACAAATACTCATTTGTTTCATGTTTAGTTCATTTTTTAAAAGAAATGCAATAAACTTTTGATAATTATTAGTGTTAACCCAGTCTATTTTTTTCTCTTCACTAATTCCAATCCATATCTCAATGGAGTTTTGGTATAGTGCCTTTTGTCTCAAGTCTTCTAATATCATTTTTTTACCTAGAAATCTGCTCTTTGCATTTTTGAACCACATCTAGGACATGAACCACCATTATGTTTATTCCTGCAAACAAGACAAACATACTTTACATTGGCATTATCGCTTTGACCGCCACCACTTCCAAAGAATCCACCTCCGGCACCACTAGAACTTCCACCATAGTTGCCCATTTGGCCCATTTGTCGTCTTCTCATGTACATAGGAAGTAAGATGAATATTGCCATAACTAATCCAATACTGATAAACCAAGGAACACCAAGATAACCTAAAACAATTTGTAAGCCAATACTGAATACAAGTGAGGCACCTAGAAAGATATAATATTTTTTAAGCTGAGGATTCAAATCATTAAAAGTCCTTTAAAAAAGGTTATAAAGCTTTGTCAGTTTTTTTCAATTTCTTACCGTATAATTTTAAAATTAATTAATTGAAAGAGGAATCGCATTACCGCTGCTATCCCAGGCAAAAACAGAATCATCATCGTAAGGGGATTTAATAATTAAAGAAACTAACCCAAAAAAATTATTCAAATCAGTGACAGAGGGTTCTGCAGAACCTGATGGATGTGAATGCACAATTCCAATGTAGCTATTATCAAAAGGTAAAAAAGAATGAGGAAAACCAGCAAATGTAGGTCCCGTAAAATTAAATGGAGGAATTGCAAGTCCATCTACTTTTATTTCACCTTGCTTAGATTTTCCTTTTAGTATCAAAATTCCTTCATTGGGATGCTTCATTTTACAAAATGTGACAATACTGTCCAAGACAGATTTTTCTAACAAGACTTTACGTTCAATTTTTTTATTCTTAAAAAACACAAAAGTAGTTCAATTACTTGGTAAATTAGTTTTAAGATTTAGATATTACGTATTTAGAACTAGAAAATATTCTTAATTTACCTTCAATCTCAGAGATTAGTTCAGGAATTTGAGAATTTATTTCATCAATTTCAGATAAAATAGTTTTAGATTTCAAATGAGAGTCATTTTGTGAGGAAGTATTCTTTGAGAATTCATTTTCAAGAAAGGTCAAGTTTTTAGGTTTCAACTCAGTTAGTTCAGTTTTCATGGAATTAAAAATACTGGAATAATCAGATACTTTTTTGATAAAATTATCCAGAGATTCTTCAGTTTCAGTCAACTGAGATAATGTTTTCTCAGTATCTTTAACAGATATGGAGCCAGATGAGATTCCTTTTCGAATGTTTTCCAAAATAACAATTATCGTATCAGAGTTTTCAGGAAGAAGTGCATCAAACGGATCATCAACTAAAGTGGATAAAACACCACTTTGTTGTTTGTCTAAGGAAGATCCGTATTCATATCTGCCAAGGGGTCGAGAGATTTTTGTAAATTGGGTATCAATTTCAGATTTTATCTTTAATTTTTGATTACTAAATTCATTTAACTTATTTTCTAAATCAATATATTTTTTATAATTTTCTGAAGAGTGAATTTCATCAAGAGAATTCTGTAAAGTAATTTTCTTTTCGTCAAAAGATTTCAAATTATCTAAAATTTCGATGTTCCTTTTTCTTTTATCATTTAACTCAGTGTTAAGAGATTCAATTTTGTTTAACATTTCAGTAATTTCATCAAAAGTAGATTGTGTAGACGCATAATGTTTTAGAAGTTTGGAAATGTTATCAGAATTCTCATTCATTATTTTAAGATTATCAGTTAATTGATTTGCATATTTTTTTGCAAAAATATGAATTACTCTAGTTTGTCTTCCTAAAACATCGCCCACTTTTTTAAGAAGTTGTGTTAAAAAATAATCTAATTTTTTTGCATCTGCAATTGTTGAAACTTGCATCAAAGTCTTAACATCTTTTTTTAAAATATCAATTACTTGTTGCTTACCTCTAACTACAATTATAGCCAAATGTTTATCGATGTCATCTATATTCAAATTATCTTTTTCAAGGACAATTCCAATTTTCATTAAATCGTCAATAAGAGGAGCAGTGTTATTTCTTAAATTTTTTATTTCAGAAAGAGTTTGAGATTCTCGCAATTTACTCAAATCATCTATAATTTGTGGAACCTCAGAAAGAGAAATGTTTCGATTTACAGATTTTTGCTCAACAGGTTCATCTGTTTGCTTTTTTTTACCCCATCCAAAGACCATTTGATAATATTATGCCAAAGGGATTAAAAATGATTCTTACTATATGTTAAAATTTAATGATGATCTCAGTTAGACATGGCAAAAAGTCCTCAAAAAGCATTTCATACAGGGACAGTCAAAAAAACAATCAAAATTAACGCCTCAGATGATAAAGTTTGGAGAAAAATTAGCAATATAGTAGGATTACCGTCATGGTTAGTAGATGTAACAAAAACAGAATACCTATCTCAAAAGAAAAAAGGTGTGGGTGCAATCAGACTAATTACATTTGGGGACGGAAATCAAATAGAAGAACATATTGTAGCATGGGAAAAAGGGGAATATTTCACATATGTTGCCACAGAAGGATTACCATTAAGGGCATATGTTGCTACAATTTCAATTAAAAAGAAATCAAAGTTGGTGACGGAACTAACATGGCAATCATATCTAAACAGTCAAAAAATGTCTGAAAAACAATTTTTGGAATTTCTAGTATTCATGGGTTCGTTCTATGAGGCATCATTAGAAAACTTAAAACAATTATTAGAAAAATAACATTAGGAATTTTTTAGGTCAAAATGTAAATACTGTTAATCAATAAAAAAGATTATGAGCGATATGCGATTCATAATTTTAGGAATTGCACTAATTTTTGTAGGCGTTATTGTTATGGGAGCATTCGGTCATGAATATCAAGCTGCAACAATAGAATCAAATGAATTTGGAACGTGTTACGAATACTCGGATGATAAACCACCACAAAAAATTAATTGTTCATACAAGATAATGGATCAAACAGTATTTTTTGGATTAGTTATGGCATTCATAATATCTGGAATTATTTCATTGGTTAAAGGAGTGAAAGGGGACTGGGACAGTAAAATAAAACCAGAAGACGTAGTAGGACCAGGTAAAGAAGAATAAATTTACTAAATATCAGAATTCTTAGCATTAAAAACTAAATCAGAATCACCATCAATTTTCTTGTTAGCGTCATAATCACTTTTAGATTTAATCATTTTTTTTCTAATATCATGCATTATTTTCTCATCTGGACTAAGGACATCATAGTGATGACTTTCAAAATGATGAAAGTAATTTAAAACAAAATCATCGTTATCTTCAAAAATTTCTTTGCAGTATTTACACTTCATTTTTAATAAAAATAAATTCAATTACGTTAAATTTATGTCAATATAAAATTATGAAGATTCACCATCAGATTCAGATATCAGTGAAAGAGATATCAATTCTTCCTGATTGTTAGAACTATCATCTTCTAATCTCTGATAACATACTTCGTCATATGGCAATTTGTTTCAATTTATAATTACAAAATTTACATTTAAGCGCAATATCAAAAATATGCCCAACCATATTCTCAAAATAATTTGAATTAGACATCAGATTCCAATATTTTTTTCATAGAAGTTGCAAGTTTGTTAATTTTTTCTACTCTTTCATCAAATTGGATATCAGTTAATTGTTCAGGTTTTTTTAAAATAATTACTACTTCTGAAAAATCACCATTAGAAATAACTCGCATAGGTATTTGCCAGGAAGACTCTTCATCAACATACACGTGATCCAATATTCCCAGAGATTTATTTTGATTAAATTTAACTTTAGATTTTCCATAAGGTCCAATAAAATACCACCAACCATCAGAGTTAATTTTTGCATCAGGCATAAATTGAGGAAATAACTCAAGAATAGAATCAAATGTATCTCCCACTATTTTGTTTACCTCAATAGATATAGTTCTAGTTCTAATCACATTAAAAAAGTCAATTTATTATTAAAAAGCATATAGTAGTAATCATACGAAGTTAAAAATTATTTTACCCGTTTAGGAATTCTTTAATTTTCTTTAAATTTTCAACATTTGATTCATGAAACATAACCATTGATTCAGATAAAGAATTAGGCAGCACCGTCTTTAAATTTTCAACTAATTCATCTCCACTTTCAATCATGGTAT
>JAONKT010000012.1 GCA_028377625.1 Candidatus Nitrosopumilus sp. | reverse complement strand
TGCGTTTATGAAATTTCTTCAAAATATGATATTCCAATTATTGGATGTGGTGGAATTTGTGGTAGTTGCTGTGTAGGTGAAGATCTTGCTTGTAAGGATGGCACAATATTTGATGGAGATCATCTCTCTCAAAACAAGGAATTTGGCTATTCTCATCGAAATAAGGCTGGAATTCTTGAAGATTATTGAGTTTTACCAGTAAGGTTTAAAATCAATCATCAAATATTTTGCGTGAAGGGAATGGGAACTCCAAAAATCGTTTTAACTGCTGATAGAACTTTGATGTCGCCATATAGGGGATTGTCTTTGGCAACCTTTTTCGGATGTGCACCCGCATTAGATCCTAATAGAGACCCAAAGAGCTTTTGGTATAAAATTCTTGGAAAACAAGTTACTCCAAAAGTTTTATTTGATTTTATTTGTAATTGGTCTCCTGACATTAACGGTGCTGCAAAATATGCTCCTTATGGATTAAGAAAATTAGAAGCTGGTTTGTTACGTGATGGCTTTGCAAGAAAAGATGTCGTTGTTGCTCATCCAAACCATATTGAAAAATTCATTGGTCCTGAAACTGAAGTTATTGGAACTTATGAAATGGATCCACTTGGAATGGGTCCAGTAACTATGACATTTACTTATGGACGAAAACAAACATCTTACGATGAATTTTACAATGCAGAATTACATCATAGAATTAAAGCTGCTAAAGCACGAACTGGAAGTAAAGCAAAAGTAATTTCTGGTGCATCTGGTACTTGGCAATATAATTATGATCCTGAAAAAATTGAGGAGTTTGGGATTTATGCAATTTTAGAAGGAGAACTTGGCGGTATTGCTCCTGAAATTGACGGACATGCTGGCAGATTCTTTAATTATTTAATTAACGGTGATTTTGAAAATATGGATCCTTTTAGAAAACGAAGTGACTTTAAAGTTAACATTAAAGAATTTGAAAGAAATAATAAAAAAATTCATGGACGATTTGTAAATTTCTGGGACCGTCCTGATTTAGAAGAGATTCCAGATATTGTAGAACCTAGTATGCATGGAATGGTAGAAGTAATGCGTGGTTGTGGACGTGGATGTAAGTTTTGTGATGTTACATTAAGATCTTTGAGATATTATTCTCCTGAAAAAGTGAAAAAAGAAATCGAAGTTAATATCAAGAAAGGTGGTTCAAAATCTGCTTGGATCCACAGTGATGATATTTTTGTTTATGGTATGGATCCAAGAACTGCTAAAGGAATGGAACCTAATAGAGAAGCATTAGAGGAATTATTTACAGCAATTATGTCAACTGGTGTTGAACATACTAACCCCACTCATGGAACATTAGCTGGTGCAATAGCTGATGAAAAACTTCTTCCTAATTTGTCTAGAATTATGAAAGCTGGCCCTGATAACATGATTGGTGTACAAGCAGGATTTGAAACTGGTAGTCTTAGATTAATTGGCAAATATGCTGATAGGAAACTTGCACCATATGATCCATCTGAATGGCATTGGGTTGTAAAGGAAGGTGTAAAGACAATGAATGAAAATTATTGGATTCCTGCATTTACTCTAATTATGGGTCTTGATAATGATGAAACCCCTGAAGACTCATGGGATACTATTAGACTTCTTAGTGAATTAGAACACGAGCAACCTGATTCTATGTTTACTGCTACTGCTCTCACTTTTGTTCCGATTGGTTTGTTAGAATCTTCTAATTTCTTTAACATTGGAAATGAAATGACTCCTGCACAACTTGGAGTTCTTTACAAAACATGGCAACATAATTTCAAATATGCCATTCAAAAATTCATGACTAAAACTGGTGCAAAGGGACCACAAAGATACTTCTTTAATGCAATTGCCAGATCTCTTGGTGGAGTTCCACTAGGTGCTATGGAGAAATATGCACGTAGAAAGAGTCCTGAACACGAAAAAGTCATTGAAACTGTTAAAGCAAAGTATTGGTAGCATTATCCAAATACATAAATTCACTAATTCTTAGATTAAGTCATGGCAACTCACGGATCACTTACTAAAGCAGGTAAAGTAAGAGGACAAACTCCTAAAGTGGAAGGCAGAAAGATTGTAGGCGATAGTTCTAGTGTTGCAAATAAAGGTAATTTCAAAAAACGATTTGCTTTAGGTCGATACCCTGGACAAAATAAACCAGGTCAAAGACGCAAACGACGTTAATCCTAATTCTTAATTGTTATAATTTTACGATCAATTTTCTGAACAATACCCTTATAAAGTACTGGTACCGTACTATACGGTATGGTTGAAGATTTAAGATTAGATAGTTTAGAGGGCGTAGGTCCTGTAACTACAAGAAAATTATCCGATGCAGGTGTCCACAACGTCATGGACCTCATCGTTAGAGGTCCTGTTGATATTTCAGAAATAACTGGAATGGAAAAGGACACAGCTGAGAAAATTGTCAATAAAGCCCGAAAACACTTAGTTGAAGGTGGTTTACTTGCTAAAGATTTCATTAGTGCAAGTGAATTGTATAAAACTCGACAAAGTATTGGTAAAATTACAACTGGTACAAATTGTCTTGATACACTATTTGATGGTGGTATTGAAACTAGAGCTCTAACAGAAGTTTATGGAGAATTTGGTTGTGGTAAAACACAATTTGCTCATACCATGTCTGTAATGGTTCAAAAAAGTAAAGAGGAAGGTGGACTTGAAGGTGGTGTTTTGTATATTGATACTGAAAATACTTTCAGACCTGAAAGAATTGTTCAAATTGCTCAAGCTCATGATATGGATCCAGAAAAAGTTTTGGATAATATTATTGTGGCACGCGCATATAATAGTGCACATCAAGTTTTAATTCTTGAAGAAGCTGGTGCCATAATTGAAGAAAACAATGTTAAACTAATTGTTGCAGATTCTGCAGTTGGACTATTCCGTGCTGAATATCTTGGAAGAGGTACACTATCTGTTAGACAACAAAAACTAAATCATTTTGTTCATTTGTTAGTTAGAATTGCAGAAACATATGATTGCGCTGCAATTGCAACTAATCAAGTTATGGCATCTCCTGATGTCTTCTTTGGAGATCCAACTAGACCTATTGGTGGAAATGTAGTTGCACATACCAGTACTTACAGAATCTACTTTAAGAAATCTGGTAAGAAACGAATTGCTAGAATGGTGGATAGTCCTCACCATCCTGAAGAGGAAGTAATCTTTGCTTTAGGTGAAGCAGGAATTATTGATCCTGAAGAGGCAGAGAAAAAACCAAAAAAGACTGCAAAAAAAGCAGCTAAAAAAACCAAAGAGCCTAAAATTAAAGCTACAGTAGAACCTGAAGTAGAGGCTACAGTAGAACCTGAAGTAGAGGCTACAGTAGAACCTGAAGTAGAGGCTACAGTAGAACCTGAAGTAGAGGCTACAATCGAAGATCACGGTGCAGATATTACATCTGATGACTTCTAGTTTCTAGAAGATTTTTTTCTTCTTTTTCTTTTATTTTTGTTTAATTTACATTCATTAAATTCTAATATCATTTGAGGTTGTGATATTCTATTATGGTTGATCTTTATCGATTCCTTCCTGAAGAAATGGAGAAATTAGTAATTGATATGGGTTATCCTAGATACAGAGCAGATCAAATTTTACTTCCATTATATTATAAATTCCCAAAAACTATTTCTGATATTAAACAACTTCCTAAAAAATTAATTACTGATTTAATCGAATCTGGTTATACAATTGGTTCTGCAAAAGAAACTCATCGAGTTGTAAGTGAGGATGGTGATACTACCAAACTATTACTTAATTTAAGTAACAACAATTCTGTAGAGACTGTTTTGATGCAATACGAACCAACAAAAATTGGCGGTCACCCAAGATCAACAATATGTGTTTCAACTCAAATTGGATGTGCAATGGGATGTGTGTTTTGTGCAACTGGGCAAATGGGTTTTGAAACAAATCTAAAAGCTGAAGATATCATATCTCAAGTAATTCATTTTGAGGAAATTCTAAGAGAAAGAGGTGAACATGTTACAAATTTAGTTTTCATGGGAATGGGTGAACCTATGGCAAATTATGACGAAATGATTAGAGCTGTAAAAATTTTAACTCATCCTAGGGGATTTGGATTGGGTCAACGTCACATAACTATTTCTACCATTGGAATTAAATCTGGAATTGAAAAATTAGCTGAAGAAAATTTGCAAATAGGATTAGCAATTTCTTTACATGCACCAACAAACGAATTACGAAAAAAATTAGTTCCTACTGCGACTTCTAATTCTGTTGAAGAAATAATTGAATCTGGTCATTATTATTTTAAAAAAACTGGAAGACGTGTGACTTTTGAATATGCTCTAATGAGCGGGATAAATGATTCTCCTGAAATTGCAAATAATTTAGCTAAGCTTCTTCAGGGTAACGGCTCACATGTTAATTTGATTCCTATCAATCCTACTGCTGGTGATTTTAAACGACCATCAAATAATCGAGTTCATGAATTTGAAAGAATTCTATCAAATGCAGGTGTCAATTGTACTATTAGAATTGAAAAAGGTACTGAAATTTCAGCTGCGTGTGGTCAACTTCGAACTGATATTGTTAACTAATTTTTTTAGAATTATCTCCTAAGTGTTAAAATAGGGCTTTCCAAGGTTTTACACTCATGGCAACTAAGAAGTCTCATGGTCGTTCACATGGATTTAAACATAAATCTAGATCTGTAATGACAAAAAAATCTCCAAGAGGAGTGTCATTTCTATTGCGTGAATACCAAGAAGGCCAACAAGCACTTATCATCATTGATCCTCGACAGCATAAGGGATTACCACATAGAAGATATCACGGAAAAGTAGGTCTTATTACAAATGTTGGTAGACGTGCTGTTACTTTAAGTGTAAAATTAGGTGATAAACCAAAAACCTTAATCACTAGATTAGATCACATAAAACCATTCGGTGTATAATTATGGAAGAAGTACAAAAAAAGCAAGCAATTTCTCTTTCTGAAGTTAAAGAAATTTTAGGTAAAGTTGATGTTGAAGAAATGGATCAAATACAACGTTGGACATATGATTATGTTTCAAAGTTTGTAACAATTGATTCTAGTGATGCAAAAGAAATGAAAAAGAAACTCATTAAAGATTGTGAGTTAACAGAAGATGAAGCTGTTGAAATTGTAAATATCAGACCAACAAGCATGGCTGAATTACGTTCATTTACGTTCGGTTGGAAAAAATTAATTCTTGCTGAAACCCTGGAAAAAATACTCAAAATAATCCAGGAGCACTCTTAATTTTTTAGGATAAATTAATTTTGTATCGGGCCCAATCCCCTCCTCGAAAATATGAAGAGTATGCATATGTTTTAGATTTCAATCCAAGAGGAAAATCAACTACTGTTCGAGGACGAGATGGAATTATTATTACTTCTATTGGTGAAGATCGTTTAACTCTTTTAGAAGTTCTTGGAGTTCCAAATTCAAGTTTTGAAATTGGAGAGAAAATCTACATTGGTAAAGAAGGAAGAACAAAAATTTCATCTGTATTGGGGAAACTTGAATATGATCATGTTTCTTCATCTGCTCAAAGTGAACTATCTAACGTTATTGAAAATATTGTAACAACTAATGAAACAAAATTTGTAGAATATCTTAACAATGCACGACCATTAACTCCAAGAATACATGCATTGGAATTAATTCCTGGAATCGGAAAAACGTACATGAAAACAATGTTAGAAGAAAGAGAAAAGAAAAAATTTGAAAGTTATGTGGATTTACAAGAACGAGTTGGATTTAAGGATCCAGTAAAACATATCTCTGAACGAATTATGGATGAAATTTCTGGTGAAAGTAGAATGAACCTCTTTGTTAAGAGATGATAAAACGTAAATTATTAGGACAACACTTTCTTAATTCAAAATCTATTGCAGAATTAATTGTTACAGAAGCAGAAATTTCTAAAACTGATGTTGTTTTTGAAATTGGAACTGGACTTGGTATTTTGACTCCTTTATTATGTAAAAATGCTAAAAAAGTAATATCTGTCGATGCTGATGAAAATTTAATCCGAAAAGCAAAATCTAGATTTAATCAATTTGATAATCTTACTTTAAAATCTGGTGACGGATTTAAGAAAAAAGATGAATTTTCAATATTTATCTCTAATTTACCCTATTCTAGGAGTAAAGATGCAATTGAATGGCTAGCTCAAAACTCTTTTTCTCATGGGGTTATAATGGTTCAAAAAGAATTTGCAGAAAAATTGGTTGCTACATCAAAAAATAGACGAGCTATTAGTATAATTGCAACTTATGCGTTTGATATAAAAAAAATTTCCAATGTTGGCAAAAATAATTTTTCTCCTCCGCCAAAAATCGATTCTGTAATTTTAAAGATTTCAAAAAAAACTATTCTAAATAAAAAATTAATTTTAACAATTAATAATATTTTTTCTTATAGAAGGAAAACTGTAAAAAATATTTTAAAACAATTCAATAAACAAAGTACAATAGAGAAACGTATTGATGATCTTTCGGGAGATGAAATAATCAGTCTTGCAAAACAAATTCTTGAAAAATGATGAATATCCTCCATCTGAGGATACTTTTTTCATTGCAAATAATATTGAAAATGAAAGAGGAGATTATGCATTA
Organism: Candidatus Nitrosopumilus sp.; assembly: GCA_028377625.1. Taxonomy (GTDB): domain Archaea; phylum Thermoproteota; class Nitrososphaeria; order Nitrososphaerales; family Nitrosopumilaceae; genus Nitrosopumilus. Next base: position 10,709 of record JAONKT010000012.1, on the reverse strand, counting down.
GATATTGGTAGTGGATCTGGATATTTGACTAAATTACTTTGCAAGAATTTTTCACTTGTTGTTGGAACTGATATTAATTATGAAGTTTTACAAAACCAAAGTTCGTACAAAACAGATAAATTAATTTGTTGCAATAGCTCTGATGCATTAATAATAAAATTTGATTTTATTGTTTGCAATTTACCTTATCTTGCAACTGATGAAATTTTAGATATTGCAACTGACGGTGGTAGTGAAGGATTTGAAATCCCAAAAAAAATATTTGATTCTGCTTTAAAAAATCTTAAAGAAAATGGTAAATTTATTTTTGTAACCTCTTCATTATCTAATTATTTGAAACTCATAGATTATGCACAAAAATTAGGACTAACAACTAAAATTATTGCAAAAAAGAAACTTTTCTTTGAAGAATTAATTCTTGTAGAGGCAATAAATTAACTATTTTTTTAAATTATCTTTTGCATATGTGATTATTGCATCTGTCATTTGTGTGGTAGTTGCATTTCCGCCTATATCCCATGTTACTGTTTTTCCTTCATTGATTACTTGTTCAGTTGCAGAAAATATTGCGTCTCTTACTTCTCTTTCACCTAAATAATCTGCCATCCATGCACCCGATAATACAGTTGCAGTTGGATTTACTTTATTTTGTCCTGTAAATTGAGGTGCACTTCCATGTGCTGCTTCAAACATTGCATAATTGTCTCCAATATTTGCAGAATAAATTAATCCAATTGAACCAACCAGAGCTGATGCAAGTTCTGAAATAATATCCATAAATAAATTGGTACTAACTAATACTGAACCATTAAACTGTTCAGTTGCAATTACCATTTGTTGTGCCATATTGTCTATGTATATTTCCGATAATTCTATTCCAGTTCCTTCGACTGCTTTTTGTGTTTCATCCCAAAATATTCCATCTGTTTGTTTTAGGATATTTCTTTTTGTAATTGCAACCATTTTTTTCATTTCAAATTTGTTTGCCCAATCTACTGCTGAATCAAGTAATCTTCTACTTCCTTGCCTAGTAATTTTTCTAATTGCAATTGCTGCATCATCTGTAATTTTTGTTTCTACTCCTGTATAGAGGCCCTCAGTTGCTTCTCTAAAGCATACACAATCAAGTTTTCTGTCTGGGGTTAATCTATCATAAGTTTTAGTTGGTCTGATATTTGCATAAAGTTCAAATTTTTGTCTTAATGTAACTGCAACACTTCTTGGTGCACCTGGAACTGGGATTGTAGTAGTTGGTCCTTTAAAACAACAGTCTACTTCTTCTAATGTTTTCATAGTTGAATCTGGGATATATGATGCATCTTTTCTACCATTTTTGTCCCATTGTTCTGAACCTGCTTCACATAAAATTAATTCTGATTGAAAATTACATTCTTTTAGAACTTTTAACATTGAATCCACAACTTCTGGACCGATACCGTCCCCTTTCATTACTGCAGCTTTTTTACTCATTATTGCAAGATTTTGATTTACGTCTAATTAATTCTATCATTGTACTTGTATCACAAAGAATGAATTTATTTACAGATACATCTTAGCCTTAATTGTGCGGGGGTCGCCTAGCCCGGTAGGGCGTGAGATTGCTAATTTCATGTTCGCAAGAACTCGTGGGTTCAAATCCCTCTCCCCGCGCCATTAAAACTTAATAGACCGGATAAGTGAGTTTTTTCATGGGACGTAGAAAAAGTCAAAAAATTATTCGTACAGGTCCAAAAAATGCTACTACTGGAATGTGTCCTTTATGTCAAACAATTGGTAAAATCTTCCTTTTAGGCTCACCTGGTGAAGAACGAGCAAAATGTGAAAAATGCCGTCAAGAATTTGAATTATAATTTAAAAATTCATAGTAAATCAAACCATATACCCATAACTTTTTAAGACAATTTTTTATTCATAATTCATTATGAGTTCAGATGCTGAAACCATTTATGAGAGAGTAGCAAAACTTGAAGATGAAATTGCCCTACTTAGAAGTGAATTGGATATTATCAAAAGCGCATTTAGAAATAAACTCGCTCGTCATGAAATATCTATGATTAAAGAAGGAAAAGATATCAATTCTATAATCGATTAATTTTCTGTCTTAATACTTCTAATTAATTCTAAAACAAAATCAACATCTTCTGCATTAGGATTTATTTTTAAATATTTATTCAGATACTCTAATGCTTTTTCAGAATTTAGTAATCTCTGTTCTAAAATTCCTTTATCTCTAATATCTTCTGGGGATTCTGGCTCTATAGCTAGAGCCATATTTACACATCTTAATGCTTTATCATAAACAAATGATTGTATGTATGAATTTTTTAAATTACGAACCATTCTTAGTAGAATTTTTTCTGATTCCACTTCATCAAGAAATTCTGGTTTAAATTCTAAATCCCCTCCAAAATTTGCATCTAAAATTTCTTGTAAATCATCAATATCTAATAAACGTCCATCATAAAATGGATCTAATATCATTTCTTCATTATATTTTACTAATATGTGACCTGGAAATCCTACCATTTTAAGATCTAAACCCACAAATTTTGCAATTTCAACATAAAGAATTGATATTGTAATTGGAAGACCGGTTTTTTTATCTATTACTTCATTAAGGAAATTATTTTTTGGATTGTAATAATCCTCAACATCTCCACTATATCCTAAATTTTCAAAGAGATGTTCATTTAATATTGAAATTAAATACGTTGGATTTTTTACATCACTAATTGATTCCTTTAATGACATTCCAATTTGATTTATTTTTTTAATATATTCTTCAACCTGTAAATTTGGGTATTCTATCAACTGTGAAAATTTAAGGCATTTTTCAACTAGATTGAAATTTGGATTCTTTACAAATGATATCCATTCTGCAACTATTGGATCAAATTTTTCACTCAATTATTACTAACTCAGTTTTTTTAGGTACAATTGAGGATCTTTCAATTCTTTTGTATTTGGAGGAATTTCAATCATTTTTTTGAATGTATTTATGCCTAATTTCTGATAAACTGTTTTTGTAAATTCTTTTCCCATACTTTTTCTTACTTGATATGATGAAAAATCAGTTCCCATAAAGGTGGTAAGGTAATTTTGAAAATCTTTATCATCTTTCAAAATATTCTCAATGGCAAAAGCTGCCATTCCTTCCATTGCTGTAAATGCTGCATGATGTTGTTGTATTGGTACTAGCCATTTTTTGTATATGTCTAAAAGTTGGGGTATTGATTCTTCTATTTTTGGATCTATTTCTACATGGGTAAATGTCATTACGTCTGGACCTATTTGTTCAATTAAAAAATGATCTGGATTCAAAAAGAAAAATAGATTTGCTTTTTTTGCAAATGGGAAATCATCTGGTACAGCTTGTAATTGACAATATTCTGAAAGTTTGTTAATGGTTTCAGTATCTAATGATAAAATTATGCTTGCTAATTCTTCATTTATTTTATTAACTTCGATTGCTGCATTTTTGTTCACTTGCTGCAAATTTTCTTGTGTTGCATGAATTAACTCTTCAAGGACTGTCATTTTTACAGCTCCTATGTATCCAGAATTTACGCTATCAAATTTTGATTCGTATGGTTCACCTTGTTTATGAAGAATTATTTCTGGATATCTTGACAGAATAAATTTATTCAAATAAATTGTTGAATCTAGATAATCTCCATATGTTGTTGTAATTTTTGAGATATATTGAATTGCATATGTAGAATATACTAAATATTTTGGAGTATCTTCCTGCATTAATTCTGCAATTTTTGTTTTATCCTCTTTTGCAACAGCGTTGAACAGCTGGGTCACAAATTCTTTAGATTCTTTGTCTGCAAATACTTTTTCTCCTTTCAATCTTTTCAGATCTGTTAGTTCTGGAAATTTTAATTCAATATTTTCTGGAATTTTTACCCCTAGGAATTCTTCCACTTTACTCTTATAGGCAGATAAAATATGCGTTGCAATACTTTCCAAGTTTTTAAATTCGACCTTACCTTTTAGATCTTCTTTTGCTCTACTTGCTAACTTGATAATCTCTTTTTCTTCATCAATTTCGACTGATAATTGCCCAAATAATGCGTCAGTAAATTCCTGAAATTCTCCCATTTTGTTTAAAATCTGGAAATACTACATTTAACATTAACTTGATTTTCTTAAAAAGAAATTTTTTACTACTAGAAAAAGAATAACAATGAAATATACAATTATCCATAGTATTGTATGGCACCTGTTATCATAATACCTATTTTGGTAGTTACTATTATTGCACTTTCTTCGTATCTAGTTTACAAATTATTATTACAAAATATTTTGTCAAAACGATCAATAACTCAAACACTTGAAAAATACAATATTGACAAGACCCCTTCTCAAATAATTAAAGAATATTATGAGAATAAAGGAGAGTCATTGTCTCCTCAAGAAATTCAGAAACTTGAAAAAAATTATACAAAAAATGAGCCAGAACAATTTCTAGCAATGTATGATGCAATTAGAGACAATGATAAAAATAAAGAAAAATAATTCCTACTTAGTTATTTTATGGTGAAGTTGGAATTGTAATAAATGGTGTTCCGCCTTCTCCAACTACGAGTGGAAGTTTACCATCCCATGCTTGTGTCTTTAACCATTCTAGATAAAATGGATTTGATGATAACGCATCGTTGATAATTGAAATTGCTTCTGCTTCACCATTTGCTTCTGCAATGTTTGCTGCTGCTAAACCGACTGCTTGAGCTTCCAGTTGTCTTGCTTCTACTTCGATTCTAATCAGATCATTTTCTGCTTTTTGGGCTTTTTGTTCTGCTTCTACTTTAGATTCAATTGCTTGTGCAAATAATGGTGAAAATTCGAAATCTGTAATTGAAATTACTTCTGTGTTAACATAGAATTGGTTTAATCTGTCTCTGATTGCATTTTCAATATCTCCCTTAACTAATGGTCTTTTTGTAATTAATTCTTCTGCATTATAATTCGCAGTAACTTGTTTTACTGTTTCTTCAACTGCTGGTCCAATAACCCTATTTTCATAATCTAATCCTATTTCCTTGTAAAGATAGTTGACTTTGGCTCCATCTGCTTGATAGTTTACAGTTACTGTAGTCTCTACGGTTTGAAGATCTTTTGATGCACTTCTAGTTTCTTTATCGTATTTTAAAGTACGAACTTCAACTTGAACTACTTCATCTTGAAATGGAACGACAAAGTGAATACCTTCGTTAAGTGGTGGTGCTGCTAAATCTACAGCACTCCAATGTGTGAGTACTCCTCTGTTACCTGATTCTACAATTTTTACTGATGCTGAAGCTACTACTCCAATTATGATTAGAACAATTATGGCTCCTAAAACTAATTTGGCACCATTCATGTTTACCTTAACTGGGGATGATTGATACTTTGACATCTGATTTTCTAGATTTTTCCTATTATTATACCCATCATAATTTCCTTCTTGAACTATACAATGGTCATACTCAACAGATTTATCCTGTTTATTCTTAATGATGTCATGGAAGCAGACTTTTCATGGATTTACTTGATAATTTTCCTAATGGTCCCATTGGCACGTATTTTGCCTCGTGTTTTGAAGAAATTCAAATCCGGTGGAATTGAGTCTCAGGAAATCTCTGAAAGACAATATGGTTCTGATTTTGGCAGGTTTGAAAAACAGTCTAATGAACAGTTTGAATCAAAAACTACTGAATACCAGGAACCACCTAAGTCTTCAAAACCTCAAACCAAAAACATGTTAGTTTTAGGTGAGCTACACAGAGGAGTGAAATCGTTTGAAAACATTCAAAAAAATACTGGACTAACTACTGGGGAACTTGATTCCATTTTAGAGGACTTGGAAAGTAATGGATTAATGAAAGCCCAACAAAAATCTGGATTATTTGGTATGAAGACTGAATTAGTACCAACTGACAAGGGCTTCAAAGAATACTATTCTTAGACTTGATATTATCTTAAATTTTTTCATAGAAATCCCAATCTCACGATTTTTAAGAATAATCTGTGTGCCGGGGGCGAGTTTCGAACTCGCGACCTCCAGATTATGAGTATTGCCTTAGTTGGAGAACCGTTAGAGTTTACCAATTGAACTGGCACTCTAACCAGGCTGAGCTACCCCGGCATACTATATGGTCAAAAATATGGGAAATTAAATGATTCTACGGTGCTGAATTATGTCATATTTTTTGACTTTAACGATCTCTGAATTTTATTTTAGATCTTTCCATTCTACGTCCTCATTTTTTACCCAGAGGAATTTCTTTTGTAATGCTGCTGTGTATAATTTCTCCCATTCAGCCCCAACCTCATCAGTCCATGCTTTGAAAACACGTGGATCTATGTAGTTTCTAAGGGACGTTCCAATTGCATAGTCTTTGGTTTTTTCTGATAAGTCTAATTGTAACTCTAGTTTTTGTAGTCTTTCTTTGTGTTTTGATTTTTGTTTCTTAATTTGTTCATTTAACGTCTTTATTCTCTTTGTTTTACTTTTCTTTTGAATATCTGTTTTTGTTTCCTTTGCTTCAACTTTTTTGAGAGTATCTTGAGTTTTTTTCCAGACTTGTTCTTTTTCAACTTTTTTGAGAGTATCTCGTTTCTTTTGTAATGTTAATTCGTATGTTTTAGGAATTGTTCTTTTGTGGTTACACATCATCGCAGCTTCCAAGTTTGCTAACTTGGCATGGTACAATTTTTCATTTGCTGTTTTTCCCTTTATGTTGTCATGTTCTACTAAGTATTTTTTAACAACTGTTGTTGCAAGATATGTCCTAAACACTTTGGCAGTTAGTCCCTTTACAATTCCTGAATAGTATTGATTAACATGTCTTGATGTAATGTCTTCAAAAATCTCATCTTTTGGTTTTTTCTTTTCTATTATGTTTTTTAGATTTTCATGGAATTGCTTGTCATGACCTTCTGCTACCACCGTTTCTTGCCATCTGACACTATCCTTACCTAGAAAATCAAATTCAATTGTTTTAGATGTAATTTTGATATGTTCTTTTCTGAGAGTTGTTGCGCCTACTGTATCTGCTTCATCTGGGTCTTTTTCGTCTCCTACCCTCATAGCAGTTCTATAAATCAAATAACATGCAGTAGATATTTTATTGATTTTAGGTTCTTTACTTTTCATATCCTTAACAATTCTATCTTTTATTTTTTCAATTTCATTTCCAAGTTTGACTGCTTTTTCATATTTTTCCTTGTCTCTATCTTGTTTGAGTCCTGCAGTATCTGCAAGCCACACATATTTTCTTTTTTGTGTAAGGAAATCCATCCAACTAGCTAACCACATAGAGTCATTGTCATGAATAATTTTACCCCAAATACCTTCTGGTTTTTTTGCATCCTTTCCAAGGTTTAATGTCACGTCTTTTGCTGTAACTCTAGGTTTCCATTTGCCTCTTAGTGGATGTTCTCCCCTGCCAATGAATATACCTGGAGGTTCTGCCATGTAGTTTCCAACTTCAACCTCCTTACCGTCCATGATGGCAATGCCATATTTTGATTTTAATTTTTCACGTAGTTCTTTTCTTTTTACAGCTAATGCTTTCCTGTCTTCCTTTGTCATCATTTCTTTGAGGTCCTTTTCTTTGTCTACAATTTTGTAAGCACTTGAAAAATCAATATCCTCATATGATATTTTTTTAAATTTTGAATCTAATGTTTTGGCAAAATCTCCTGTAAAATTTTTCTGAAAAACCTTGTCCTGTGCATATGGGGTGTCTTTTTTCTTTGCCCACTGATACACCATTTCTTCTTGATTTATGTCAAGATTGATAGTCTCCCCTTTGATTTTTATCTTAATTCCTTGTTTCTCATATTCTGGAGGAAACAGGATTCCATTATGTTGTAATTTTTTCCATTTCATTTTTTTCATCTTATAATTGTGGACTTTGACAAAAACTCTTCTGTATCTGTATATAATTTAACGTAAAGTAGTTTTTAGCCTGGAAATAGCTCTTTACTCATATATTTTTCAAATTCTATGTCCGTTTTTGACTGCTTTGCCTCGATAAACATGGCTGCATCGGTGCCAACAATATACCGTGGTAGTACTTCATCACTGTGAATTGCTTTCATAATTACATCTGCAACTTGTGATGGCGGAGTTCCCATTTCTGCCATCATTTTGAGACCTGCCAAAATATGATCTGTTAGTTCTTTGTATTTAGGGTCTTTTTTTGATTCTGGTACTTTCATAGAATTGAAAAAGTTTGTTTTGATAACTCCTGGTTCAATTAAAGTGGTTTTAATTCCAAATTGACCCAGTTCATATCTTAAACATTCACTAAATCCTTCTAATGCAAATTTTGTACTAATGTAAGCTGGAGACCCTGGTAATCCTATTTTTCCAACTACTGAACTAATATTTACAATAATCCCTGATTTTTGATTTCTCATTATTGGAGTTACTTCTTGTATAATTCTGACAATACTAAAAAAATTTGTTTCAAATTGTTTTCTAAAATCTTGTAAAGTGATATCTTCAGTACATCCAAATTGACCATATCCTGCATTATTTACTAAAACATCTAATCTCCCATATTCAGTATCTATTTTTTTAATTGCTGAAATTATTGATTCTTCTTTATCTACATCCAATTCGATAATTTTTATTTTTAAATTTTCTTTTTTTGCTGCATACTCTAATTCTACTGATTTTCTAACATCTCTCATACTTGCAAATGTTTCATACCCATCTCTTGCTAGTGCTAATACCGTTTCAAACCCAATACCTGATGAACTACCTGTTACAAGAGCAACCTTTTCCATAGTTATCTTATTTTTTTTCTTATATTTATCCCATTTTGATTTTCTACACTAATGGGTTATCACCTTCAACAGGGTCCACTAATTCTGTTTTCTCTCCTTTGTTGATTCTTTCTAGAATTTCTAATGCTGAATATTTGTGTAGATATTCGTTATTATTTCCACATCTGTATGAAAATGTACATCGGGGACATCCTGCTTCATTTTTGCATGGGCATTCTTTTACAATATGCATGCTTCTTTCAAGTGCTTTTTCAAATCTATCATAAAGTGCCTTACTTGCACCACTACCTCCAATTGCCCCATCATAGATGAAAATTAAGCCTGAGGTGCCTAATGATATACCGCCCAAATCTTGGGAAACTCCTCCCGTTATCATATTGCTGCCCTCAATCACAACATGTTCTGTAGCGTGATATCCGCTGGCTTCTGTATATTCTTCATCTTCTGATTTCTCCATAATTTCTAATGGTTTTGGTGCATGAAATACAATTCCTTTTGTAATGAAATCATATTCTAGTGGTGTATCCAGCATTACTTTTTCACCTTGTGTAACTTCTTGCCCTAATTCTATATTCACATAACCATAAACTTTTTTCTCAATATGTAATTTACAAAATGCAACTTCAATTCCTCCAGCATTTCTTTTTTCAAACACTGTTTCAATTGTTGGCCATTCCTCTGTAAGTGATTTTGTATAGTATGGATAATCCTTTGGAATTCTTTCAATTTTTGCAAAATTCTTTTCAGGATAATTCAATTCTTTCACTTTGTAACGTGAACCTGCTAGAAAATAAATTGCATCTTTGTGTAGTTCTTCTAATGCAATTGGTAATGTTCTGTCACCAACTTTTTTTTCATTTAGAAAAATATCTATTGATTTACCTATGCCACGTATACTGTAATTATTTAATACTGAATTAATTTTCTCAAAATTTGGAATAATTCTATTATTAGATTCTACAATATTTTCTTTAATTATGTGCTGTTCAATTGTCTTTTGATGTTCTTTTAATTCATGTTTTGAAATTGGTTTATCGCATGCCATTGCTAAAATTTGAAATTCTTCTACAAATGGATTCTTTGGATCAATGTATGTTTTTTCTATATCTTCAAAATAGTCATTAGGGTGATTTTTGTAATATTGAGAAATAGGATCATTTCCTAATGCTAAAAATGCATATCCTTTTTGACCTTTTCTTGCAGCTCTACCTATTCTTTGAGTAAGTCTGTTAACTGGTATTGTTGATGATATGACACAATCCACATTTCCCACATCTATGCCTAATTCAAGTGTAGGAGTGCATGAAATTGCTTGTAATTTGTCCTCTTTGAATTGTTTTTCTACTGACATTCTATAATTTGCCATTAATCCTGCTCGATGTACTTTGATGTTGATTTTTTGTTTTTTTGCCTGTATTGCTAAAAGTTCTGCATTCAAATGGGAATTACTAAAAATCATTGTTTTATGGTTTTTAGTTGTTAATTTTTTTGTCAATTCTACCATTAGTTTTCTCTGCGTTCTAAGTGAAGGAAATAGCATTACAAAGTCTGTTTCTCCTTTTTTACCTGCACCTTTGATGAGCTGCATTTTTTCTCCAAAAAGTTGTTCACAAAATGATTTGGCATCTTCTAGTGTTGCTGATGCGGCAACAAATTGTAATTTATTTTTGCAAATACGTTTTAGTCTTTTAATAATATAATGAACATTTGATCCAAAAATTCCTGAATACACATGTGCTTCATCAACTACTAAAATTTTTGTTGAATTTAATATGGATGAAAATTTTGTTTGATGCCATAAATGGTAATGTAAAACATCAAAATTTGTAACTAAAATTTCTGGTGGTGTTTCAATAATTTCTCTTCTTTCCTCTATTTTGGTATCTCCATCAAAAACTTTAACATTTATTTTAATTTTATCT
>JAONKT010000011.1 GCA_028377625.1 Candidatus Nitrosopumilus sp. | reverse complement strand
GGAAATATACACGGGAATTTGAAGAAGGAGACCCAACTTTTTGGAGAGAATATGAAAAAAAATTTTGGGAGGATTATAATGCACGAATACGAGCAGATGGGAAAAATGGAGAATATGAAAAAGCAAGAGAACCAAATAAACAGCCAGATCTTCAAGTGGGAGTTGACAAATCACTTTGTATTGGTTGCTGCAGTTGTGAAATTATTGCACCAGGAGTATTTCAAATAGATAAAGAAAGTCAAACAAATCCCAAATCAAAAGTAATTAATCAAAAGGGAGCAGGAGTAAATAAAATCATGAATGCAGCTGAAACATGTCCAACAAAAGCAATCAGTGTAGAGAATATCAGAACAAAAGAAAAATTGTTTCCATACTAAATTTTCAATAAATTATAATATTTTTTAATCTCAGAATCAGATAATTTCAAAGAAGAGTCAAACATACTATGAACAGGTCCAGCTGAATCAGATTTTGATCTTGGAATCAAATGAACATGAACGTGAGGAACTTCTTGACCAGCATTTTCCCCATTATGTATTGCAATCAAAGTTGAACCAGTAATAGAATCAACTTTAGACATCATAGTATGAACTAGAGAAAACAAATCAGAATTCTCATTACTGTTCATATTTTGAATTTTTTGATGGTGATTTTTTGGAATAACTAATACATGGCCATGGACAAGTGGAAATGCATCCAAAAAACAAATAGAATTGGGTGTTTCATGAAGAATTTTTGCAGGAATTTGTTTAGAAATGATTTTACAAAAAATGCAATCCATCAATTTGAGTAAAAAATTTTAAAATATCAAAGTATCTATTATTATGGAGTAACAACAGTTGCCCATGCCAAATCCTTTCCAAATTTTATTGTGACCTTATCCCCAGAACTGAATTCACAATTTTCAATAATCTTAGGTACAGCATCAATAGTTTCTACATAACAAGTACCGGCATCATTATTCAAAATAATGACATCCTCAAAAACATCCTCACGAATTAAGTGCCAAAATGGAAAAACCATTGTGGATAAAACAATACCAGCAACCAAAAATGCACCACCAAATACCAAACCTTGTTGTTGACTAGAGCTTAACTTCATGTTACCAGGTACCGCCGTCCCCACCATTTGGATCTAATTTTTTGGCAGGTACGTTACCATGTGCTTTTTTCATATGTTTTTTTAATCTCTCAGGATCATGTAATTCGGTTCCACAAACATCACATTTTGTTTTATCATTATCAGATTTGTTACGATTAAACAAGCCCATAATATCAAAAAGATGAAGAAATACATTATAAAGGATACTGAATTTTTGTCAATTCATGTTGGTAAAAAATATCACAGTATTAGGTTCAGGGGTCATGGGGCACGGAATTGCTCAAGTGTCTGCAACTGCTGGATATAATGTTGTTTTACGAGATATCAAACAAGAATTTTTAGATAAAGCAATGGAGAAAATAAAATGGAGTTTAGATAAGCTAGTTTCAAAAGAAAAAATCTCTAAAGAAGAAGGGGAATCAATATTTTCAAGAATTACACCAATTGTTGATTTGAGTGAAGCAGTAAAAAATGCAGAATTAGTAATTGAAGTAGTTCCAGAGATTATGGATTTAAAAAAATCGGTCTATGCGGAACTCGATAAAGCAGCAGGGCCAGAAGTAGTATTTGCATCAAACACAAGCACATTGCCAATTACTGAAATAGCTAATACAACATCCCGACCTGAAAAATTTATAGGAATTCATTTTTTCAATCCACCGCAATTAATGAAATTAGTAGAAGTAATTCCAGGAGAGAAAACATCACAAGCAATTACAGATCTAACTCAAGAATATGTAAAATCAGTAAACAAACAAGCTGTACTATGTAGAAAAGATGTTCCAGGATTCATCATCAACAGATTATTTATTCCAATGGTTCATGAAGCATGTTTTGCTCAAGATAGAACCAATGCAACACTTGAAGAAATTGATTCTGCAGTAAAATTCAATTTAGGTTTTCCAATGGGAATTTTTGAGTTAGCAGACTTCACAGGTATGGATGTAATTCATAAAGCAACTGTAGAAATGCACTTGCGAGATAAAAAAGTAATCAACCCTCACCCTACAGTAGAAAAAATGTTTGAAGAAAAGAAACTAGGTCAAAAATCAGGTGAAGGTTATTACAAATATTCGGATGACAAATATGAACGAGTTATATTATCAGAAGAATTAGCAAAAAAATTTAATCCAATTCAACTAGTAGCTAATATTCTAAACAATGCAGCTTGGTTAATTACAAATGGTGCAAGTGATATTGCAGAAATAGAGAAGGCAGCTCAATTAGGACTAGGATTAAAAAAACCACTGTTTGAAACTGCAAAAGAAATTGGAATTAAAAATATTGTTGATGAATTAAACAGACTGGCAGAAAAACACGGGGACTTTTACAAACCAGATCCATTACTAATTTCTATGCAGTAATTAGTTCTAAAATTTTATCAACAGCTTCTTTAGAATTATCCGCACCGATAATTTTCACATTTTTTCGATAATCAACATAACCATCAATGTATGGAGCAATAGCACTATCAAAACCTCGAATTGCAACCATTGGTTTTTTACTCATGTAAGCAGCACATACCTCAGATAAAGTTCCAGAGCCGCCACCCACAATAATCACACCGTCTGCAGATAATGCATTAAGAAAATCACGAGTAAATCCCATTCCGGAAGGAATCACAATGTCACAATATTCATTAGCAAATTTAGGATCGTCTTGAGGAATTATTCCCATAGTTAGGCCATTAGCATCTTTTGCGCCATGACAACATGCACTCATCACACCACCCAATCCACCAGTAATTACTAATGAACCTGATTTTGCAATTTCTTGTCCAACCTCATAGGCAATTTTCTCATGTTTTGGAGTGCATCCAGTAGTATTATTTCCAATTACTAAGATCTGTCGTTTCTTTACCACAGCAGATCTATCAAAAGCGGTTTGAAATATGTTACCAGAGAAAAGGATATTAGTGAAATATCCAAATCAACAATATGAAAACACGATCAATGCCAGTATGTTTTAGTGAAAAACAATACAAAATGATTGAAGAATTTGCCAAGAAAAACGGCATGCTTAATGCAAGCCAAGCTCTTGAAAAATTACTTGCAAAATAGTTAGTTTTTCAGATTTTAACTTATTTTTATTTTTCAACATATCCATAGTTTGAGTTACCAACAGGAATTTTACTGGGTTTACATTTAATAATTAAATATTTTTTAATCAAGTTACAGATATGGGATTATTTAGTAAAAAAGCAACAAACTGTACAATTTGCAATAAAGAATTAACACATAGGCATAAACCAAAAAAAGAATGGAATATCAAAGGTTCACTTTGTGGAGACTGTCATTTTGATAAGTCAAAAGAATACTACGAAGGACAAGTAAGACAACCATGCGTCAAATGTGGAGTTACTGGAAAAATTACGGATTTATGGGAACCTAGATGGCAATGGGATATGGAAGGACTATTATGCAAAAAATGTTTTGATCAAAAAGAAAAAGATCATGATCAAAAGAAAAATTTTTGTTCACTATGTGAAACAAAAATGGGTTTGATCAGACACAATCCAAAAGGACACTGGAAAATTGAAGGTCAATTATGCAGAAAATGTTGGGATAAGAAGAAAGCAGAGTTTGGCTAAAAGTGAATTTTTTTAAAAAATATTATTGCAGTAAATGCGATAAAAAATTTTCAAAAGAAGAGGAAATGATGCACCATGAACAAATAATTCATGGAAAAGATTTACAATATGATTGTAAAGAGTGCAACAAAAATTTTTCAAATATGGAAGATATGAGAACTCATTTGCAAAGAGAACACAGTTACAAAAAAGATAGATAACTAAATTGCCTTTACAGTCTTAACCACTGGAGGTCTAACTTTGGTAAATACTCTGAACCCACAAATACATTTGATTTCTGGCAAACGAGATAATTCTGTATTTGAAACACTAGTTCCACATCTTAAGCAAGCATAATTTACATCAAATGTCTCAACAGATGATTCTTCTGTTTCCTCTATTTCGTCAGTAATTTCTTCAGCCATATTTATCATCAATTATTTCTATAATTTAAGGATACCAAATTATGTCAAAGACAATTCAATATAGACATCGTCAGGAATTTTAAGTCTCATTAATTGTCGGATTGCTTTATCATCTGCATTAATGTTAATGATTCTTCTATGCATTCTCATTTCCCATTTTTCATAAGTTTCAGTACCACTGCCACAAGGAGATTTTCTAGTAGCAACATGTAATCTTTTTACAGGAAGTGGAGTAGGACCTTTTACTTTAACACCTGTTTTTTTACCAATACCCATAATCTCATCACAGACAACTCCTAATTTAGGTAGACTTGTAGAGGTGAGTTTAACACGGGCGGTTTGTGTCATAAAAAACGCCTATGGTTTGTACTCTTCAGTAATTTCCTTAACAATTCCGGCTGCAATTGTTGCACCCATATCTCTAAGAGCAAATCTACCCATTTCTGGGAATTCCTCAAAGGTTTCGATACAAGTTGGTCTTACTGGTCTAATCTTAACAATTGCGGCATCACCAACTTTAAGGAATTTTGGATTTTCTTCCTCAACTGCACCAGTTGCTGGGTTAATTTTTTGAAGGAACTCAGTAACGGTTGCTGCAACTTGTGTTGTGTGTGCGTGCATGACTGGAGTGTATCCAGGTGCAATTGCTGTTGGGTGATGAATAACAATAATTTGGGCTTTGAATTCTTTTGCTACATTTGGTGGAGCATCAGGAGTACCAAGAACATCTCCTCTCTTGATATCTTTCTTTTCAATACCTCTTAGGTTGAAACCAATGTTGTCACCTGCTTCTGCAGTTGGCATTTCTGTATGGTGTGTTTCAATAGATTTGATTTCACCAAGTGCACCAGAAGGCATAACAATAATTTTTTGTCCTGCTTTCATGATACCAGTTTCAACTCTACCTACAGGTACAGTTCCTACACCAGTAATAGTATAGACGTCTTGAATTGGAGTACGTAGTGGTTTACCAGTTGGTTTTTCTTCTACTGTAAAGTCATCAAATGCTTCAAGTAGTGTTTTACCAGAATACCATGGCATGTTCTCAGTTTTTTTAACCAAGTTATCACCTTTCCATCCAGAAACTGGAATGAATGGTACTTCATCAATTTTGTAACCAACAGATCTTACCAATTTTTCACCTTTCTCTTTGGCTGCTTTGAATGCGTCTTCTTTGTATTCAACTGCATCCATTTTGTTAATGGCAACAATAATTTGTTTTACACCTAGTGTTTTAAGCAAAAATGCGTGTTCTCTTGCTTGTCCACCAGCTGCAGTTGCAGTATCAGTTTCACCTTCTTTTGCTGAAAGTACTAAGATGGCTGCATCTGCTTCAGAAGCGCCAGTAATCATATTTTTAATGAAGTCCCTGTGACCAGGAGCATCAATTAAAGTAAAGAAGTATTTGCTAGACTCGAATTTTTGGAATGCTAAATCGATTGTAATTCCTCTTTCTCTTTCATCTTTGATATTATCCATAACCCATGCATACTTGAAAGTATCACCTTTTCCGGTCTTCTCGGATTCGGCTCCGTGTGCTGCAATGGTTCTCTCATCTACAACTCCTAGATCCATTAAGAAATGACCCATAGTTGTGGATTTACCGTTATCAATATGACCTGTTACAATCATGTTTAAGTGTGGTTTATCTGCCATATCGAATTCGATGTCGAGGGCATATATTACTGTAATGAATTTTTTGCATAAAAAAAATTTTTTAAAATAAATTTTTGGATTAAGAACTTAACTAAAAGCACATAAATCAAAGAAGAAAAAATTAGATATATGAAAATTACAGTTTCAGTTATCAAAGCAGACGTCGGTGGAATCGGCGGACATACAAAACCAAGTGACGGCCTAATCAAAGCAATTAGAGATACCGTTGAAAATTCAGGAGATTTACTAATTGATCATTACATAGGTTATTGTGGAGACGACACGCACATCGTTATGTCCCATACCCACGGTGTAGATAATGAAAAAATTCACAAACTTGCATGGGATGCATTTATGGCAGGAACCGAAGTTGCCAAAAAAGAAGGCCTCTATGGTGCAGGTCAAGATCTACTCAAAGATTCTTTTTCAGGTAATGTAAAAGGAATGGGTCCAGGAGTTGCAGAAATGGAATTTGAAGAAAGACCAAACGAAGCATTCACAGTTTTTGCAGCAGACAAAACAGAACCAGGAGCATTCAACTATCCAATTTATAGAATGTTTGTGGACACATTAAGTAACACAGCATTAATTGTAAACAAAAGTCTTGCAAGCGGAGTTAAATTCAACATCATGGATGTAGAAAAAGCTGAAGTTGCAGAACTACAATTATGGGAAGATAAACCAACTATAGAAGCAGCATTAATGTATCCAGGACGCTATGTAGTTGATTCTGTATACACCAGAGATGGTGAACCAATTTTAGATGCATCAACCGATAGACTGCACAATATTGCAGGAACATATGTCGGAAAGGATGATCCAATATGTTTAGTTAGAACACAAAAGAATTTCCCAGCAACAGAAGAAGTTGGAAGTATGTTTAACAATCCACATTATGTTGCAGGAAACACCAGAGGAAGTCACAACATGCCATTAATGCCAGTGAAATTAAATTCAGCTGCATCAATTAATTTCTGCATTCCAATTGTAGAAGCATTAGTCTTTAGTATGCACAATGGTAAATTTACAGGACCATTTGATGGGTTCTCAACCCCGGATTGGGATTACATTAGAGAAATTGCAACAAAGAAAGCAATAGCAATTAGAAGTCAAGGATTTATCCATCCAGCAACACTAGTTCCATCAGAATTAGAATATGCTGAAGGATACAAAGCAAGAATGGATATACTAAAAACAAAAATGAAACCAATGGAAGATCAGCCAGATACTACCGATAGAAAAGTGAATTACGAAGATCCAGATTAAAAATTCAAAATATAGAGATTATTACGAAATAGTTAAATCAAAAAAAGACGTAATAGTTATGAGGTATGAACACCTTACAAAAAATATTTGATTGGAAAACGTATATTTTCACAGTGTTAGCAGTAATTTCATTTTCTAGTTTCATTGCAGTGTTATTTGGACAAACAATACCAGGAATCATTTTAACATTTTTCAAAGTAGCCGGAGAATATGTAATTCTAGGCACAGTTTTAATTTTTGCATTTACATGGTTTCTCAGAGCTAAACCACATAATCGTCCAAAAAGCTATAAGATAGTCCCGATAGATGTATTTGGAAAAAAAAGTGTGATTGAAGAGATAAGAACAGAATTCAAAACTCACGATGTGGCATGGAGTTTCATGAAACAGTATAAGAAAACATATCCGCTACATAATTTTGCACTTGTGTCAGATCTAAAAAATTCAGACAAACCAACAATTTTTAGATATATTTAGATTCAGACTTTTATTCAGGAATAGTTAGAAGCAGATTATGGAGTATTCTATTTTAGCAGAATCTTTTGAAAAAATGGAATCAACCACAAAGAGATTAGAATTAACACAATTTTTAGTGGAATTATTTGAAAAAACACCCAACCAAGTGATTTCAAAAATAGTATATCTAATTCAAGGAAAATTAAGACCAGATTTTGAAGGTATAGAATTAGGAGTTGCAGAAAAATTAGCAATAAGAGCAATATCAAAATCATCAGGAATAGCAATTAAAAAAATTGAAGAAGAGTATACAAAAGGAGGGGACTTAGGTCATGCAGCAGCAGTTATTCTAAAACAAAAAACACAGACAACTTTTCTGATGGAGAATATTACTGTGGAAAGAGTGTATGAGACATTATTTAAAATTGCAAAATTAGAAGGGGCAAGATCACAGGACATGAAAATTAAATACATTTCTAGTTTGTTAAATGATGCAAATCCTTTAGAAGCAAGTTTTATTTTGAAAATTTTACTTGGTACCCTAAGATTAGGAATTGCAGAAAATACAGTGATGGATGCATTGGCAATTGCATATTCAGGAGATAAACAAAATAGAAAACTATTACAAAATGCATACAATGTATCAACTGATTTAGGAAAAGTTGCAGAAACTATAGCAGTAGAGGGCATTAAAGGAATTGAAAAATTTAAAGTAGATTTATTCAATCCAATTCGTCCTATGCTTGCAGATAGAGTGAAAAGTGAAAAAGAAGTAATTGAAAAAATGGGAAATGAATTTGCAATCGAGTACAAATTAGATGGTGAAAGGGTCCAACTACATATTGAAGGAGATAAAATTGAATTGTTTTCTAGAAGTTTAGAGAAAATTTCAAGTTATTATCCAGACATAATTGAAAAAATTCCAAAAATAATTCAAGCAGATAATGCAATAATGGAAGCAGAAATAGTTGCAATTAATGAAAACACAGGAGACTTTTTACCATTTCAAGAATTAATGCATAGGAGAAGGAAATACAAAATTGAAAAAGCAGTAACAGAATATCCTATCACGGTGAATTTTTTTGATATATTATATTGTAATGGAAAAGATTGTACAGATGTAAATTATAATGAAAGAAGAAGAAAATTAGAAAGTGTAGTAAAAGAAAATGAATTTGCAAAATTTATTCCAATGACAATAGCAAAAAATGAAAATGAAATTGAAGAATTTTTTGAGAATAGTATCAATGCAGGAAGCGAAGGACTCATGTTAAAAATGTTGGACAAACCATATCAAGCAGGTTCAAGAGGAAGTCACTGGTTGAAATTAAAAAGAGAATATCGAAACGAGTTAGGAGATAGTTTAGATCTTGTGGTGGTAGGGGGATTTTTTGGTAAAGGAAGAAGAACAGGAAGTTATGGAACATTATTACTTTCAACATATGATGAAAATACAGACACGTTTCCTAGCATATGTAAAGTTGGAACAGGTTTTACAGATGAAAGTTTGGATCAATTATATCAAATATTAAATCCAAAAACTACAATTAAAAAAAATCCGCGTATTAATAGTGAAATGGAAGCAGACGTATGGTTTGAACCAGAATTAGTGATCGAAATAGTTGCATCAGAAATTACCCTTAGTCCAATACACAAAGTAGCACGAGATGAAATTAGAAAAGATGCAGGATTAGCACTACGATTTCCAAAATTTACAGGCAAAATAAGAGTAGAAAAAATGGCAGAAGATGCATCAACTGATGAAGAAGTAATTTCACTATACAAGGGACAAAATAAAGCCGCCCATGATAAAAATTTGATGTGATAACGCTCAAAATATATCAAAAATCATAGAGGATTTAAATTACCACGAGACATCATACTTTTTGTTATGTATAGTGGAGAGCTTGAAGTTCAAGCAAAAAAGAAAGGCAATAGCAGTTTTACAAGATGAGATCAATAGAATTCTAAACGCATCGAGAGAACTTGGGACGCTAACTGATTCTTTAATGAAGAAAGATAAGAAAGCAATCAAAAACACATTAGAACAAATCTCAACAATAGAAGAAGAAGTAGAGAATCTTAGAAGAAAAATTACACGTGAAGTTGCAGATGTAGGAGGATTAATCATGAACCGAGAGAATCTTCTAAACACAGCATATACAATGGATGAGATTGCAGGTTACATTACAGGTATCGCATTCAAACTTTCAAATGTAAAAATAACTACATTGAAAAGCTCAAAACTAGACAAAGACATTGGAGAACTAATATCATTAGTAGTAGATGAAGTCTACAAATTAAATGAAATAATTAGAAGTCTCAATACAAACACTGCCAATGCAATTGAATTGGCTCAAGAAACACAAACAATTGAAAGAGAAATAGACATCAAGTATAGAGATGCAACAATAAAACTTCTCAATGAAGTGAAAGATCCAAAAGAATTGTTGTTAATCAAAGATGTCATAGAAGGAATTGAAGAAATGTCAGATAAATGTCAAAGAGTTTCAGATTCATTCATACTGCTAGCATTAAGCCTATAGAAAAAACAATTTTAATTTCTACTTTATTTTTAATATGATTAACGTTAGTTCTACACTATAGAATTCATATACATAACAGATTTAATAAAGTCATGAAAAGTGAGTTAGTAGAAAATAGAATCATTGTTTGGAACATAGAGGATTCAAAGAAACTTTTTTCTGAGGGATACTATGGAAAACCAATCGGCATACCTAAACCAAAAATTGAAGAAATCGACGCACCATTAATCTTAGATTTAATTGAAGGACTGTATTTATTAGAAAATAAAAAAAATTACCATTAGTAAATTAAAACAAAAAATAAGCATTGAGCAAATGACAGAAATTTGTAAAAAAGAAGTTCATGAATTTGAAAAGAAATACATTGTTTACAAAAATTTTCGAGATAAAGGGTACATAATTAATCCAGGAATTAAATTTGGATGTGATTTTGCAGTATATGAGAAAGGTCCAGGAATTGATCATGCACCATTTTTAATTCAAGTGTACAATAGAAACGAATCAATTACATCAACAGGAATTGTTCTGGCAGGAAGACTTGCAACAACAGTCAAAAAACAATTCATTCTAGCAATTCCAAAAGGAAAAGATAAAGTAGATTTTCTTGCCTTAGATTGGTGGAAAGCTTAAACAGATTTTATATGACCAGCAATTCGATCATAAATTTCAAAAAGTTCCTGAGTAATACCAAACGAAATATGATTATCCCATTTACTACGTATTCTTATTGCAGTTTCAGTAGGTTCAACATAGATTGTTGCATCTTTAAGAGATTGTTTTGAAATCATTTCATTAAGTTCATCGTCAGAATTTAATTTAGTAGCTAAATCACCATATCCATTCCATTCAACTTTTGTAACAACTTTGTTACCAAAATGACCCTGAGTGGTTAAGATAGTTTTTGCAGTATAATTGATAGATGATGAACCAGCATTCTTTCTAACAATAAAGTGAGCCTGAAATCTATCTAATGCACCCCATGGAAGTGGATTTGGATCTTGCATGATTAACCCTTTTGAATTATTTGAACGACGTCAATGTTAGAATTTTTAATATCAATGCAACCCTTGTTAGTAACCATTCTAGGAGTTTGAGAAAAATATCTACTGTAGTAATCATCATTTTCAACTGCATCTGTAGCAATTTCTTTAGATTCAGAATCAACACCGATCTCTTTTAGCATAGCACTAAATTTTTCAGGCCATGTTTGACGAATAAAAGTGTCAGATTCAGTATCGTGCATAAAATATCTAATAACATCCCACAAATAAAGATATCAAGAAAAAAGTCATAGAGATCAATCCAAATAAATATGCAAAAAGTTTGTATTTTTTTAACTTGAAATTCCAAGGTAAAACTGCATTAATTACAGGTAGTGGGACAGGAATTGGTAAAGCTATAGCAATCAAATTTGTTGAAAATGGTGCAAGTGTAATTATTCTGGGTAGAAGAAAAGAGCCTTTAGAGGAAGCATCAAAATATCTTGAACAAATAATTTCAAAAAAAAATAGTGGTGCATCAGTTAAGATTTTTGCAGGTGTAGATGTAGCAGATGAATCAGCAATGAATGCAATGTTTGATGCATTAAAAAATGACAATGTCAATGTAGATTATATAATTAACAATGCAGGAGTTTCAGGTCCTGTAACATGTTTTCCAAATTCACCATTAAAGGATTTTAAAAGTACAATAGGAATTCATCTCACAGGTACATTTTGGGGTTCAGTTCAAGCACTAAAAGTAATGAAGGAGGGTGGAAAAATTATCACAATTTCAACATTCTTTACAGAAGAAAGACCACTTGAACAAAGACCATATAGATTTAGAAGTCCATATACAGCATCACAAGGTGCCAAAAATAGACTCGCTGAAGCAATGTCATGGGAATTAACAGATAAAGGCATCATATCTATTGCAACAAACCCAGGACCAGTACATTCAGATAGAATTTACAAAACAGTATATCCAAAAGCTGCAGCAGAATTCATGAGAGTGAGTGGATTTGAAGACTTGACTCCAGTTGAAGTTGAAGAAGCAAAAGATGACTTGTTAGAATGTATTCTTGCAGATGGAATTGATAAAGAAGGAATTGAAAAAATTGCTGAGAAATTAGCAAACGGAAAAGATGTTACTAAATTAACAGAGACATTTACAAATCTACTTACTAAAATTCAAACAATTGCTGAAAAAGTCCAAAACAATACATCACATATGATTGCAAATAGAGAATTTTTAGCACAAACACAAGTGGCTGAATCAGTTCTAAATTTGTGTGATGATGAAATTGCAAAAATCCTCAACGGTAAAGTAATTCCAGGTGACAGAGTATTTTATCCAGTTAAACCACATATTGGAACAACAGCTCCAGGAGTTCATCAACCAGACTTTTCAGGCAAATCAGTGGTTTTTGCAATTGATGGTACTGACAAAACAGATGCAGAAAGAGTAGAATTTTTAGCACAACATGTTGAGAAAAACGGAGGAAAAGTTGCATGTTTCATTTCACAATCAACCCCAACAGAAGTTCAAGAATACATTAGTAGTAAATTCCATTCACACGTTATAGATATTGCAAATCCTGAAGAAGTTCAAAGATGGCTAAATACTGCCAAAACAAATCTAGGAGAAATTTTAGGGGTAGTTCATATCACTGGAAAACTTCCAGAAGTAGGTAAATTAACAGAGTTAAGCAGAGCAGGATGGGAAGAATTAGTTGCAAAATTCATTTCAACACCAGCAACAGTTGCCCAAAGAGCACTGGATCACTTTGTTCCAGGTGGAGACAAAGACCCAAGATTATACAAAGATACTAAGGGCGCAATCATGATAATAGGTCCAGATTTACCAATTGGACGTAAAGTAACAGGAACTCAAAGAGCTCAAGTAGAAGTTTTCAGAGGAGCATTACGACCATTCACCACAACAGTTAATCAAGAATTAAGCGATGTTTTAAAATCAAAAATCAGAATGTTTAATATTTTTCCAGGTTCAGTTACAGGTTCAGAACCCGATAACCAAAAAATTGCTGATGCATTCAATTTCCTAGTTTCAGATAATTCAGATTCATCTGCAGAAGTAACATTCTGTGTTGATGAAACAAGATAGAATGAAAAAGTTTTCAGAATTTATTATCGGCGAATCATTTTACTCTACATGTAGTATTTCAAATGATGAATTAGATGAGTATCTAAAATTCTCAAAAATAAAAAATATATTTTTAGAGAATAATTCAAATGAAGAAAATCAATTAATTTCAGGTAGAGCAATTTTATCAAGAATGGAAGGAGAATTTACAAGACTAGATCAGATTTATGGAAATCAAATAATATTTTTGGGTACAGATGGAGACACAAAATGGGGAAATAGGAATACAAGATTCCTAAAACCATTATACACAGACCAAGTTTTAAAATTAAAATTTACAATCATAGAGAAAACAGACATAGATGAAAAATATGGGAAAATAATTATTAATTTTGAAGGCAGGACAGAAGATAATCAGATAACTATAATTTCAAAAAATAACATCTACAGAATTGAAAAACAACTAGAAAAATAGATAATAAAATACTAAGGAGCAGACATGTCTCCCCAGCCATCAAATCAAAAGATTCAATGAACACATTATATGAAAAAATTAGTATAAAAATACAATTTATAATTTAAGGCTAAAATAAAGAACCTGTAGATAAAGAATCAGAAAATAATTTTACAGCTGTTATCACAAGTACAATTGAAATAAGAATTTTCAAATTTCTTTCCTTAACACTTAGAGATAATTTTGCCCCCACCAAGCCTCCAAAAAAAGCACCAATTGCCAAAAATCCAGATTGGATAAAATCAGGATGTCCCAAAATACTATGAACGATTACTCCAGACAATGATGCAAATAACAAAATAAATTGTGATGTAGGTGCAGCCCTTTTCATAGACATTCCCATTCCAACTACCATTAAAGGAACAAAGACAATTCCACCACCAATTCCAAAAAAGGAGGAGATTATTCCTGCAAAAAAGCTAGAACCAATTATTAAAAGAATTAATTGTTTAGAAATAATTTTTTCTTTTGATTCAACTTGTTTTCTTAAAAAAATGTAAATGGATGATGCAATTAAAACTAAACCAAATAAAATTTTAAAAATATCAGGAGCAACATCAGTAGAAATTATCGCACCCAACACAGTTCCAGGAATTGCAAGCAATCCAAGTTTCATCCCCAAAGAGTATTCAATTCTTTTTTGTTTTGAATAAGAAATTGTAGACGCAATAGAATTACTTAATGCTGCAAAAAGACTATTACTTGCAGCTACAGTGGGAGGGATTCCCAAAAATGTTAAAATTGGAACAACAATTATTCCACCACCAAGACCAATCATAGAACCCAATACACCTGCAGCAAACCCCAAAGGAATTAACCATAATTGATCAATCATTGCAATCTCCAATCAAATAATTTCATCATATATAATTAAACTACTTTAGAATAATTAAGGTCCACAAATAAGACTCATCCTTGAAAGTAATCTCAAGAATTAATGTTTCATCACTCAATCCAGAAACGGTGGATTTGAGTGGAATTGTTTGAGAAGATTCATCAAATTTGATTTTAGCAGCAGATATCCAGGCATGAACAGATTCAAAATCTCCAGGTTGTTTTTCATTCCAACAGTCACATACCAAAGTTTCAATCATAGATTCAAAAACAATTTCAACTTCATTAAATTTTGAATCTAAAAATGGAGTAGATTCAACTACAGCAATAGCCATAATAGGATTATCAGGAGTTCCACCTATACTGATATTTCCAAGAGATTTTCCATCAGGACCTTGAAGAGCAGTAGTTGTACAATAATTGATAGTAGATAAAATATCATCACGGATGGCACAATAATTTCCAATAGTATGATCAGTTACAGGAGTAGGAGTAGACATGAAAATGTTATATTTAGATACAGATTCGTTTATCTTTTCAACGTCATAAAAAGTAAATCCAGATTGATACAAATTTTCTGAAGAAGGCATAGATGAATCTTCAGGAATTAAAAAAATAGCTATAGCAGATATAATTACAATAATAATTGGAAAAATAATTTTTTTATTCATAAAGGATTTAGAAAAAGATTACAAGATAAGGTTTTGCAATTTTAGATAGAAATGATTTCCAAAATAGAATCTTTAGTAATGTTATTTTGTTCTACAAATCCAGATGTAACTTCAAGAATATAGGTTGCCTCACCATCAGGAATAAAACTAGGACATCCTGCTGCAATTTCAATAGGTATTACGCATGGTGGAACATTTGTTTTAATATGAACTACTTTGCCATCTGCATCAAACCAAATCATATCTAATTCAAATTGCATATTAAGCATCCACAAAGAATACAAACCTTGTTCAGGAAATACAAAAAGCATTCCTTGATCTAAAGGTAATTGTTCTTGAAACATTAATCCACGAACACGGCTGGGTTCAGTATCAGCAATTTGGACTTCAAGAGGCATACTATCAACTTTAATCATACCCCTAGGAAATTTCACTTGTTCTAATTTTATTTCACTTGGTAAAGTAAGTAGTCCTATAGAGCCAATAATTACAGCAGCAATAAAAATAGGGATTAAAGCTTGAGCCCTAGTAGTCATAAATTAGTTTAAGACCATCCTTTTAAAAACTCAATGTGTTACGTTACAGAATTTTTAAAATCACTAATTGTAGACATTGTGCTTTTAGTATGATGGCCAATATCATGTAATGTACTTCCGTTGTATTTTTTATCCAAGTATCTACCAGCAACAATCATAGGACCTCCAATTGCACACGTTACACCAGTAGGTTCAGGAATCCATAGCATCAGAAATCCAATTTTTTGTAATTTTTTACCTGGTGCAGGTGCTTTTTGTAATGCACCCAAGGATCTAGCAGTATGAGAATCATCCATTTTAGCTATATCTGAGTATAAATTAGCTCTACGCTTAGCTGAGGCTGAAAATTTTTGTAATTTGGCTAGTCGTGCCTTTAATGGATCATTCATTTCAACATTATTTTACAAAAGAATAGTTAAGATTCAAAGATTAACTATGATTACCCTCAAGTCAACAAAGAATAGCTTGATGAACCAACAGACACTCAATTATAGTGGAATTTCATTAGCTACAAAGAACAATGAAAGGAAAAAATGCAAAAAGATTAGAATCAATCAAAGCAGCACATGAATTAGAAAAGACACGGTCTAGTTCCAGAATGGAAGATTATTTAGAAATTATTTCAGAATTAGTAGAATTGAAAGGGTATGCCACTACGTTAGATATTTCAAGATATATGCATGTGAGTGCCCCAAGTGTTACGAAAATGCTTCAAAGATTAGATGAGGGAGGATTTTTAGAATATGAAAAATATCATGGAATTAATTTAACTAAAAAAGGAATACAAGTTGCAGAAGGGATTCGTCAAAATCATGGAATTTTATTAGAATTTTTTGAAATTTTAGGAGTAGGTTATGATACAGCAAATCAAGATACAGAGGGGATTGAGCATCATCTTAATCCAAAAACAATTAAACAATTAAGAAAATTCATAACTTTTCTAAAAGCAAATCCAAAAGTGGTTGAAAATTTTAAAAATCTTTAAGAAAAATTTGAATATCATTTTTGGAACTAGTAGAGTTTAACAAATTTCTTCCAACATCAGAACGTTTTGGAATTTTAATTTGTCCCTTTTTACCAATTTTGACAGATGCAAAAAATTTATCATTTGTGTAAATATCAGCATGCATAGAAGTGTATTCCCGATTTACAGTTAATAGTAAAGCAGTTTTTGATTCTGAAAAACTAAAAGGAAGATCATCAGAAGTAGAAGATAGTAATTCAGAATTTTGAGCAACAATATCAATGTGAACTTTAAGGAGTTTTTCAATATCATTGATATTGGTCCCACCCCTACCAATGATAGATGCAATACAATCTTCGTGAACACTTACTTTGACACGATTTTCAGACAGAATTTCAACTTGTGCATCAGAATCATATCTTTGGAAATAATCTTGAATTTTATCCTGAGCTAATTTTTGAATACCTACAACATCACCACGTTTTGCCACTGGGACAATAACATTTTCTTCTCCGAATGTATAGATCTCATGTTCTAAAACATTATCTTCAAAATTTCTTATCTCAATTACAGGTCTAGCTAAATCAGATTCAGTCATACCAGTAGGAACCTTTACCTTTAATTCTAGATCATAAACTTTCTCAATATCACCATTATTTACAAAGACAACTGTATCCAAAACATTAGGAATAATTCCAAGTTCAATCTTACCAATAAAACGTTGTATTGCATCTAAAGGAGAATTAGCATGAATTACACCAACCATGCCAACTCCAGTT
Source organism: Candidatus Nitrosopumilus sp. (assembly GCA_028377625.1). Taxonomy (GTDB): domain Archaea; phylum Thermoproteota; class Nitrososphaeria; order Nitrososphaerales; family Nitrosopumilaceae; genus Nitrosopumilus. The sequence goes on along the minus strand of JAONKT010000011.1, from coordinate 1,074 downwards.
AATCGCAAATCTGAAAATGTTGTAAAATCTTCTCTTCGCCTTACTTCATCAAAAATTGTATAATCGGGACGAACTAACAATAAGATATCTGCAGTATTATCAAAACTTCCATCTAATTTACTATATTGAGTAATACCAGAATTAACTTGTAAATCACGCGGGGATTCAAATGTTTTAACAATTTTTCCCTGATCATGGTAAAAATTTGCCAATCCTGAAGCTAAGGTACTTTTTCCAGAACCAGGAGAACCAGAAATAACAATTCCTTCAGCCCTATCAGTAAGACGTTCCATCAAAGATTCAGAGATTGTATAATCATCTAAAGATAGTTTAACAGTAGGATGAACAATAGTTATCTCATATGATTCAGAAAACGGAGGATATGTAATTGCAATACGATAATCATTATGTTGAATTACAGATGCACCAGTTTTAGAAATTTCAACGGTACTAGAATCAGAAATATTTGTAGCAGACAAAATTTGAGAAGAAATCATTTTCAAATAATCCTTTGTAAGAATATCTTCACCAATTTTTGTAAGTAAAAACTCCCCAGGTTTTCCCTGTTTAGCTAAAGGGTATTGATTTTCTTTCAAGTGAATACTCATTGTAGTGTTATCAAAAAATTTTAGAAATTCAAGTTCCTCTTGAATAATTTTAGTTCGTAAGAAAACAGTTTCCACATCCTCAGCCTCTGCAACCAGATGTTGAACTTTATCAGAAGTGTAAAGGATAGCATTATTTTGTTTCGCAATATCAATAATTAATGCATCAATTCGCCCACTTGCTGCAAATTTAATATCATCAATATCAGGATGAGAACCCTTTAAAATAATTTTTAAGCCAAAATCATCAGATAATTTATTTAATTTTTGAATTTGTTCTAACCCAACAAATCCTTGTTCTTTATGATTTGAAGCCTGAGATTGAAGTTCATCAAATACTGCTTGAGGAATTATAATTTCAGAATTCCTAATAGAGCCAGATTTTATTTGATCAGAAAGATTTCCATTAATAATTACACTAGTATCAGCAACAATAGTAGTCATAAATTGTAATCAATGTATGAATATA
>JAONKT010000010.1 GCA_028377625.1 Candidatus Nitrosopumilus sp. | reverse complement strand
TGAATTAGTAACTAATCCTGTTGGAATATCAATATTATCAGTAAAATTTTTCACTATATCGCTATCGTCTATTTTACGACTCTTTTGCATAAATTTTCTTCTTTTTTCAATTTTATGGCTCATACTCAACAAAGAAAAAAAAGATTTGATTTTTACAAATCCCATACCTTTTGATACTAAAAAACAAAAAATACCAAAATCATAAAGAATCAAAAATGGAAAAATTTTGAAGAGTGTTTTTTTAGAATACAAAGTGAATAAACAGATCCATCTATTTCTTTCCATAAAAAAGAATTTTTTTGAGCTCCATTGTAATGTTGGACTCCCAACATGATAAATTACACATTCAGGTTCATAATATGAAGGAATATTTTGCATCCAACCTCTCCATCCATAATCAAGATCATCCAACATTAAAAAAAATAAACTAGATTCATCTACATAACCAATTTCTTGGAAGACATCTAAAGAGGAAAAAGTACATGCACCAACAGGAAAAGATATTTTTTGAAATTTTTCAAATTGTTTCTGATCTTTTTGTCCTCTTCCTCTTGCAAAACCTGTACCAAAAATATTTGTCATATCTCCACAACTTTCAATAATTGCATGATCATCTTTTTTCAACAATTTACCTTGATACAATCCTTTACCATGTTTTTTGTAACTAGTTAATAGGACAGTAATCCAATTAGATGTAACTACAGTATCAGCATCTAAAAAAACAATAAAATCACCTTTTGCTTCATCAATCCCTTTGTTTCTTGCAGCCATTGCTAAATTTTTTTGATTATTAAAAAGTCTTATTTCAGGATATTTCTCTTTGCACAATTTTGAACTATTATCAGAGGAATTATTATCAATTAACAACACTTCATAATTACAATTAGTGGTTTTGAAAACAGAATCTACACAATCTAAAATATAATCAATTCCATTGAAATTAATAATTATAATGCTTACCAAATCTTCATTTTTTACGGATTTCTCATTACTCATATCAAATAATAATTTAATTCTAAGATATCAATCTTGTTTGAAAAATAGAAAATAATAGTATTAAATCATTATATATTCTTCAACAATAGCTCGTCTATGTTTATAGGAAGAGCGCCTCTGAGAATCAGTTTTGCAGGTGGAGGCACAGATCTTGAAGAATATCACAATAAATTTGATGGGTATGCCATTTCATCTACAATCAACAAATACACATACGTGATGGCTAAACTGAGAAATGATGACAGATTACAAGGATTTTCACCAGATTTTGCATCACACTTACCTCCAAAAAAACATCATCCAAAATCAGTTCAAGGTCATGAAATTGTTCTTGAAGGACTACGGGAACTGAAATTTAAAAAAGGAATAGACATGTATTTAGCTACTGATGTTGAACCTAATTCAGGGTTAGGTGCATCATCATCATTAACAGCAAATTTTGTAAACGTCATTACTAGCATACAGAAAAAAAAATTGGACAAATACAAAATTGCAATGAATGCATATCATATTGGTCATAATGTTTTGAAATGGGGAATTGGAAAACAAGATGAATTTGCAGCAGTATACGGGGGTTTTAATTTACTGAAGTTTACAAAAAAAAAAGTCTATGTTTATCCAATTTCAATAAAAAAATCAACACAAAAAGAATTACAAGAAAAATCACTATTATTTCATATTGGAAATAGAAAACACTCAGAGGGAATTTTAAAATCACAAATTGGAGATATAAAAAAATCTAATAAAAAAACGATTGAATCTTTACATAAAGCAAAAGAATTAGCTTTGGAAATGAGGGATTCATTAAAGATGAATGATCTTACAAAATTTTCACAAATTTTAAAAACAGGATGGGAGGTAAAAAAAAACTATACTCAAGGAATCACTAACCCTAGAATTGAAAATATTAGTAATAAAGCAATTACAAATGGTGCCACATCATTAAAGGTCACAGGTGCAGGTGGAGGAGGCCATTTGTATGTATTTGCAGAACCAAGATACCATATGAAAATAACTAAAGCATTACAAAAATTAGGTGTACAAAAAGTAAATTTTGAATATGAAAATTCAGGCTCAGCTGTTTTTGATTTAAATAATCTAAAAACTACAAAATAATATGAATAAAGAAAAAATTCATGAATATATTGATGAACAAATCAAATCAACTTTATCTTTAAAAGAAAATTATGAAGTATTTGAAAAAATTTTCAACGTTTTAAAAAATGCCAGAGATAAAGGCAAGCAAGTATTTGTAATGGGTAATGGTGGAAGTGCCTCAACAGCATCACATTTTGTAGCAGATTTATTGAAAACTAGTATTACTCAGGAAAATAAACGGTTTAAAGCTATTTCTCTTTCTGATAACATTCCAGTTTTATTGGCATGGTCAAATGATGAATCGTACGACAATATTTTTTCCAATCAATTAGAAAATTTTCTTGAGAAAGATGATATTGTGATAGGAATTAGTGGAAGTGGTAATTCAAAAAATGTATTAAATGCAATTCAATTAGCAAACGAAAAACACGCAACTACTATAGGATTGAATGGGAAAGATGGTGGTAAATTATCAAAAATGGTAAAGATTAATCTAACTGTAAACAGTGATGATATGCTTACAATTGAAACAATTCATCTTTTGATTTGTCATTTACTTACTACCATGATCAGATCTGACGGCACTCCCAAATTCAATTATTAATTTTATGACTAAAGCAATTTTTTTAGATCGTGATGGGGTAATCAATCAAGAAAGAAAAGATTATGTTAAAAATATTGAAGAATTTGTAATTTTTGAAAATATACACGATGCAATAACTCTCATTAAAAATCATAATTTTTTAGTTATTTTAATTACAAATCAATCTGCTGTAAATAGAAAATTACTCACAATTGAAAATTTAGATAAAATTCATGAAAAATTACAAAATTATTTAAAAATGCATAACACTTCATTTGATGGAGTATATTTCTGTCCACATATGCCAAACGAAAATTGTAATTGTAGAAAACCTAAACCAGGATTGATCATTAAAGCTAAAAATGATTTTAAAATTGATCTTTCTCAAAGTTTTATGATTGGAGATTCTCAAACTGATGTACAAGCAGCAGAAAGTGCAGGATGTAAAGGGATTTTATTAAAACAAAATCAAACTTTGTTGGAATTGGTTGTTGATTTATTTGAAAGTGAAAAAATATGATCTATTCCTGAATCAATTTCATTAAATTTAATACCACTTTTATCTTCAAGTTGACTAGAATCCAAACATCCATTTTTTGGTCTTGGTGCAATTTGTGAAATATCAGATGATTTTGTAGGTACGACTAGATTTTTATCCAAACCGAATGAGATAGCTAATTTTTGTGCAAATTCGAATCTATTTAAGCAAGATTTTCCTGAAGCATGAAAAAGTCCGGAAAGATCTTTTTCAATAATTGAAAATACAGATTTTACTAAATCATCTACTAAGGTTGGTGTGTTATATTGATCAACAAAAGCAGTAACTGGTTTTTTATTTTTTAAAGTATCTAAAACCCAATTAGTAAAGCGTGAACGAATATGCCATCCATATATCACAGTAGTTCTTAAAATTACATTATTGGTGTTTTGTAAAATGATTTTTTCTGCTTCAAGTTTTGTTTTTCCATAATAACTTAATGGATCAGGTCTATCTAATTCATTATAAGGTATCGAATTATTTCCATTAAATACTGCATCTGTAGAAAAATAAATTAATTTTGAATTAACAGAAGAACATATTTCAGAAATATCTTTAGTAATTTTTACATGCAATAAATCAGTTAATTCATGATTTGATTCACAGAAATCAACATTTGGGAATGCAACAGTATGAATTACTGCAGATGGTTTAATTTTTTCAATATAATCTAAAATGTGTTTTTTATCATCAAGTAAATTTAGTTTAATTGAAGATACTTTTGAATTAGTAATAGGAGTATTATTTTCTGTAGTAAAAATTTCATAATTATCTTTTGCGTAATCAATAATTGTGCTTCCAACAAGACTTGCACCGCCAATGATGAGTAGTTTTTTGGGCATAACCTATTACAATTTATTCCATTTATCCCAATCATAATCATCATAAGTTACATTATGTTCATCACGATTGTCTGGTTTCCATGAAGGATTAACTACAGATAAAATTATGCTTGGTTCATTTGAAAGATTAATGTGTGCAGAAGAATAATTTTTTGGGATTTCCACTAGTACAGGATTTTCTTCACTGGATTCAATTTCAAGATATTTACCTGATTTTTCTTTAATTATAAAAACAACCTTACCTTTGATACATACGTAGTAACTATGTCTAATGATATGTAGGTGTGGACCTTTTCGCTCTCCAGGATTAATTGATGTAACATATACCATTTCAGGCTGAACTGAGATAGTTTTATCCCAATTTCTCCAGACAGGGATTAGTGAACCATTTACATGTCCATCACGAATATCTTTAGTTTGATGTTTTTCAAGAGTATGGGATTTAATTTTATTTTCAGACAAATCATTATAATTTACTAAATAGGATATTTTAAATTTTTTTAATCAAAAATTTTAAAATTTACCAAACTTGAAATATTGCTAACAAAAGATTTAATTCTATAAAGAAAGAATGTTTTGATTGTCATCTATTATAGAATTAGATATATTTTGATTTGAAGAAATTTTTGAATTATTGAAAATTAGGGAGTTTTTTATTTTTACATTATCACCTATATTGACTCCATCTCCAATTGAAACAGATGGTCCTAATTCTACATTTTTTCCAATAGTACATTGGTTGCCAATATAAACAGGATAATGAATGTTGGAAGAATTTTGAGTCGTTCGTTGTTGTAAATTAAGAATAAATGTATTTAATTCCAATAATCCTGAAATTGTTCCTGCATCAATATATCCATCACAAGTAAAATTACCAATTTTTACATTATTTTCTAAAACAAGATTCATTGCATCAGTAATTTCAAATTCTCCACGTTGAGAAGGAGATAATTGTTCAATCATTTTAAAAATATAATTATTTTTAAAAAAAGCAATTCCAGCCCAAGCAAGATTAGATTTAGAACTAAGAGTTTTTTCAGAAATTTTTGAAACACATTCATTCTTTACTTCAATGTTACCAACATTTCCAATTTCAGATGAATTAATTTGTGAAGATAAAAGATTTATTTCAAAATTAGAATTAATCATATTTTGAATATAATTTCTTAAATTTTTTGGAATTATTGTATCAGCAAGATATAGCAGAAAAGGACTGTCATTAACAAAATTTTTAGCAAGTTTTGTGGCAGTTGCAGTTCCTGAAAAAATTTCTTGTTCAACATATGAAATTTTTACATTAAAATTTGTTCCATCACCAAAATATTGTTTAATTTTTTCACCTAAATGACCAATAACAATACAAAAATCAGTAAACCCTAATTTTTTTAAATCATCAATAATATATCCCAAAATAGGTTTACCAGATATTGGAATCATTGGTTTGGGTATAGAGTAAGTAATGGGTTCCAACCTTTTGCCCAATCCAGCTGATAGTAAAACAACTTTCAAATCAAAAAAATAAAGGAATTAGAAGAGTAAAAATGTAAGGTGTTAAAGATGTTAAAACACTTATAATTCAACTTGTAAGTTGCGAATATCAATGAAACCAAAACTACTATTATGGTTAGATACCTTTTCTGCTCAATTTGGAATGTCAAAATGGTTACAAGAAGATTGTGATATCTATGCAATCATAGATGTAAACGAAGGAAGAGAGTTTTATGAAAAACAAAATATTGTAAATTTTGAAAATAAATGGTATCTGCGAGATTGTTTCAATAAAGATCAAAAAAAACCAAATCTAGAATATTTAGCAGAAATCGAAAAAAAATATGAATTAGATATTTGGAAAATAATTTACAGTGACATAAATTTTTATAATTATAATCCATATTACAAATTCAATTATGATGAAATTTTAACAATCATTGAACAAGAATGTAGACTATTTGAAAAAGTGTTAAACAATACAAAGCCAGATTATTTAGTAATAAGAATAACAGATTTGAGTAATGGACAAATCCTTAAACAAATGTGTTTAGCAAAAGGAATTGAAATTTTGATGTTAAGTTTTACAAGATTTGGAAATAGAAGTTACATCTCACATGAATATGATTATTTAGATTTTAAGAAAAAACACAATGAAAAAGAAATTAAGTCTTTTGAAGAATTGCACATAGAAAGTAAAAGATACAAAGTATTACAATCAGAGTTTAGAGAAAAATTTCAAAATTCACGAAATGTATGGATTAAAGGCGCAATAAAATATTTCTCGTTAATTATTAATAAAAAATATAGAGAAAATCATACAAATTATGGAAAGACTATTTTTAAAGTAATTTTTCAAGAAGGTCTATTTCCCCTTAAAACAAGGTATAGGCAATCATTTTTAGACAAAAATCTTAGAAAAAAAATAAATTATGATCAGAAATTCATTTATTTTCCACTGCAATTAGAGCCTGAACGTTCAACATTAGTTCCTGCCACATTTTATACAAATCAAGTAGAAGTAATTACCAACATAGCCAAAGCACTACCAATTGATTATCAATTATTTGTAAAAGAGCATCCAATGCAAAAAATTAAAGGTTGGCATAAAATTTCGTTTTACAAAAAAATTATGGAATTACCAAATGTAAAATTAATTCATCCATCAATATCTAATGATGAAATGTTAAAAAAATGTAAGATGACAATGACGATTGCAGGAACAACAGGATTAGAAGCAGCACTATACAAAAAGCCATGTATAGTTTTTGCAGATGTAATATATTCATCACTTCCTTCAGTACATAGATTAAAAAGTTTAGAAGAACTACCTAAGGCAATAAGAGATTCATTACAAAAAGAAGTAAAATTATCAGATGTAAATGAATTTATGAATTTATTGAAAGCGAATTCATTTCAATTTAATTTTACAGATTTAGCGATTAAAATTAATAATGAATTTTTTTATGATGGATATTTATTTGATACAAAAATAAACTCAAAAACTGCTGAAAAATTTATTAGAAAAAATCATGAGTATTTTGAAACATTAAGTATGCAATATACTAAAAAAATTGAAGAAAGTGTTAAACAGAAGAGCGATGGGTCATAAATAAAATATGAAAAATAAAATTTTATTTTGGGTGGATGTGAGTTTATTACAATTTGGAATTGCAAAAACACTAAAAGAAAAAACAGATGCCAATCTTTATGTAATTTATGATCTAAATCATCACTTAAAAAAATCATTTATGAATCAAAATATAGTAAATTTTGAAAAAGAATGGTATTTTTGGGATCACGTAGGAAAAATAAAAAAACCAAATGTAGAATATTTAAAAAAAATTGAAGAAGAGTATAAAATTAATCTTTGGGAAATTGCATATTCTGAAAGAATTTTTTATAAATACAATCCATTTTATAAATTCAATGAAGAAGAAATTTTATCGATTTTTGAACAAGAATGTAGATTATATGAAAATGTATTAAATGAAGTAAAACCAGATTTTCTCGTAATTAAAACAACGGATTTACATCGTAATCATCTATTAACAGAAATGTGCAGAGCTAAAGGCGTTAAAATTCTAATGCTTTTTGGTAGTAGATTAGCATATCGAGCATCGATTTCGTCCCAATCAGATGTAATTGATTATGATTTAGATGAAAAAAAAGAAAATAGAGTAAAAATTGAATCGCCAGAAGATCTTGAAAAATATATGAAAAGTCACAATAGATTCAAGCAAACTGGAAATGTTCAATCAGGAGGAATGAATACTCCATTATATAAAAAAATAATACCTTCCATTACATGGTTAACAAAAACTTTTGATAGTAAATGGCAAGAAGGTTACGATCACTATGGAGTAACACGATTGAATGCAATATCACATTATTTGACATATTCATTAAAAGGAAGACTACGAAAAAGATTCATAGATAAAAAATTTGAAAAAAATATTAAAACAGAGGAGAAATTTTTGTTTTTTCCACTACATGTGCAGCCAGAACGTAATGTAGACATAGTTGCTCCATTTTATGCAAATCAAGTAGAAGTAATTACCAACATAGCCAAAGCACTACCAGCAGATTACAAATTATATGTCAAAGAACATTACAACATGTTTTTACGCCACTGGAGAGAAACTTCACAATACAAAAAAATTATGGAATTACCAAATGTAAAATTAATTCATCCGTCAGTGAATCCAAAAATTCTTTTAGAAAAATGTGCAATGGTAATTACCATTACAGGAACTGCAGGATTTGAAGCAGCTTTATACAAAAAGCCATGTATAGTTTTTGCAGATGTAATATATTCATCACTTCCTTCAGTACATAGATTAAAAAGTTTAGAGGAATTGCCCATGGCAATAAAGGAATCATTACAAAAAGAAGTAAAATTATCAGATGTAAATGAATTCATAAATGTATTAGATAGAAACTCTTTTGAATTTGATATTTTTGAATATTATTCTAAAGTGGCAAAAAAATTTCATAGTGGAGGTTTTATGATTAGTGATAAAATTTCTATGAATTATTTAGATTCATTTATTGAGGAAGATAGAGAAATGTATGAAATGCTAGCAGACGAACACATTAAGAAAATAGAACAACATAAAAAAATCGATAAAAAATCTTGAAAAGATGTAGAAAATTTCAAAAAACTATGTATGTAAAAGAATTTTTAGTAATAAAGAGGGAATGAAATAATGAAAATCAAGAAGAAATCAGTAATAATTTTTGGAGGGGGGCTATCAGGACTCGTTACGGCTAATGTTTGCTCACATTTAGGGATTGATTCTATATTAGTTGAAAATTCAAATTTGTTAGGAGGAGGGAACAAATCAGTCAAAGACAAAGAAGGAAATATTTTTGATTATGGGTATCATGCTTTAGACTATAACAGATCAATCATTACAACAAAATTTTTTGAAAAAGTGTTACAAAATAATTATCGTAAATTCAAACTCAATAGAGGAATTGTTGTAAAAAATTATTTAATTCCATATAATCAGAAAATTAGCAAATGGCCAAAAGATCTAAAAATACTATTTTCAAAAAAAATACAAAATGATTCTATTAAAGGAAAATTAACTAGGGAGAAGATTTCAAAAATTTTTGGAAAAAAATTTACTGATTTAGCATATGACGATATCTTGAGATCATATCCCTCAATAAAGTGGTCATTAGAAAAAGATGGTAAGGAAGAAGATTTTTTTGGGTTAGTTTATCCATGGTTTTTTCCAAATACAAAAAAAATTAATCAAAGGGAATCAGAATGGGATATATTTCATGATAAAATGAGAAGTCATTCAGATCATTTTGTACTATATCCAAAAAAAGGAGGATTTGGTAGTTTCGTTAAAGCAATTCATGATGATATTGATCATAAATATTGTAAAATTATTAAAAATGCAATAAAGATTGAATATAAAATTGAATCAAAAACAAATAGATTTTCCAGTGTAAAAATTAATGGTAATGAATTTGTAGCAGACACATATTTTTGGTGTAATTCACCAATATCACTGTGTAAGATATTAGGTATTAAAATTAAGGGAATAAAAAATGGAATGCCACAGAAAATTGTTTTTGGAAATTTTCTTTTGAAAAATGAAGTAAAAAACAAGTTTCATGAAATTCTAGTTGGGAGTAATCAACACATGATTAATAGAATCTCATTTCCTGGAAAAATAGCAAATACAAGTAACAAATTAATTCAAGTAGAATACTCTTTTCCAATAAATACTATAAAGTATAATAAAGAAATTCTAAAAAAATCATGGGTTAATAGTTTAGAAGTATTGGGAATAGTAAATAGAAACCAGATAAAGAAATTTACTTTTACTGAAGAGACAAGAGGTTTTGTAACTAAACATAATTGGGAAGAATTAACTGAAATGTATAGAAAAATTATAGAGACAAAAAAAGGAAACAATGTAGTAATTCCATCATTTAATTTAGGTCCAGAAAATATCAATCGAGTAGTACCAGAAGTAATGTTAAATACAGTAAAATCAATTACTCGAACAAATAGGAAATAAAAATGAAGAATTCTAAACAAGATGAATGTTATTTGAATAGTGAAGGCAATGATTTCTTTCAAAGAAATTTTGCCAATAAAAAAATTCCAGATTTAAGATTAAACAAAAAAGTAATCTATGATGAAATAAAAGAATCTAAAATTTCATACAAAAAAGTATTAGAATTTGGAGGAAATTATGGGGATTTATTACATAATATGAAAAAAAATAATGATGCTGAAGAATGTTTTAACATAGAGGCGTCAATAGACGCGATTGAATTTGGTAAAGAGAATTTTAAAGATCAAATAAATTTTATTCATGGAACAATTGCAAATAATCACATCATAGATGATAAAAAATTTGAAAATTATTTTGATTTAATAATAATTGATGATGTTTTTGACTGGGTTTCAAGAGAAACAATCTTTCAGTCAATTACAAACATAGATAATTTATTAAAAGAAGGAGGATATATTTTCATAAGAGATTTTTATCCAGATAAAAATACAAAAAATCAGAATCATCATGTAAAAGATGGTTCAGTATACAACTTTAAAGTAAAAAACTCTCATGCAGAAATTTTTTTGACATCTGGAATGTATGAAATAGAATGGCAGAAAATATTTTTTGATAAAATTGGAATTTCAACTAGTTACAAATCTGATAATATATTTAATTATAGATGGATAGATGTAATTCTTAAAAAATCATATTCAGAGTTTTTTTCAGAAAGTAAGCAAATAAAAAGATAAGATAAATACATCATCCTTAAAGTCAAGCATAATGTCAAAAAAATATCAGTATTTTGAGAGAGATGAAGACAAAGAATTTAATATTTCTGAAATGAAAAAATATGTTAATACAAAACAAGAAATTGATAAGGTCTTAGAAAAAATTATTACACCGATAATTCAAAACAAAAAACTAAAAATTTTAGATGCATGTTGTGGAATTGGACACATTACAAATTTACTAAGTGAAGTTAATAGTGAATCAAAATTTTTAGGAATTGATCAAACTGAATATCTAATAAAAAGTGCAAAGAAACTATTCAAAGATAAAAAAAATTTAATGTTTGAAGTGGGAGATATTTATGACATTAAACAAAAATATAAAAAAGAATTTGATGTATCAGTAAGCTGGAAAACAATTTCATGGTTACCACACTATGAACAAATGTTAAAAGATTTAATTGATATGACAAAAAATCATATTTTTTTAAGTTCATTATTTTATGATGGAGATATAGATTTTGAAATTAAGGTAAGAGAATTTAAAAAAGAATCAGGGAAAAATAATTTTAATAGATATTATAACGTATACAGTTTACCACAATTCAAGAAATTTATCTATAGTTTAGGAATAAAAAATGTTAAAGTTTATGATTTTGACATAGGAATTGATCTTGAAAAACCTCCAATTGATGTAATGGGAACATATACAGAAAAACTCGATAGTGGGAAAAGAATACAAATTAGTGGAGCAGTAGTTATGTCTTGGAAAATAATCAGAATAGATATTTAGAATCATATCCACATAGAGGAATTATTATATCATCAAGGATGAAATATAAAGTGAAGTGAAAAATTCTACTAAATATCTTCAAGAAGCAAAAAAAATTATTCCTGCACTTTCCCAAACTTTCAGTAAAGCACCCTATAGTTATGTAGAAGGGATTTATCCAGCTTATCTGTCCCATGGAAAAGGTAGTCATGTATTTGATGTGGATAACAATGAATACATCGATTATGTGTTAGGATTAGGACCTATTACCTTAGGATATAATTACTCACCAGTAAACAAAGCAGTAAAAAAACAACTTTCTAAAGGCATATCATTTTCAATCCCTCATTCCATTGAAGTTGAAGCTTCAAAGAAAATTAGTTCAATAATTCCAGATGCAGAAATGGTTCGTTTTGCCAAAACTGGTTCTGATGCGGGAACCGCAGCAGTAAGAGCTGCCAGAGCAATTACTAAACGAAACAACATAGCATATTGGGGAGGTGGAGGAGTTTGGCATGATTGGTTTACAGTCATCACAAGTAGAAATGAAGGCATTCCAAAAAGTTTAGGAAAAATGATTAAAAAATTTGAATATAATAATATAGAATCATTAAAAATTCTTTTTGAAAAATGGAAAGGAGAGATAGCAGCAGTATACATGGAACCTATGATTACAGAATTTCCTAAGAAAAATTTCTTAATTGATGTAAAAAAAATAACCAAAAAATACGGAGCAATATTAATTTTTGATGAAGTTATTACAGGATTTAGATTTGCAAAAGGTGGAGCACAGGAATTATTAAAAATTAATGCAGACATATCAGTATTTGGAAAAGGAATAGCAAATGGAATGCCACTTGCAGCAATTACAGGAAAAAGAAAATACATGGAAAAATTTAATGATATTTTTTATTCTACTACCTATGGCGGAGAAACATTATCGCTAGCAGCCTCAATAGCAGTAATTGATGAAATTAAAACAAAACCAGTAATCAAACATTGTTGGGAATTAGGTAAAAAGCTAATTTCTGAATTTAATGAATTGTCAAATCAAATTGGAGTAAAAATAAAGATGGAAGGTATTCCTGTGAGATCTAAAATTGTGTGTAGAGATGATGATGATAACCCCTCAATATTGATTAAAAGTTTATTTTATCAAGAGATGGTAAAAAGAGGAGTTCTTCTTGGACCAGGATATGTATTCATATCATATTCTCATTCACAAAAAGATATAAAAAAAACATTAGAAGCTGCAGAAAAAAGTTTTAAAATTGTAAAAAAAGCAGTTAACACTAAAACTGTTAAAAAATCATTAAAGGGAAAGCCAATGAAAAGTGTAATGAAATTTTAAAAAGACATGAAACAAAAAAATAAAAAATTAAGAGGTTTGGTAATAGGATGCGGTTCAATTGGAGAACGTCATATACATAATCTTAAAAAAATTGGTATCAAAGAATTAGGAATTTTTGATATAAATGAAAAACGATTAACAGAACTTAGAAACAAATATCGAGTAAATAGTTTTTTAGATATAGAATCTGCTTTAGAATATAAACCAGATTTTTCAATAATTTGTACATATCCTGAATCACATCATAAATTTGCAAAAAAATGCATCAATGCTAAATCACATGTATTTATTGAAAAACCAATATCAGGAAAATTAAATGAAATTGAAAAGGTTTTGAATAATGCAAAATCAAAAAAATTAAAAGTTGCAGTAGGCTATAATTTAAGATTTGATAAAGGTTTGAGATCATTAAAGAAAAAAATATCAGATAACGAAATTGGAAACACATTATTTATTTCAGCATATTTTGGGCACCATATCAAATTTTGGGGTAATGGAAAAAAAACAAATGATCATTATATTTTACACAAAGGTAATGGTATTATTTTAGATGATTCACATGAATATGATTACATTAGATGGTTAGTTAATGAAAAAGTAGTTTCCGTGTTTTGTCAAACAAAAAAATTAGAAAATATAAAAACAGAAACAGAAAGTTTAGCCTCAATTTTTTTAAAATTTAAAAATGGAGTCATAGCAAATGTGAATATAGATTATGTTAGACCAAGATATGAGAGAGGATGTAACGTAATAGGGGATCAAGGTAAATTAGAATGGAAGTATGAAATGTTAAAACCCACAAAAATAAAATATGAACAAAAAGTGGAAAGTAAATTAAAAAAAGAAATGATTTTCAATCAATCAAATAAATCATTTAATGAAAAAGTTTTAGTAAATAATATGTATATTGAAGAAATGAAAGATTTTCTAGATTCTTTACAAAATAGCAAACAACCAGAAACTAATGGAAAAGATGGATTAGAAACACTGAAAATTGGATTAGCTGCTTTAAAATCAGCTAAAAATGGCAAAGTGATTAAGATTTAGATTTTTTATCATTTTTTATAGAGTTATCATATCCTTCATTCGTCGGGATTCCAGAATTTATTTTAGATATTTCAGGTTTTTTTTCTAATAATTTAAGAACATCTGTTGTAGGAAAAAAATTGTTAGGTTCAAATTCTTGATAAATTTTTTGTAACATCTCATAGTCAGATGCTTCATCCAAACACCATCTAAGATGTGAAAGATTTTCAACATTAGTATAACTAAAAAGTTTGAACAATTTTGGATTTTTTATAATATATGGAGTAACATGTTCACGCTCAGAAATCCAAGTTGCTTCAAAAAAAGCTTTTTCTAAAGTAGAAAATGTAAAAATTTCAACATCTAAACCATCAGGGAACGTTCTTTCAATAGTGTTAGAGATGTAATCAAAATCATTTTCAAGAAAAAATTTAATCATCTCATCAATTAAAACAGGATCTATAAGTGGACAATCTCCAGTAATTCTAACGATTGGATCTGCATTGTATTTTTTTGCTGCATGATAAAATCTATCAAGCACATCTAATTCATTTCCGTTAAAACTAATTATTTCGTTATCATTTGCAATATCTAACAACACTTGATCATCAGAATTATTGGTTGTAGCTAAAATTATTTGTTTGGTATAATGTGATTTTTTTACTCTATTTATTATATGAATGATAATGGGTAAGTTTACAATTTTTAGAAGAACTTTGTTTGGTAGTCTATCAGAGTTGGTCCTAGCTTGAATGATACAAGTAATTTTTTTAATTTCATTCATGTATTAACCAAAAACAAGAAGTTTTAAATTAAAAACTTTGTTAATTTTTAAATCCAAAAAATCAAAGAAAGTAAGTAAAAATTAACATGTAATTCTCATACCTATATTGTAGTTAACATTATAGTAGAGTAATTATTTTTGCTAAATATTGTTCACAGGTAAAAAAATCTTAATTACAGGAGGAACAGGTTCCTTAGGCACTGCACTCACTAAACGATTACTAAATCTTGGTGCAGACACAATTAGAATACTCAGTAGAAATGAAAGTAAACAAATTGTAATGGAGTCAGAAGTTGGAACCGATAGAATAAGATATTTGATAGGAGATGTAAGGGATTTGCCTAGGCTTGAAAAAGCTTTAGAAGGAATTGATATTGTTTTTCATGCAGCTGCACTCAAACATGTTCCAGTAATTGAATACAACCCTTTTGAAGCAATTAAAACAAATGTCTTAGGAACCCAAAATCTAATAGATGCTTGTTTAAAAGAAAATGTTGAAACAGTAATCGGGATTAGTACAGATAAGGCAGTTTCACCATTGAATACATATGGCGCTACTAAATTATTGATGGAGAAATTATTAACATCAACACATAATTATTTAGATACTAGCAGATATAGAACTAAATTTTTAGCCTTACGTTATGGAAATGTTTTAGGTAGTAGTGGTTCGGTTCTTCCAAAGTTTATCAAACAGATCAAGGCAAAAGAAAAAATTACAATAACAGATCCAAACATGACAAGATTTAGTATGACTATGGATGAAGCATTAGATTTTATTTTAGAATCAGCATCCATTGGAAGAGGTTCAGAAGTATTTATTCCAAAATTAGAAGCATATTCTGTTAATGATTTAAAAAATGCTCTTTTTGAATTGTTAGGAAATACAGGAGAAAAAATTATTTCATTACGACCAGGAGAAAAAATGCATGAAGCATTCATAAATTTTGATGAAATCAGATATGCATGGGAATATAAAAATAAATATGTATTATTTAATTCATCTAAAAAAGAAGAAGAGATAAAGAAGGAGTATCCAACCATAAAAAGAATAGATATTTCTGAAGAATACTCATCAGACATGGTAGAAAAAATTTCATCAGAAAAATTAAAAGATATTATTGTGAAATCAGGTTTTCTAGAAAACAAACAATAAATTAAAAAATTTGTACTTATTATGACATAAGATTTTTTAATACAATAAATTTCTGATGCGTATTGTCTGAAGATCCAGAAATTGCAAAAATTATGCAAAAAAAATTAGATGCAATGATTAATCAAAAACCTGAACCAAAAATTGAGCCTGGGATTATTGATTTAAACGATTCAAATTTTGATCAAATAATTTCTGCAGAAAATCCAACATTAGTGGATTTTTGGGCAGAATGGTGTGGTCCTTGTAAATCAATGCATCCAATTTTTGAAAGTCTAGAAAAGCAATACCCAAAGATAAGATTTGCAAGAGTCAATGTTGATCAAAATCAAAACATATCAAGAAAATTTGCAGTTCAATCAATTCCAACATTTATGATGTTCAAATCAGGTAAGATAATAGATAAAATGATGGGAGCAGTTGGTGCACCTGGAATTCATATGATTTGTAAAAAACACTCTAACTAGTAACCATACATAGGTTCTATTTCACGTTGAATTCTAACTATTTCAGTAAAAATTTCTTGTTCTTGAGTACTTAATTTATGCAAAAACTTGTTTAGTATTTTTTTTGCTTCAGGTGATGGAGGAAATGTATAGTATACATCCTCCTCAAAAATTTGTCTACCTATTGTAACATCCTTTACAGAACATGCAACTTCATCTCCAGTTTTTGCTGAAGATACTGTTTTTTTATCAAGTTGAAGTTGGTGAATAGTTCCAACTTTTCTTCCAGACATATTCATGAATGGAATTTTATGTTTTAAATTTCCAATATCAATTCGTACACCAAAAACTGCAGGATTATTGTTACGAAATACCATACCCTTCATAAATGTAAATTTTGAAATTGGTGTTAATTCTGCAAACATTGCATCCTCTTCGTTTGCAGAATCTTCTTCTACCCAAGCATTGTAATTATCAATTAAACTGTAAATTACTTTATCTTCAAATAATTTGATATGACTTGTTTCTGATTCTTCTTGTGCATCAGGTAATATCTTAACATTAAATGCTAAAACAATTCCAAGATGTCTATCTTTTTCTTTGATAGCTTTAGCTTCAATAACATCTCGTCTATTTACAGGTCCAATGTCAGCTTTTGCTACTGGTACTTGAGAACGCTTTAGCATCTCAACAATAGCCTCAAGTGAGCCTATAGTATCACATTTTAATATAATTCCATTTGTTTCTGTATCAATAAACATAGATTGCATTTCAGATTCTATGAGTTTAGTAAATTTTTCAATTTCATCATCATTTTTTGCAACATAAAGAGTACTTCCGGGTAAAACACCTTCAAGTTCTGGTGATGCTATTTTTAGACCAGCAGCAGCATCAACTTGAGGAACAGGTTTGAATTTATCTCTAGGATCTCTCATTTCATCAAGAGGTTTTGGTAAAAGTAATGCCTTAGGTTTTGTAACAATTACTGCATCACGTTTTGCTACAACAATACTATTTTCTTTTTTAATAGTTCCATCAATCAAAATAACATTTGCAGTTTGCCCCAATCCAACTTCATCTTTTACTTCGAGAACTATTCCACGGGGTTCTTTTTCTTCTTGATTAAGTCTTTTTTGTAAATATTGCTGAGTTAATCCAACTAAAACACTTAGTAGTTCTGGAATTCCAACACCAGAACGTGCTGAAATTGGGACTATAGCAATTTCTGATTTGAAATCTTCAATACGATAAAATGCTTCTGATTTGTATCCCAAAATAGATAATGTTCCTACAACATCATAGATTTTTTGATCTAAATCAGTTTGAATAGATGCGTCTTGTTCTTTAATTGCTTGTGAAATAAATTTAGTTTCTGATTTTCGCCATCCAGAAATCTGATCACATTTGTTTAATGCAACAAGGAAAGGAACTTTTCTACTTTGTAAAATTTTTAAACTTTCATTTGTTTGTGGCTGAAACCCACGATTTACATCAACTACCAAAATTGCAATATCAGCAGCAGAACCACCTCGAGAACGAAGATTTGTAAAAACTTCGTGGCCAGGAGTATCAATAACCAAAAGTCCAGGAACTTTGTGCTCTGATTTTTCTAAGTTTTTGTATAATGGGCCACACATTTCTTTGATAGTATCAGATGGAAGAAAACTTGCACCAATATGTTGAGTGATTCCACCTGCTTCTCTACCTTGTACACCAGTTCCACGAATTCTATCTAACAGAGATGTTTTTCCAGAATCTACGTGACCAAGAACTGCTACTATGGGTTGACGAATTTGCAAATCATATCACTCAAATGCTACCTTTGATTCGTGATCAAAACTTTCTTGAGAATCTGATGCATGAATAATATTTTCACTAAATCCTAAACCAAAATCACCTCTAATTGAACCAGGATCTGCTTCAAATGATTTTGTAGCTCCAATCATGATTCTTGTTGTAGCAATTGCATTATTTCCTTCAATAATAGCTGCTACAACAGGTCCGGATGTAATAAAGGATGTAAGTTCACCAAAAAATGGTTTATCTTTATGAACACCATAAAAATTTTCAGCTTGTACTTGAGTAAAAGTAAACATCTTTAATTTTAAAAGTTTGAATCCTTTTCTTTCAAATCTTGATACAACCTCTCCAACTAAATTTCTAGCTACAGCATCAGGTTTTACAATAAATAATGATTGCTCAGACAATTCTAATTCTTTCTAATTCCGCCTTTGACATGCTTCTTTGTCCATTTTAATTTTCTTGGATCACGTTTTAGAACTAATGCATTTTTTTTACATTTTGCTGAACAAAACCATAATACAGTTCCATCATTTTTAGCAAACATTGTTCCAGAACCTTTTGCAACAGGTCTGTCACAAAAACTACATGGTTTAACTAAAAGACTCATTCATAATCACCTATTTGATTTTCTTTGCTTCCCTTTCTGTTTCTCTAAGCATTAAAATTTCGCTCATTCTAACAGAACCTTTAACATTTCTTGTAAGAATTCTACCTTTATCCTTACCAGTAAGAACTTTAACTCTAACTTGAATAACTTCACCGGCAATGCCAGTTCTACCAACAATTTGAATAATTTCAGATTCTACTACTTCTTCAGTTGCACTCATTGTTCAGATTTACCGCCTTTAAGATCAGCAATCTTAGTTGTAACTTGGTCGACGATATGTTGTGCATCGCCTGCATCCAAAATTGCTGCAGCGGCTGAAGTAATATCAATACCTAATGATTTGCCTAATTCTTCTTTATTTGGAACAAATGCATATGCTGCACCTTGTTCTTCACATAGAATTGGAAGATGTGCTACTACCTCTGGTGGTTCAACATCTTCAGCAATTACAATTAATTTACTAGTACCACGTTCAATAGCCTTAGTTGCTTCATTTGTTCCTTTTTTGACTTTACCGCTAGTTGATGCAACTCTAACAGCTTCTAAGATTGGACTAACCAAATCTTCAGGAGTTTCAAATTTCACATAATAGGCTTTTCCCATAGTATTATCGAATCCTGTGTTTGGTATTAAAAGTGTTATCTGGAAATGATAGAGTTAACCTTTTGAAGAAATTTTATCATTAAAGCCTCTAATTGCTCTTGACTTTCAGATTCAGCATAAATTCTAATGATCGGTTCAGTTCCACTGGGTCTTATCATAACCCAATTTTTAGAATCAATAGTAATTTTGATTCCATCAGAAGTATCAGATTGAGGAAACTCTTCATTTAAGGATAAAATTATTTTTTTAGCATCTTGAGATGAACATTTGATTTTATCCTTTGTTGTAAAAGAAGGAGGTAATTTAGAAATTTCATCAGAAAGAGAATCATTAGAAATTGCTAAAAGATCAAGCATTAATGCTAAACTCATACATCCATCTCTAACTTGATTATGCTTTCCAAACATGAATCCACCATTTTCTTCAAAACCAATTAATGCATTTGTTAAAAGCATTTTTCTTGAAACCTCAACACTTCCTACTTTAGTACGTATAACTTGAGAATTATATTTTTCAGTTAATACTTCAGTATTTTTTCCAGAATTTAAACACGTTACAACTAAGGAATTTGGATTTTTATTTAAAATATGTTGAATTAGTATCAATGCAGATCTATCTCCAGTTAGAATATTTCCAAGATTATCACAAAAAATACTTCGATCACCATCACCATCAAATGCAATTCCAAAATTAGCTTGGTTTTCTATTACAGTTTTTGAAAGAACTGAAAGGTTTTGAGGTGTTGGTTCAGATCCACGTCCTGGAAATGTACCATCTATTGTTTCATTAACAAGAATTGTTTCACAATTTACTAATTTACAAAAGTCAGGTGCAGTAACAGCCTGTGCACCATTACCTAAATCCAAAACAACTTTGAAATGATTTGATTCTATAAGTTTAGAATCAATATGAGATTTAATTCCATTTAGATATGTTTCAATTGATCTAGTTTCTTCTTCTGTTGTTCCCCATTTTTCAGTACTAGATAACCAAGATTTTTTTAAATAAATATCTTCAATAACTAATTCATCTTCACGTGAAATTTCAACTCCATCTTTTCCTGCAGGTTTAATTCCATTGTATTGTGGAGGATTATGCGAAGCAGTGATCATTATTCCACCAGAATAACCCAAAGATTTGACAGCATATTCAAGACAGGGAGTTGGTAAAAGTCCAGCTATTTTACAATCAATTCCAATAGAATTAAGAGCAGAAGTAATAATTTTACAAATTAATGGACTTGACTCCCTTCCATCATATCCAATCAAAATTGGTCCTTTCTCAAAATAAGTTCCAATGGACAAGGTCATATCATGAATAAATTCTAAGTTAAAATCTTCAGGAAATACTCCTCGAATCCCATTAGTTCCAAAAAATTTTGCCATGATATTATTCAATAATAGATAAATTTGTGTTTAATGGCAAGGTCGTTGCGGGAGTCGCCCAGCCTGGTCAAAGGCGTAGGGCTTAGGACCCTATCTCTTAGGAGTTCGTGGGTTCGAATCCCACCTCCCGCACCACTATATTTCTGTGAATGATTAATAATGAGAAAAACTTCATCATACAAAGTTATGAAAAAAACAGTGGTTGGAATTACAGTGGTTGGAAAAGATAGAGAAGGTATTGTAGCCACATTTACTAATTTTGCTTTTTCAAAGGGTGGTAATATTGAAAAAGTAAACCAAAATGTTATCAAAAATCTTTTTGGAATGTATCTAGAAGTTTCGTTTTCTAAAAAAGTAGATGTAAAAAAATTTGATATTGAAATTCAAAATTTAGCAAAAAAAGAAAAAATGGATGTAAACACGCATCATGAAACGAATTTAGAAAAAAATATTGCATTATTTGTTACAAAAGAACCACTTTGTCTTCAAACATTTATTGCAAATAGAAAATCCCTTAGAGGTAAGATTTCAATCATCATAGGTACTGAAAGATCATTAGAACCAATAGCAAAAAAAGCAAAAATTCCATTTATTATTGTAGAAGAAAAAAATCAAGTGAAGGCAGAAGAAGAAATTATTCAAATCTGTAAAAAATACAATATTGATTTAATTTCACTTGCAAGATACATGAGAATACTTAGTCCTAATTTTGTTTGGAGATATCCAAATAGAATTATTAACATTCATCCATCACTGTTACCTGCTTTTCCTGGTGCATCAGCATATGCTCAAGCTTATGAAAGAGGTACAAAGATTGTTGGTGTAACATCACATTATGTAACAGAGAATTTAGATCAAGGACCAATAATTTTTCAAGATTCTTTTAAAGTTGATCCAAATGATACTTTAGAAAAAATAAAATCAAAGGGACAAAAACTCGAAGCAGATACATTACTAAAAGCAACCAAAATGCATCTAGAAAATAAATTAGAAGTTCGTTGGAGAAAAGTTCACATAAAATCAAAGTGAATTAAATGACAGACATTAAAACTCAATTTGATCCAATTTTAAGAAATTTAATTAAAACTAAGAAAAAAATTGCAATTATTCCAATTGGTTCAATTGAACAACATGGTGCACACTTACCAATTTCAACTGATTCAGATATTATATCAGAAGTAGCAAAAAAATTAGCAGAAAAAAAAGGA
>JAONKT010000001.1 GCA_028377625.1 Candidatus Nitrosopumilus sp. | reverse complement strand
ACAGAAGTGTCTACAACACCAATTTTATTTTCAACCCATTCGGTAAACCAAATTTTTTCACCAAATATTGTAAAATCAAAAATCTGTGCAATTCCACAGTTATCTAAAACATTAACACCGTTATCACAGTCACCCCAATTAGGGTTCTTTGAAGGTATTTGATACTCAACAAGAGATTGTGTTTTAGGATCCATTACAGAAATATTATTTGCAGTTTGTTCATTAAACACAAGTTGTCCTTGATCATTATTTTCAATCCAATATGGTCTAGATATAGGGGATTTGACTACACCTGTCTGGTTACCATATGTTTCAAACAGTGGTTCAGGAGTAACATATTGAATAAATTCTTCAGAAGAAGGATCAAAACTAAAGATAGATGAAGAAGTAGTATCAGCTATCCAAAGTTTACCATCATCAGAGAAAGTAACACCATTTGGAGTAAGTAGTTGCATTGGTAATGGGTATCCTTCTATGTAATCAATCAAAGGTAAAAATTGTTCACCAGAATTTAAAACATCATTCCGATAATCATTTTGATTAAATTTAATCAAAATTCCACCTTGTTGGTATAGCCAATTTGTATACCAGATGTTATCATTTTCATCTAATGCAAAATCAGCAGTTACAGAATCATCAAGAGGGGATGGAATGCTGAGATAATTAACTTCAGTGTCAGAAAGATTAACGTCTAAAATACTAAGTTTGTTTCCAGTAAAATCATTAATTATAATTTGTGAGCCATCAATTAGGAGTTTCTGCGGTAAAGAATTATCATCAGTTGAAGGATATGATAACCTCTCATATTGTTCAGTAACAGTAGAGAATTTCCAAACAGAATCATAAGTTTCATCAGTAAACCAAACTGAACCGTCAGGAGCATAATCAATTCCCCACATCATTGAACGACCGCCATCAGGCCATGTTGGATTATCATATTCAGTGAATTTTTCAGTTGTAGGATTAAACATACCAAGATTTCCAGTATTAGTTTCGGTAAACCAGACATTACCATCATAATCAGATACAATAGATAACGGACTACTACATTCTGTTGGAATTGAATATTCTTTAACAAAATCAGTGGACTTTGCATCTCCACCAGAACTACAAAATGTAGTTCGTTGATCATCAGGGAAATTATCAGCTGGGGTTCCAGTTATAGTAATATCAGGAGTTTCCATACCAGGGTCAACTCCAGGAATTGCAATTGCAATAGTAGAAGAAAGTAAAATTGCGCCAAAGAAAACGGTAACAAATACACCTTTTTTCTTCATAAATGAAAAAACAATTATCCTTGTTATATCTTATTCCCAGCAAATCAGAGTAATTTTAAATCACCAGTGATTTTATCAATTAAATTTTCAGGTGCAGGTCCAATGGAAATACAAGTGGTTGTACCAGGTGCTAATTGCGTATGTCCAGCATCAGAAATTTCAGACCAAGGGAGATTCAAATCTATAGCATGTCTTTTTACTTCTTGTAATTCTTTAATTCCTGAAACTTTTACAACAACTTTTTCCTGACCAGTCCACCATTCAGACCACCATTCAGGATGAGATTTTCTAACATGTTCAGCACCCATAACACATGCATGTCCGACTTGTGCAGCAATCTTACCTTTACCCATTCCAAGATCAGTTCTAACTGCAATTACTTGTTTAATTTCACCCACAACAATATGAGAAATAGGCACAATGAAAAACTTTGGAATTAAATAATTGACAAAGAACCAAAATCTATGTACTATGACGTAGTTGTTGGAGGAGGAAGTGTCGCAGGATTATTGTCTGCCAGAGAAATTGCTTCAAAAGGATTTTCAGTATTAGTAATTGAAGAAGATTACGAAATAGGTACGCCAGAACATTGCGGTGGACTGGTAAGTATTGCAGGTTTAGAAGAATTAGGAATCATACCATTTAGAAAAACTTTTGATCATATGATCGAATCAGCAGAAATTACATCACCAAATGGAAAAAGTTTTACAATTAATTCAAAAAAGCAAAAGGTGATTGAAATCAGTAGAAGAGAATTAGATAAACAAATTGCATTTCAAGCTCAAAAAAACGGCGCAGAAATTAAAGTTAGAACAAGTTTTCAAGAAATAACAGATACCGGAATAAGAACTAATGAAGAAAATATAGATTGTAAAATATTTGTGGATGCCAGAGGAGTGTCGTCATTGATACACAAAGATCGAACAGGTATTTTATCATCTGCACAATATGAAATTTATGCAGATTGGATTAAAAAAGGAAAAGTAGAAGTTGATTTTGATCAAGAAAAATATCCAGGATTTTTTGCATGGGTAATTCCATCCAATGAAGGAAAAGGAAAAGTGGGAGTAGCAGGAAAAGGAATTAACGTATCAGATACACTAAATAAAATTCTTAAAGAAAAAGGAAAATATTCAACAATCAGAAAAATATTTGCACCAATTTGGATTAAAGGTCCAATTGAGAAATTTGTAGATGGAAAAACAGTCATTGTAGGCGATGCTGCAGGGCAAGCAAAACCGACTACAGCAGGAGGGATCTACACGAGCGGAATGGGAGGAGTGTATGCAGGACAAGCAATATCAAAATTTTTACAATCAAATGAAATTTCAGATCTTCAAGATTATCAAAAAAGATGGATGGGAAGATTTGGAAAAGAATTTGAAAAACAAAAAATGGCAAGAAAAATTTTAGAAAGAATAGACAATCAAACAATCAATAAATTATTTGAGTCAATCACTCCAGAAATAACTAATGAAATTTCACAAAAAGAGGATTTTGATTTTCATACGAGTTCAATTATAAAATTACTAGGGATAAAGGGTTCTCTCAAAACAGCTCAAACACTAATTGGTGCTGAGTTCAAAAAAATACTAAGTTAACAGAGACAAAAAAGTTAAGGAAACTATAAATGATGTTTACGGAAAATTTGAGCATGTCATCTACTATATCATTACCAACATGCAGTTGTTGCCATAGAGCAATTATGCCTAATGATAAATGTGTAAAATTTAACTGTCCTGACTGCGACGATGGTGATCTTATTTGGAGATGTGAAAGTTGTAGAGAAGCAGCAAGAAACTATACCTGCTCTTCATGTAACTTTACGGGACCATAAACAAAATGACTGATATTGTATTAATTGCAAAAATTCTCCCAACAGGAATGGAAGTAGATTTAGATAAATTAGCAGAAACTGTAAAAACATCACTAAAAGATGGAATTACTTTAAATCGACATGAAAAAGAACCACTAGCTTTTGGATTAGAATGTCTAAAGGCACAATTTGTATTAGAGGATAAAGAAGGACAAATGGATTCGCTAGAGGATACTGTAAGAGCAGTTGAAGGAGTCAGTGAATTTGAAGTACTTAGTATGAGTCGCAATTAACATAACAGTAATTAGCATAACAAGAATTAATTGATTTTATGGTACGCAAAGAAGAGCCTTTGCAAATGAGGATTGGTGAAGCAAAACAAAGAGACGTAGGTAAAAAACGTGCCAGAGTAGGTCCTGAAGCATTAGATTTTCTAAAAGCAGAGCCAGGAGACATAATTGAGATAATGGGTTCAAGAACTAGTTGTGCAGTTATTTGGCCAGTAGATGAAGACGAAAAATTTCCAGATATAATAAGAATTGACGGACAAACAAGGAAAAATGTTGGAGGCACACTAAATGATATTGTAAAAATTAGAAAGGTAGTATCAAAAATTGCAAAAACAATTACACTAACACCATTAAACGATGCAGTTACAGTCGATAAGGAATTTACAGATTTTGTTAAAAACAGATTGAAAGGATTACCAATTACACATGGGGATGAAATATCCGTAATGATTTTAGGAAATTCAATGGATTTTAAAATAACAAAAACAATACCAAAAGGAGTAATCAAAATAGATAAAACAACTGAACTAAATATTTCAACAGAAACAAGCATTGATAGAAAAGTTAGAGTGACTTACGAAGAAGTTGGAGGCTTAAAAGAAAAAACCAAGGCAATGAGAGAAATTGTGGAATTACCATTACGACATCCAGAATTATTTACAAGATTAGGAGTAGAACCACATAGTGGAATTTTACTTTATGGCCCACCAGGATGTGGGAAAACATTACTTGCAAAAGTTATGGCAAGTGAATCAGAAGCTAACATGTATCCAATTAATGGTCCAGAAATTATGAATAAGTATTATGGAGAAACAGAAGCCAAATTAAGAGATATTTTTAAAGAAGCAAAAGATAATTCGCCAAGTATAATTTTCATTGATGAAATTGATGCAATTGCACCAAAAAGAGAAGAAGTGTACGGAGATGTTGAAAAAAGAGTTGTTGCTCAGTTGTTGGCATTAATGGATGGATTAACAGATAGAGGAAATGTCATCGTATTAGGAGCTACCAACAGACCAGATAGTGTAGACCCAGCTCTTAGAAGACCAGGGAGATTTGACAGAGAATTTGAAATTACTGTTCCTAATGAGGATGGAAGATATGAGATTTTACAAATTCACACACGAGGTATGCCAATTAGTGAAAATATAGATCTAAAAGAATTATCATCAGAATTACACGGGTATACAGGGGCAGACATAAAATCATTATGTAGAGAGGCAGCTATGAAATCAATTCGAAGATATTTACCAGAAATTGATCTTGAAACGGAAAAAATATCTTCAGAAGTGTTACAATCAATGCAAATAAAATTAATTGATTTTTACGATGCAATGCATGAAGTAGTTCCTACAGCAATGAGAGAGTTCTATGTAGAAAGACCAAAAGTGTGGTGGCATGATGTAGGAGGATTAGACAATGTCAAAAAAAGTTTAACTGATAATATAATTACAGCAATAAAAGAACCAAGTAAATTTACAAAAATGGGAATTAAGCCTCCAAAAGGAGCTCTATTGTATGGCCCACCAGGGTGTGGGAAAACATTACTTGCTAGAGCAGTTGCTACAGAAACAGGTGCAAACATGATCCTAGTTAGAGGTCCAGAAATTCTTTCAAAATGGGTAGGAGAATCAGAAAAAGCAGTTAGAGAGATATTTAGAAAAGCAAAAGCATCCTCACCATGTGTAGTAATTTTTGATGAATTAGATGCACTTGCAAAATTAAAGTCAGGAGAAAAAGGTGCAGGAGAAACAATTCTAAGTCAATTACTAACAGAAATAGAAGAAGGAGTGTCCTCAAGAGTTGCAGTAATAGGAATTACAAATAGACCAGACATCATAGATAATTCATTACTACGAACTGGTAGATTAGACCTTGTTCTTTATGTATCACCTGCAGATGAAAAAGGAAGGCTAGAAATCATTAAAATTTTAACAAAGAAAATGCCATTATCAAATGATGTAAAATTACAGGAAATTGCAATTACAACACAAAGTTACACAGGGGCAGATTTAGCAGCATTGTGTAGAGAAGCTGCAGTTAATGCTATGAGAAATAAATCATCAAAAATTACCAGTCATGACTTTGCAGTTAGTTTAAAACAAGTTAAACCTTCAATCACCAAAGAAGTAGATCAATGGTACAATACCATAAGAGAAAGTATATCTAACGTAGTACCCAAGACAGATGAGAAAGCATTTTACGGTTAATCATGACAATTCCATTAAGAAATACAATATATGAAAAAATTAAAGAAGCAAAATCAATTACAGATATTGAACTTTACAAGAGTTTAACTAAAGATGAGTTCAATCTCCCAGAAGATAAATTTAACAAATTACTTTTAGATTTAGAGATTTTAGGACTTATCAAAGTATCATGGTTTACAAAAGATGAGCGCAGAATAGAAGTAATAATTATTGAAGAGAAAAAAGATCCAATTGAAATGCAAAATAAAGAAACAATGGAAAAAGATTATGAAGCAAGTTTCCCAGGACTAGACAAATAATTAGAAAATTAATTAAATTAGAGGAATATGAAATGCTGCATCAAGTGCAACTGCAACAAAAATAATTGTCAAATAAGGAGCAGTAACCTTGTATGCCTTCCAAGCAAATTCAGACGTAGGAGTTTTTGTTAATTTGTAATGATACACAAGCATTAATCCACCAGATGCAGATGCAATAATAGCATAAACAAGTCCCAGTCCATCTGGAATGAATATCAAGATCAAAGAGTAAGGTATCAAGATCAAAGTATTTCCTAAAATAAATTTAGATGTTTTTTGCATTCCAATTACAACAGGCAACATAGGAACTTCAGCTTGTGCATATTCATCTTTAATTTTCATTGCAAGACACCAAAAGTGAGAAGGAGTCCACACAAATACCAAAAAGCCAACTAAGAATCCCAACAAATCCATACTTCCTGTTGCAGCTGCCCATCCAGCCCATGCTGCAGCACTACCTGCAATTCCACCAATTACAATATTAGAAGTATTTCTACGCTTTAGCCAAACGGTGTAAATTATTACGTAAGAAAAAATACCAACTGCAATAAAAAATGCAGACATTGCATTAAGGGCAAACAAGCCATAAATGACAGAAATACAACTAACAATCAATCCATAAATCAAAACATTTGGTGCAGACATTCTTCCAGAAGGAATAGGTCTAGAACTAGTTCTACTCATTTTAGGATCAATATCTTTATCATAATAGTGATTTAACGCACTGGATCCAGCAGATGCCAAACCACCGGCTATCACAATATGCAAATAATCCAGATATTCAAGAGGAGGGGTTCCAGAAACCAATTTACTTGCAGCGTACATGGATGTAACTGCAGTAATTACTAAAAGAACGACAATCCGTGGTTTGGATATTTCAATAATTTCATTAATTCCCAATTCACTCTACCCAGTTACAAAGTGGTTTTATTCCTTGTTGTAGATCCATTATATTTCAAAAGGAATAAGTATCTCACCCCTACCAGCTTATTTTAATGAGTAATTGGGACCTATTAATGCCAGGCATGGGCCTTACAGGCGTCGGATTAGCAGGTCTTATTTTGTCATACGCAGGCATCG
This sequence comes from Candidatus Nitrosopumilus sp., assembly GCA_028377625.1. GTDB lineage: Archaea > Thermoproteota > Nitrososphaeria > Nitrososphaerales > Nitrosopumilaceae > Nitrosopumilus. The sequence continues at coordinate 86,680 of JAONKT010000001.1, read as the reverse complement.
CACACACATTCATCGATGGCATGCATGCATTAACAGGCCTTACCATGTTTGTAGGATTAATTTTTACAGCAGCAGGAATTCTAGATGGAGGCATCTCAACAAGTAACAGAGCTAAAATTACAACTTTGGTAATTGTTGCAATATCACTAGGATTTGGAATTTATGCATTAGGAACAATGAATACTTCAGACTTTACATTAACAGTAGTATTAATTCTATTAGCAGTTGCATTACCGGCATTAGCAATAGGATATATTGCAATGAAAAAACCAGGTAGTCTAAAACCAATTGGTTTAGTATTAGGACTAGCAGTAGCTAGTGCAATGGTTATTTGGATAACAGCAGGTTCAATGAGTGAAGGAGAAGCGGAATTAGCTGAAGAAATAATTGATGAAGAATCAATGGAAGGAATTACAACTGGACCAATTTTTGAAATTGAAATTCTTAAAGATTCAGCACAAGAAGGTAATCCAGATTACAGTCCAGATAGAGCAACGGTAACACAAGGCGATACAGTGGTATGGACAAATGCAGATGTTGCACCACACACAGTAACTAGTGCAGAAGATTTTGGAGAAACATTTGATTCCAGTTTAATCAGTGAAGGAGAGACATTTAGTTTAGATACAACTAATTTGGAAGTTGGTGAATATGAATACTTGTGTATAGTTCACCCATGGATGATTTCAACATTAGTTATAGAAGCACCAAAAGAAGCAACCAAAATTATAATTCCAGAAGGAGCTGCAATACCAGAAGACGGGAGAATATTCTATGATCCAGAAACAATCAATATTTCAACTGGAACAGTAATAGAATGGATTAACGAAGATGCAGCAATGCATACTGCAACATCAGGGAGTCCGACAGATGGTGCAGATGGAGTATTTGATTCAGGAATACTAAACTTAGGAGATACATATCAATTCACATTTGCAGATGTAGGAAATTATGATTATTATTGTATCTTACATCCATGGATGCTTGGAACTATTAATGTAGAATAGATTTGCAAAAGATTATTCTTTCAAAAATACAGAAAAAAATTCTCCTAGATCACAGTAATAAAGAAGAACCAAATGAATCATGTGCAATTTTATACGGAAACAAAAATGGAGAAGAAAACACAGTAAAAGAAATATGGTTAACAGAAAACATTGATGCATCACCAATAGAATTCACATTATCAAACGAACAAACGTTGGAAATGTATAAAAAATCAGAAGAATTGAATTTAGAAATTATTGGAATTTTCCATTCACATCCAAAAGGAGAGGCATATCCATCACATACGGATGAAAAATTCATGAAAATCAACCAAGACGGATATGTTTGGATTATTTATTCAGGAATCAATAAAAATTTCAAAGCATTCGTTCTTGAATCAGAGATTCCAATTGAAGAAAATTAGTAGGCTTGAAAATTCAAGAATATAGAATCATCTTTGGGATTAAATATCCCCTATTTTTATAAAAAATATGGAAATTCACGTATACGACACTTATGTCAAAGCAGCAGACGGTCATACCATGCACTTTGATGTAATTACTGGTGAAAAAGATCATCCTAAAGCCATTGAGTTTGGCAAAGAATGGTTAAAAGAAGTAGGAGAAGGAGAAGCAGAAATGACAACAAACGAATGTACATTCTGTCACTCACAAACTTGTCCTCAACCTGTAGAAGATGCAATTAAGGCAAAAGGTTATTTCATTCAAAAAATGGAAGGCTGTCCTTAAACATTTTTTTTTCTTTTTTAAAAAAAATAATTTTTTAATACTAATCTACAATTATGCCCATTTTTTTAAATTACTTTCATAAAGAGTGTGTTTTCTAACAGGTTTAATTTTCATTTCTTGTTTATATTCCACTAAACATATTGAACAAATTTGATGATTCTTCATACAACTATTACAATGAATATCCTGTGTTTTAATTGATTTTTTACAGAAATCACATTGATTTTTCATAATTATAATTAAAAAAAATTATTTAAAAAACAACATATGATTACTGGAACTTATTACAAAAATCTAAAAACAGTACTGAAGAATATTTCGGAACGAAATAGCAATAATTCCTTGGTCGCTTAATAGATCACTATCATAGATTCCAATATTTCCAATACTCTAAGATCTTAAATGTAATTTGCTCATATCTAGAGTAGGTAACCACATTAGATCTATTTTCATTCAATAATCAAAGTATTATACCAATATGAAATTTTATGAGTTTATTCTATCACAATAAATAAACAAAAAATATTTTTTAGAGGAAATTACATCAATAATTTAATGAATGAACAATATTCAAAAGGAACAATTGAAGGAGATAAAAAAACAGAATGGATTTGTGGATGTTTTCAAACTACAGATAATTATTTTAAATTTTGTAATATGCATAATCAAACTTTACAAAAAGCAATCCAAGCTCAAATTGATGAATTAGATATGACGTTAGTTATTGAATAAAATATTCAGATTGAAAGTATTGCAACAAATGCAGATACAAATACAATTGCAATAGTATTAAGTAATTTAATCACAGTGTTTAGTGCAGGTCCGGCTGTGTCTTTGTAAGGATCCCCAATGATATCACCCACAACTGCAACCTTGTGAACTTCAGAACCTTTTTCACCATTCATTTCAACTAACTTCTTTGCATTATCCCATGCGCCACCAGTGTTTGCCAAATGATAAGCTAACAAAATTCCAGTTACAACTGCACCCATCAGTAATCCAGCAACGGCAGTTGGACCTAGCAAGATACCCAAGATAATTGGAGATATAATTGCAACAATTGCAGGTTTCCATAATTCTTTAATTGATGCTACAGTTGCAATATCCACACATTTAGCATAGTCAGGTTTTGATGTTCCAGCAAGAATACCAGAATCAGCTTTGAATTGTCTTCTAACTTCATCTACCATTTTCCCTGCAGCTCTCGAAACACCATTGATTAATTGACCTGTAATGATAAAGGGAATCAGACCACCTACCAATAATCCAACAATGATTGCAGGATTTGTCAAACTATAATTTAATTCCAAAACGCCTTCAAAAATGTGGGCAGCCTCAAATTGGAAAGCTTGAATCATTGCCAATGCAGCTAAGGCAGCACTTGCAATCGCAAATCCCTTTGTAACAGCTTTAGTAGTATTCCCTACCGCATCAATTTCATCAGTTACTTTACGATTTTCTTCTCCCATTCCAGTCATTTCAACGATTCCACCTGCATTATCTGCAATTGGTCCAAATGCATCAATACTTAGAACAATACCTGCAAGACTCAACATCGCCATTGCAGTTAGAGATGTTCCAAAAATTCCATAGAGTACTGGATCAGCACCATCAGGTGCAGCATTAGAAGCAACAGAGTATGATACAATTATTGCCACAACTAATGCAATCATAAATGGTCCTGTTGATTGCATTCCTTTGATAATTCCCATCAACGTTAATGATGCATATCCCCATTTTGCAGAATCTGCAATTTCTTTTACTGGACCTTTTTTGTAACTAGTGTAATTATCTGTAATCTTTTGAATAACAGGAACAAGTATGACACCAATTACAGTTGTGCCAAACAAAGCTAATGCAGTGGAAGATTGATCAATAAATTGTGTGATGAAGATATAGTTTAATGCAATTGCAATAGCTGCTGAAACATAAAACGAACGATTAAGAGGTTTCATTACATCAGTTACACCTTTTGAACCAACAATTACAACACCAATAATAGATGCAATCATTCCAGAAGAACCAATTAAAATTGGATATAGGAAAAAGTTTGGTGCACCAATTAATGCTGCAATAAGTAATGCTGCAAGTATTGTAACAATATAAGATTCATAAACATCAGAACCCATTCCTGCGGCATCACCAACATTGTCACCAACATTGTCTGCAATAGTTGCAGGGTTTCTAGGATCATCTTCAGGAATATTTACCTCAACCTTGCCAACCAAATCTGCACCCATATCTGCAGCCTTTGTAAAAATACCTCCACCTATTCTAATGAATAATGCAATAAGACTAGCTCCAATTCCAACACCTGCAATTGTAATTGGGTCAGGATAAATCAAATACAAACCAGTAATTGCCAAAAGAGCCATTGCAGGAACTGCTAATCCAACAGTAGCACCACCTCTAAATGCCATAGCAAAAGTCTTTCCGAGACCATCACTACTAAGATTGGCAGCCCTTACAGCTGCTTTAACTGTAATTTTTAATGAAATAATTCCAGCGACTGCAGATAATGCTGCACCTACTGCAAATGCAATTCCATTTGATGGTTGCAAAAATGCACCTATAATTACTGAAAGTGCAATTGCAACAGGAACAATAATTTTCATTTCACGTTTTAAGAAAGCCGAAGCACCTTCTTTGACAGCATTTGAAATATCCATCATTTCCTTAGTACCAGAAGGTTGTTTAGTAATCCAAACAACTAATCCAGCAGCTACCAAGAATGATGCAATTCCACAGATAAATGGAAGAATCTCGGCAAATTCCATAGTTTTACAGATTTCTCAAGTCTTATAAGTATAAATCAGAACATGATCGGTTTACTTCTTTTTTTATATGCTGAAAATGTTTTACCACGAAGTCCTTGACGTACCAATTTATTGAATCGTTTGCCATGTGCAAGATATGGAAAACGCATATGAATTAATTCATGAACAAGTGTATTTTCAAGGGTTTTCTCATCAGGAATTTTTCTAACATTTATGAAAACCAAATTATGTTGTAGATAAGACACACCATAATATTTGTAAGCTGATGTACGTCTACCTTCAGTCATTTCTTTAGGAGCATCAAGAACTTCTTTAGTAGTTAACAAAATGATTGGTTCAGGAATAGAGAATCGTTGAGAATAGATTCCAACTTTTTCTAAAATTTGTAATTTTAGTTCAGGATCCAATTTCATAATTATTTGTAAAAGAATCCATGTTTATCTTGGAAAGTCAATTGTTGTAAGATAATTGGTTGATTTTGATTCTACAAAATTATGAATAAAAAGGGTCAGAGGTTATGTGGGGTAATCACAAATCATACAGCCACCGTCTCATCACACCCCAATTATTTCATTAAATCAAGTAATGTTTGTGCTTTATTTCTAATTTCTGTAGTAATTTGTACTAAAACCAATCCTTTATTGGGTTGACCATACAAAACAATTGAATTTTCCGGAGCATGTATGCATACAGGCAGTACCAACAAATCTTCTTCACCATTTACAATTAGGCGTACAGGAGAATTCATAGTGAATGCTTTTTTTATCATTTCAATACTTTCCAAAGTAATTTCAGTTGCAGGATTATCAATTTTTAATTCAAGTTCATCCCCATATTTTGGAAATTCTCGTTTTTTTCTTTTTTCAAAGCCATCAATGATTTGTAATGAAGGGATCATTCCATATTCGATCATCTTTTCAGTAGTTTTATCACCAACTGTAATTATGTAAGAGTCATGTAAAACATATTTTTGAATATGCTCGATATCATCTTGGCCAATTGGTAACAATAATCCCAAAGGAGTTTGGAATTGTTCTCTTAATGAATCAGGTAATTTCAATACTATCAGAATTAAGAGGATGCATTCTCAGATGTAGGTGTATCGGTAGAATTCTCAGAATCATTTGTTTCTGCTTCCATTTCTTCATGTAATCTAGATGCAATAATACTACATTGTGCTGCAACATTTTTTGCACTAGCCCTAAATGCATCAGCACTTGGAGAATTAACATCAGTACTCATGATAGGTTTTCCCAAATCAGAACCAGACATAATTCCATAGTTCAATGGTATTTCACCCAAAAATGGAATTTTAAATTGTTCACTAATTTTCTTTGCACCGCCATCACCAAAGATGTAATGTTTGTCATCACAATTTGGACAGATGAAATGACTCATATTTTCTACTACACCAATAATTGGAACATTTAATTTTTCAAACATTGAAACTGCTTTAACTGCAACATTACTTGCAACATCTTGAGGTGTTGTAATAACAAGAATTCCAGTAATAGGGATTGTTTGTGCAAGAGTTAATGGAATGTCACCAGTGCCAGGAGGTAAATCAACAATTAGGTAATCTAGTTCAGACCAATTAGTATCAACTAAAAATTGTTTTAGGATTCCAGAAATAATAGGACCACGATAAATTGCAGCTTGATTAGATTGATCTGCAAAAAAACCAAAAGATACAACTTTTAATCCATTACAATCGGCGGGTTGAAGTTTATTATCTTCAACCTCCATAGAACCATCCTTCATTCCCAGCATTAATGGAATACTTGGTCCATAGATATCTGCATCAAGTAAACCAACCTTAGCTCCTGTTTGAGATAATGCTAAAGCTAAATTTAATGAAACAGTGGATTTACCAACACCACCTTTTCCACTTGCTACACCGATAATATTTTTCACGGTTGCCATTTGAGTATCAGCACCTAAATCTCGACCATCCATTACTTTTGCAGTTACATTCAAATCAAAATTCTTTAAGTCAGAAAGTTCAGCAATTACTTTTCTCACATCATCCTCAATTTCAACATTGAAGGGGCATGCAGGGGTTGTTAATTCTAAAGTAAATTTAAGATCACCATCATTAAGCTCCAAATCCTTAATCATGCCCATTGATACAATATCTTTTTTTAAATCAGGATCAATGACAGTACTAAGTTTTTCAAGAACTTGATCTATGCCAACCATTGCATCAAAAAATCAAGATACAATATTTAAAGATAAGTCAGATGTGGAAAAAAATTGTGATTTTTTCGGAAAATCATCAAAATCTTTAGATTTTGAAGTGGAATCACCCAAAGATTCATAAATTGAAATTCAAGAAAAAAGGAACAGTGTTTTCTATATCTACCCTAGTTGATGTTGTTAGGATTCCTCCAAGCTTGTTTGGAACCACGCTCAAAAAGGCAGGAATGAATATTTTGAAAGAGAAGTATGAGAGCATGATTAATGCAGAATTAGGTTACATAATTATGATTTTAGATGCCAAAGTAGACGAAATGGGAAAAATGATTGCAGGGGATGGAGGCACATTCCATAAAGTAAAATTTGAAGCATTAACATTTTATCCAAAATTACAAGAAATTGTTCAAGGAGAAATTGTAGACATTACAGACTTTGGTGCATTTGTAAGAATTGGTCCTACAGATGCATTACTTCACTTATCACAAGTAATGGATGATTATCTCAAAAGTGATGTAAAATCAGGATTAATTTTAGCTAATCAAAGTGGCAGAACATTAAAAGTTGGTTCCACACTTCGTGCAAGAATTACTGCAGTCTCATTAGGAAAAGCTGCAGCGATGGGCAAAATTGGAATTACTTGTAGACAACCATTCCTTGGTGCAGATGAATGGATTGCTGAAGAGATTAAAAAAGGAAATAGCTCTGGCGAAAAAACAAAAGAAGCAAAAGTAGAGGCTAGTTAAAATGGCTAGGGAAATGGCATGCAGAAAATGCAAAAGAGTAACAACAGAAAAAGTTTGTCCAGGTTGTAAATCATCAGACTTAACACCAGATTGGAATGGAGTTGTATTAGTAGTAGACCCAACAAATTCAGAAATTTCAAAAACTTTAGCTATTACTCAAAAAGGCAAATATGCAATCAAAGTAACATAAAAAAATTATAAATCTTTAAAATCATATTAACATTTAATCATAATATTGTCATTTAATCCAAAAAAACAATTAAAACAATTTCTTGCAGAAGATATAGGTAAAGGTGACATTACAAGTGAATTATTATCAAAAAAGAAAATATCAGTAAAAATCATTTCAAGAGAGAATGCCATCATAGCAGGCACGAAATATGCAAAAGAAATTTTTGCTATCAAAGGATGTAAAGTAAAAATCATTTCTAAAGATGGTTCAAAAATTAAACCAAATCAAAGTATTATGGAAATTTCAGGAAATGCAGATAAAATTTTAACATGTGAAAGAACAGCATTAAACATTATAACAAGAATGAGTGGAATTGCAACACAAACAAATCAACTTGTAAAAAAAATTCCAAATAAAACAAAATTGTATGCAACAAGAAAAACAGCACCAGGATTAAGATATTTTGATAAAGAAGCTGTAGAAATTGGTGGAGGTAAAAAACACAGATTACGATTAGATGAAATGGTGATGATTAAAGACAATCATATAGCAGTAGAACAATCTTTACCATCACTAATTAAAAAAACTAAAAAAAAATATAAAAAATTTGAAGTTGAAGTTGAAAATACAGAAGATGCAGTTCTTGCAGCTCAAGAAGGAGCAACAATAATCATGTTAGATAATTTTTCACCAGCAAGAATCATTAAAACAATTAAAATTCTGAAAGATAAAAAATTACGAAAAAATATTTTGATAGAAGCATCCGGAGGAATTAATTCTAAAAACATATCAAAATATGGTAAAACAGGAGTAGATATCATTTCAATTGGAAGCATTACTAATTCAGTAAAAGGAATAGATGTTAGTTTAGAAATTTAAGAATTTAATTCAGCAAGTAGATTAGATGCTGGTTTATTTTTGGGATCAAGAATTTGAATTTTTTTACAACAGTCAAATGAAATTTTATTCTCTTGTAATTTTTGATGAGAATATGCCTTCATAAGTAAAACTTCCACATCAGAATCCCCAGTTTCAAGTGCCCTATCAAAAAAAGAAATGGCAGTACGAAATTTATTGTTCAAATAATATATTCCTCCAATAGTAAATAATACGTCATGATTGTAAGGAACTTTTTCCAAATAATCCAAGCCTAATTTCAAGGCATCAGGGTATTTTTTTGCTTTCACAAGTTTTTTAAATTTTTTAAATTGTTCAATATTTTTTTTAAAAGCAATATCTTCAGGAGTTTTACTAAATAATCCTACCAAAATATCACACACTAACTAATTTCAAGCATTCTATCAATTGCTAAACGTGCTTTATCAGCAATTTTTTTTGGTACAGTGATAACATTTTTTTCATGTACTAGTGCATCATACACTTTTTCAAGAGTAATCATTTTCATATATTGACATTCAGCTTTTTCAGAAGCAGGTATGAATGTTTTATCAGGATTTTGTTTTTTCATTCTATACAAGATTCCAGTTTCAGTTGCAACGACAAAATTTTTGGATTTAGATTTACTTACATGATTTAACATTCCTTCAGTTGAAAGAATAGAAACTTTGTTATCGTCATAACTACCATCAGCAACATCATACATCATAGGTGTTGTACAACTACATTCGGGATGAATAACAAACTCAGCATCCTTCATTGATTTTAATTTTTTAGTAACATCTTCAGGAGTGATACCAGCATGTACATGACATTCACCAGCCCAAATGTGCATATTTTTCCTTCCAGTCATTTTTGCAACATAAGAACCAAGAAACATATCAGGTAAAAATAAAATTTCCTTATCTTCAGGAATTGCTTTTACAACATTTACAGCATTAGATGAAGTACAACAATAATCAAGTTCAGATTTTATTTCAGCAGTAGTATTAACATAACCTACAGAAATTGCATTAGGGTGTTGTTTTTTCCAATTACGTAGTTCATCAACAGTTATTGAATCAGATAAAGAACAACCAGCTTCTAAAGAAGGTAAAAGAACTCTTTTTTCAGGGCTAATAATTGCAGCAGTTTCTGCCATAAAATGAACTCCACAAAATAAAATTGTTTTTTGAGTAACAGTAGCAGCCAATCGAGATAATCCAAGTGAATCTCCAGTGAAATCAGCTACATCTTGAACATCAGGAATTTCATAATTATGAGCTAAAATTACAACATCCTTTTCCTTTTTCAATCGCATAATCTCATTTTTTAGAAATGAAGTATCTTGAACTAGCATTATCGAAAAAAATTGAATATATGTAAATTTAAAGAATATGAAATAGTCTATAATCTTCTATAGATTCTCTAAAGGTGGCAAGTTTTGCCATTTATGTACCAATTTGAATGTCATCTGAGCAATATTGTCTCAAGGTTTCAATTGCAGATAAAATTGCTAATTTACTGGTTTTAGGATTTTGTGGATCTGGCATATTTTCAATAGTAAAAGTCATTTTTCCAGATTTTCCTATTGCTTCAATATGATGAGTATTTTTCTCAGTATCAGGATCAGCTATAATTTTTACTGATGTCTTATCACTGCCAATTCCAGATAAAGATACAAGTGCAGCTACATTGACATTTGTAGGGAATAGTGAAACTGCGTCACGTGCAGTTCCTTCAAAAATAATAGTTTGAGAATTAATTGAATCCAAATTAATTTCAGAAGTTTCAAAAAATTTTGCACCCTTTAATGAACGAGGATGTTTTATCGTAGTAATGGATACAGATTCTAATTCATCTTTAATTGATTTTAAACCATCTAATCCAGCAATTGCCCCTGATGGAAGATAAATTGTTTTTTTAAAATGATCACATGCATCATATAAAATATCATAAATAGATTCATCCAATAATGCACCCACACTCATAATCATAAAATCACGTTTATTTTGTAAAATACTTAATCCATCATCCCTTACTGCATTTTGAGATGCTGCTTCAACTATAATATTTACAGAATGTGAAGATAGTAAATGAGAATTCTCTACAATTACTGGCTTGTTATTTAATTTTGAAACAAGTATAGAAGATGCATCTTTTGAATCATCATAAACATGTGTCAAAATTCCAGGAATTTTACCAGAATCAATTGCAAGTGCAATCTGAGTACCCATTACACCACAACCCAATAAACCAATTTTTTTCATATGATCAGAATAGAAAAGTTCTCTTAATTAATGATAGTTTAAAATAAAAAAGAGAATCACTGTAGTAGTGTTAATTAATAAAAAAATAATTTTAGGAATAACATTTTTGTGGATATTTTCATTTATGTGTCCTATAAATGCAGAAACAGAATCTCCAAGAAAGCAAATGAAAGATGGAATTTCACCAGAAAATATTCTCTGTAGAGATGAATTAGAGTTAGTTATTCGAACAAACGGAATGCCAGCATGTGTAAAATCAGAAACTGAAGATAAAATGCAAGAAAGAGGAATTTTACAAGATACAAACACAATAAAAACAGATTTTGAGATTACAACAGTTCCAGCATCAAGCATGTCTGTAGTAAATTTGTACATTACAGATCATGATTTGAATTTGTCGCATCGAGGGATGGAAGTAGTATCGACTGAAGGGCTTTTTGAATTTACAGTAAATGGAATTTCAATTCAAGGGCCTGAAAAGATGATTGAAACTGGATATAATACAGGTAAATTTTATCTAAAATTAAAATTACCTCAAACAATTAATGGTAAACAACTAAGTCAAGACGACGTTGTTTTGATAAAATATTTAGACAAATCCAATCTATCAGGAGAACAAAGTATCCGAGTAAAGTCAATTCCATTAACAAAAACATTTGCTGAAATTGAGACTTCTGGAGAAGGTTCAAAAATTGGACGTGAGTTTATCCTTAGACTGTATGAACCAGATGCAAATAGAGATTCCAGAGATGAAGATAGAATTTCAATTAGTCAATTAGAATTTAGAAGTGAAGGAGGAATTAAAACTACTCTTGCAAATCCAAAATTTGATGCTAACTCCAATTATTTGATTGAAACAGGACCTAACACAAACATATTTGAAGTACAAATCAAAATTCCACGTCAAATTGATAATAAAATTATCCATATTGGAGAGTGGTATCAAATAAAATACATTGATAGAACCACTCCATCAAATTCAGATGAAAAAGTGATTTTGAAAGGTAAGATTGGATAAAGTTGTTTTAATGGATCATCTTTGTCAAATATCAACATAACCTAAAGATTTTATTCAAACATACCAAGTATTGTTGTGCTCAATACAGTTTACAAAGATGCCATTATTAATAGAGAAAAAATGTTATCGATTCTAAAAGGTCCTAAATTTGAACAAATTTTACATAAAGCACAGGCAAATTGGAATGATTTCACGCCTACTAAAGAAGAGGTGATCACAGCAGGTATTGATAGTAGTTTCAACAATACAAAATTTCAAGGCATTGAATTATGGGCAACTACAGCAGTTTCAATAAAATCTGATGGAGATATCCTTGTTGATCTTCATGATTCAGGATTAGGTTCAGACACGGATCTTTCAAGGATTGCAAGTAAAATGGAGATTGATGCATGTGAAAAAACAGTAGACGAAGTAGATTTAGTTTTAATGGATGGTTCACTACATTCTCAATTTATGACAAGACAATCAGCACTAGATGCACAAGTTGTTAGAACAATGAATAAAAAAAGAAATGTTATTTTTATTGCAAAAACATCAAATACAAAAAAACAATTTGAGAATTTAGGATCACTTGCAGGAGATATTTTTTATTACAATCATGTAACAAACGGTCCAGGTTTTAGTGAAATATTTGTAGAAAGAAATTATGGACCAGATAAAATTATCTCATCAACATTTGTAAGATTAAGTGATTCAACACCAATTATCAAATTAGAATTTTTAGGAGGAAAACATGATAATGATGAAGTGAAATCAATAATGAATAAACTGTTTAAAACCAGTGTAGGCGGATATCCATATGCACTAAAGCTTGCACACAACAACTGTAAAATATCAGACAAAGAACTTGGTAAAATGGTTAGTTTGTTAGGATTGAGTAATGAAATTGGTTCAAGAGAGGTATTAGGATGAGTTTAGGTTTTGTTGTTGGAGAATCAAAACCTACATCAGTGACGGCAATTACATCACGATCATTATCAGTTGGGGAATATATCAAAATTAGTATTGACGAAGGAGAAATTTTAGGATTAGTTGAGAGATCATCAGTATCAAGTGCAGCATTTACAGATGTCAGAAATTTTCATGAAGCAGAAGAAAGTACAGAAATTGCAGATATCAATAAGAGAGATAAAACATTCACAGCACACATAGGAATTTTAGGATTTTTAGAGAATTTACGCAGAGGTCAGTCAATAATTCCTGCAATTCCACCAATTCCAGGCACACAAATTACACAACCAACAAATCAGGATTTAGAAGAAATTTTCAGTCCAAAAAAAGACGGTTGGTTAAAAATTGGAAATTTGTTACGAAATAAAAAAATCGAAGCTAAAATTAATCTAGACAGAATAGTTTCAAGACATCTAGGAATTCTAGCTATGACTGGAATGGGTAAAAGTAATTTAGTTTCATTAATTACAAAAAAAATTTCAGAAGTAAAAGGAACAGTAATAATTTTTGATTATCACAATGACTACACAACGTTGAATATTCCAAATGTTAATGTGATTGATGCAAAAATTAATCCAAGATTACTTGAAGCAGATCAATTTTCAGAAGTATTAGAAATTAGGGAAAATGCAGATGTACAACAACGAGTTTTAAGAATGTCATTTACTCAAGAAGTAAAGGAAGCAGGAGAATTTTGGAATAAATTAGAATATGAAGTAGATTTACTTGTAAATTCTGAAGATAAAAAATTAAAAGAAATTAGAACATCAGCATACAGAGTACAAGACATCATAGAAGATGCACAAAGAAGATTTGATGATATTTTAGATCCAGAAATTGGAAATCCAATGGACTACATTAAAGAAGGATGTACAAACATCATTAACATTTCAGAATTATCAGAAAAACAAGCAAATGTAGCAATGGGATTTTATTTACAGCAATTACTAAAAGATAGAAAAAATGCAACTATAGCAAAACATGGAAAATCAAAGAAACAAAAAGATTACAAATTCTTTGAACCAGTTTTCATAATCCTTGAAGAAGCACACGTATTCATTCCAAAAGATCACGATACTGCAGCAAAGTATTGGGCTGCAAAAATTGCAAGAGAAGGAAGAAAATTTGGAGTGGGTTTAGCAATAGTATCACAAAGACCACGTAGTGTAGATTTAAACATCCTCAGCCAGATGGGCTCATTTGCAATAATGAAAATCATTCAAGAAGATGATCAAAGACAAATAGCCTCAGCCACAGAGTCAACTAGTCGTGAATTGATATCACAATTGACGTCATTAAACGTAGGAGATGCAGTTCTTGTGGGTCAATGGACGAATTTACCATCAATGGTTCATGTTGAAGAAGTCAAAGAAAAGAAAATGGGAGCAGATCAAAGTGCAACTAAAGCTTGGATAAAGGCAGATAAAATGAAAAATGTCGGAGTAGAATCTACACAAGGATTAGTTCAAAAAGATTTGTTATTAGACTAATGTTATTTGCACATATTTCAGATACACATTTGGGATTAGTTCAATATGGTTCCAATGAAAGGGAGGAAGATGTGTATGATGTTTTTAATCAAGCAATCGATAAATCAATTGAAGATAATATAGATTTTGTAATTTTTGCAGGAGATATTTTTCATGTGCCTAATCCAAATGGAACTGCAATAGTACAAATGGGAAATGCATTAAAAAGATTAAAAGAAAATAACATAGATTCATTTTTTATTTTAGGTGAACATGATATCAGTAGAATTAGAACAACACCAATTCCATACATCTACCATAATTTAGGATTTTCAAAATACATAGGCAATGGCAAGCCAATAGAATACAAAGGAATAATGTTAGCAGGATTAGACAAAATTAGAAAAACAGAAATGTCTCAATACGAAGAAGTATTTTCAAATCTAGATAAAAGTGTAGAAAAATTTGCAGGACATAAAATATTGGTACTACATCAAGGAATTACAGAATTTAACAAATTTGCAGGAGAGTTACAGTCAACAGATTTACCAAAAAATTTCACATATTATGCAATGGGACATTTACATGATAAAGATATCAAACAATTCAATCATCTAAAAGGTCCAATTGCATATCCAGGTTCAATTGAATTAACAACTAGTGAAGGAATTAAGGATATCAAAAAAGGTTTTTTTGAGGTAGATATTTCAGGAGATGAAGCAGTACCAAAATGGATTGAATTAGACACAAGACCTCAATTTTCATTTGATACAGAATACAAAGAATTACCAAAAACAATTGATCAAATCATAGAAAAAATCAGTAATCTTACAAAAAAACCAATTATTGAAGTAAAAATACAAGGCGAAGAGATAGAAACAGACCAAATTCAGGCACAAATTGCCAGATTAAATGCATTATCACTAAGATGTTTTTGGAAAATTACTACAAAGCAGATATCAGATTCATCAGTATTTCTAGATAGACCAAGTGTAATTGAAGATGAAATATTTAGACTTTCAGCAAAAATATTAGATTCAGAAAAAGATGCAGATTTTGCAATTAAAGAACTCCTACCGACACTAACAACAGATGGAATGAATGAAGCGTTAGAAATAATTTTACACGATTATGAAAAATTCAAAAAAGAGGAAAAACAATGATTACTTCAATTGAATTAGGAGATTTTCTAGCACATTCAGAAACAAAATTAGAGTTTGAAAAAGGAGTAACAATTTTTGTAGGAGAAAACGGTGCAGGAAAATCAAGCATCATAGATGGAATTACATTTTCATTATTTGGACAACATACAAGAAAATCAAACAAAGGATTGATTAAAAGAGGTTCAAACCAGGGTTATTCAAAAATAGAATTTTCAATAAATGGTAAACAGTATGAAACAGTAAGAAAAATTGATAGTAAAGGGGGCTTAGTTGCAACATTTTCTGAAATAACTAATGAGGGCAGAGTAGAAATTGCAGCAGGAGAGAGAAAACAATTTGGAGAATCAATGACAGAACAAGTTGAAAAAACAATAGGCATGGATTTTGAGAAATTAAAAATAGCATCAATTGTTCAACAAGGTGAATTAAATTCAATAATTAATGCAAAACCAAAAGAATTCAAAGAATTACTCAATGCTATAATTGGAATAGACAAATTAGATGTGGCATCTGAATCCATGAAAAAAGTAACAAAAGAATTTCGTGAAAAAATAAAAACAGATTTAGGATATGATGATACACATATTGAGATTTTAGAACGAGATCTTGAAAGATCACATATTGAGATAAAAGAAGCAGAACCTGAAAAAAACCAACTAGAACGAAAGCAAAAACAGATTCACGAAGAATTAAAAAAATTGCAAAAAAAATTAGAATTTGAAACACCAAAAGTTGACAAAATCAAGCAATTAGAATTACGAAAAGATGAGCTAATAAGATATGTTAAAGAAACAATGAAAGAGATTCAGCAAAAAATTAGTGAAAATGAGCGTAAAATACGTGATTGTGAAGGGTGTTTTGAGGAAATTAAACTAAAAGTTGATTTTGAGTCAAAAATCCAGAAAGTTGAAGAAGCAGTAGAGGACACATTAAGAAAAATTCAAGAAATGACAAGTCAAATTGCATCTTTAAAAGAAAAACAAATTCTTGCATCAAAATTACAATTAAAAGATAACAAATGTCCAGTGTGTGATTCAATTGTAGAAAAATTAAATCCATTTTTTCAAGAAGAACATATCAAAGAAGAGATAATCAAATTACAAGAAAGTATCAAACTAAAAGAAAAAGAACGAGACATGTATACTCAAAAGAAGAAAGACTTTTTAGAAAAATTACAAAAAACAAGAGATGCAGAAGCAACTCTTAGAGCACATTCAATAAACACAAAACAGGAATTAATGGAAATTCAAAAAGAGGCTGAGATTCAAAAAGCAAAATTACCAATGAGGAACAATAATGATTTAAAAGAAATATCACAAATTGATGATCATTCGAAAGTGATTTTTGAAAATATTTTAAAATTAGAAGTAGATACAAAAGGATTCAGTGAAAAAGAATTTTTAAATCTTAAAAATAAAATATCAGAAAAACAAACCAGTTTATCTCAAATGGATCAACAGATAGGGGGAATTTTAGAGAAGATAGATAAAGCCAAAAGACAAATAGAAACAATTGAAAAAGTAATTTTAGAACTTAAAATAGTAAAAAAATATGTTTCAAAATTAGATAAAGTTCAAACAAATATTTTCAGCAGAGACGGTTCTGTTGCAACAAGCTTAAGATCATGGGCATTAAATTCAATTTCAGTTAAAGCTTCAGAATATCTATCATTTCTAAATACAAAAATTCAAAGAATTGCATTATCAGAAAAAGCCAGAGATGTATCAATTGCCTGTTATTCAAAAACAGAGGTTCTAGAATTAGAATCACTTAGTGGAGGGGAAAAGGTAAGCGTGGCATTAGCATTACGATTGGGAATGGCAAGTTTACTAGGCTCATCAAACCTAAATCTTATGATACTTGATGAACCAACAACACATCTTGATGCTGAAAGGAAGAAATCATTGGTTAGAGTATTATCTCAATTAACAGAGATTTCAAACTCACAAACACCAATGCAATTTTTAATCATCACTCACGATGCAGAAATTTTTGAAGATTCAAACGTTGAACAGATTTACAAATTTGAATCAAAAGAAGAAGGAAGTAAAGTTATTGCACTTTAAGAGATAATTCAACTTGATTTAACATAAATTTTAGAAATATGGATAATGATTCCCCTTCATGTTTTGAATTCCATTCCTTTACTAGTTGATCATAAAACTTCCATTCAGATTCATCTTTTTGTAAATGAGGTACCATCATTTCTTTAAAACCAGTAAGATCCCAATCAGTAGGGCACATAATATCACTCATTTGAGATAATTTGCCATTTTCCATTTCAAATGGATATGATTTGCACACACCTGGTTTGAAATCATTAACTGTACATCTAAAAACTCCATCAGTTTCTTCAAGAAATTCACATGCATTATTTTTTTGTTTCAAAGCAAGGTCTACCAAACCTTCTTCAACTTTAATTCCAAGAGAATAATCTTTAGCACCAATTAACTCCAAAAAAGTTTCAGGTTTACATTTCAAACCATTAGAAAGTCGATAAACATCATGAGCATTAACAAAAATAGTATATTCCTTACAACAATCAGTATGACAATCAACACAAGGAAATTTGGGAGAATTACTAACAGTAGTTGTCATAAATTATAAAATAAATTTCAAGTATTAAATGTGTAAAAAATTACTCTACGATAATTGTTCCTTGCATCCAAGTGTGGAGTAAACAGTAGTATGGCACTTCGCCAGAAGTTTCTGGAGTCCATTCAAAAGTATCATCTGCACTCATTATACCAGTATCAAATGTTCCACTTGGAGAAGGAGTGAATCCATCAACAGTACCTGCTGTGAATGAATGCATTGCAGCAGTAGAATCAGAATTTATCATAGTTACTACATCACCTACACTTACTGTAACAATACTAGGAGTGTAACAATCTAATGATGCTTGACAATCCATACTCATGCCAGAATTATCTGCAGTTTTAATTTCAGTACTAGTTGCAGTTTGTGCAGAAACTGCAGGAATTAAACTAAAATCAGTTTCAATACCTTTAGGACCATAAATGTCATCACCGTGTCCTAAACCTTGAACAATTACTTGGATTTCAATTATAGAATCATCTAATGTACTAGTTTCATGTACAGGGTATTTTCCAGGGTGACGATGTGCTGCAGAATCTGAAAGAATTGAATTAGAATTTTGAGTTGCAAAGACGTCATAGTTGACATGATCAACAATATTACCATCATCATCCATAAATTCAATTTCGAATACTAGTGAGTCACCAACATTACTTGTACTAGTTAACAAACTAGGATTAACTGAGAGTTTAGTTAGGTCTTCTTCAATTTGAGCAATATTATTTTCAGGAATTGCAAGTTCACGAGATTCAGGTGTTTGATTTGGATCAGCCATAATTAGAGCTAAAGATATTGCAACTAAAACTCCAACAACTGTAATTACACCATATGTAAGATTCATCTCATCCACCTGTTAATTTAGCAAATTTTTCGTTCTTACTTAAAGTTTCCATAAATTCAATATTAGATAAAGCAACAACTGCAGATTCTACTACAGGTGTCTCTGGATCGTTTAATGCTTTTTGTAAAGTCTCTTTTGCTTCTTTATTTCCAACTACACCCAAAGCAATTGCAGCTTCGTGACGCACAAACATACTAGGATCATTTAGAGTTGAATCAATTAATGGAGGTATAGCCGCAGAATAAGACATTTGGCCAAGTGAAAAAGCAGCTTCATGACGAACTAATTCATTGTCATCATTTTTCAAAACATGAGCAATATGAGGGATTTTATCCTCACCACCAAAATCAACTAAAATGCACGTAGCTCTAGTTCGAACCACATAATCAGAATGAGTCAAAAGAGAAACAAAATAATCTGTATCGTTATTTTCATATTTTGATTCCATTTCTGCAAAAAGGGCGAGTCGTTCATCAGTTACTGCTTGCAATTTACTGTGAAATTTTCTGTGTTCTATATTAGCCTACTTAAGACTGAATTAAAAAAATCTAGAGGTATGTATTTATCGTAAAAAAATTTACTTAGTGATATGGGAGTAAAAATAGGTGAAAAAGCACCAAACTTTGGAGTTTCAGACTGGGTGCAAGGGGCTCCAACAAATTTTGATCAAGAAAAAGATCACATTGTGTTATTAGAAGTATTTCAAGTAAATTGTCCAGGATGTTTTATGGGTGCAATTCCAGATGCAATTAAAATTTATGATAAATATAAGGATGAAGGAGTAAGAGTATTAGGACTTGCGACAGCATTTGAAGATTTTGATAAAAATAATTTAGATAATTTGAAAATGCTTGTAGAAACAGGGGAAGTAGTAGGTGAAACAAAAAGTGCATTAGCACAGTATGGCCAATTGCAAGAAGGGAGTAAATTATCTTTTAAAATTCCATTTCCAATAGGAATGGATAATTTAACAAAAAGTGAAGGTGAAATTACTCAAGAAAAAATATTGGAGTTTATTTATCCACAGATACCAGAGTTTGATTCACAACCAGAAGATTATAGAAATTCAATAATTCAAAGAGTAAAAGACCACATGAAATCAAAAGAATATTCTGCTGAAACATTTGAAAACTTTTCACTGCAAGGTACACCATCAGCAATTTTGGTAGATAGAAAAGGAATTCTAAGAGACGTATCATTTGGTCAAACAGGACACATTGATGGAATGATTCAGCAATTACTTAATGAAGATTAAACTAAGTTTTATTTTTTAGAATTTTGACTGCAACAAGAATTATAACAACAACGACAATCCCACCCACAATTAACAAAATAAAATAATCATCAGATGATGCAGATTCAATAGGAGATTCAACATCATCAGAAATAGGTTCAATTGACCCATCTAGATACTCAGTAGCAATAATTTTTACAACATTAGTTCCTGAACCAGAAAACTCAAGAGTGATAAAATTAATTAATTTGTTAGATTGGATTTTGGGGAAAAATTCACCATCATTTAGATAAAAAGTAAAATCTCCACTTAACAGATCTTTTGGAATTATTATTTCACCCAAATTATCATCCAGACCACTTTCAAGATACAAAGTTAGTTGTTTTTGGTCCTTATCAAAAACAAAATTTTCAAGATCAAAGTTAGAAGTTAATTTTATTTCAAATGTGTAACCAGAAGTTTGTATTTCAAGTCTGTTGATAAGACCAGTTGCATCAGACAATAATTGCCCATAAACAGGAGTTACTACAAAAAATATTACTACTAAAAGAATAACAATAGATTTCAATCTTATGCAGGTTGAGGTACTCGTCTGTTTAATTCCTTATCCTGTGCAATTCTAGGATGAGATGGGTCAGCTAAAATAACTTCAAACCAATAGTGTTTTCCATCTTTATAGATATAGTAAGAACCCAAAAGTTTCATGTTAGGATAACGTTCAAGAACTCTTCGTTCTGCAACAGTTTTCATATCATCATCAGCTTTAATTCGAGTAACACCAAGATGTTTTGGTCTTCTACCACCAGTAGGTCTTTGTTTTCTCATACCACCAGTACCAACTCTCATTCTAACAACAACAATACCTTGTTTTGCTTTGTAACCTAATCTTCTAGCTCTTTCCAAACGACTTGGTCTATCAATACGGGTAATTGCATTTTGTTTACGCCATCCAATTACACGAGAACGTAATTCTGGTGCATTCTCTTTCCAAAGTCTAATCCATGTTTGATCTTGATAACTAGGCATAACATGAATTAAAAAATCCCCTATAATAACTGATTTCAGAAAATCTATCCAAGATGGTAAAATCTGGCTAAAATATAGATAAAATTTATGAAATAATCAGAAAAAGAGAGATAAATTTCTAAGCAAAGCTAAACCAGTAAAAATCTCTTTGAGTGATGAATTAACATCAACTCAAAGATATGCTTCCGCAGAAAACGCTATGAATAATCTAAGATAAAGTTGCTAAAAAAGATTTCTGAGTACAAATTTCAGATTTTTATTGATCAAATAAAATCTCAAATTCATGATATCAAAAAAGGTGTTATTATTCATGATATTAATCGGAAGTACAGGGATAGTAACTTCATCATATGCAGAACCAGAAATTTCAATCATTATGGAAAAAACAACATACACATATTGTGAGAGATTAACATATTCAATTGAAGTTTCAGAAGTAACAGGAGAACCGGCAATAATCCATATCAGAGATGGTTCAGGTGGAAAAAGTAGTGCAATTCCAATACCAATAGAAAAATTATCAAATCCAATTCCATCTTTACATGCATTTGAAAAAGATATTTTTCCATTAGGAAAATATTTCATAGATGTACAATATTTAGGATTGCAAACTACTGCAGAATTTAACTTGATAGATTCAGATAATATGTGCATTTCTGAAGCAATGCAACCAGTGGTAGTAAAATGGATTAACGGCGAATTTACAGATGGGATGTTGATTAGTGGGTTTCAAAATATTGTAGATAAAAAATTGATTGAGATACCATTTGAATTAACAGAAAAAAATATCGATAAATTAAATATTCCAGAGTGGGTCAAAAGTATTGGAAAAGGATGGGTAATGGGTACGATATCAGATCAAATGTTTGTTAATAATCTTAAATATCTAATAGATGAAAAAATCATTTCATTTTCAATTGAAAGGGATAATGAAATATGAATAAATATTCAATTGTGACGATAATTGCAATTTTAGTCATAATTTTTCCATTTGCATATTCGGGAATAAACATAGTTGGAGCAGAACAATTACAATACAAATGGAGTGGTTCAGAAGGATTTTCTTTTTTTGCAATGTCAAATAATGGAGAAGTTGAATTCTGCAACCCAATGCCATTTTCTACAAGTTTTCAAAAATTTCAAATTGGATCATTTTATAATGCAAAAAACATTGGAACGTATGAAATTGAATCTACAGTAATTGAATCACAATCGTCAATTCTAAAAAAAGGAGTTTTTTTAACGGATGATTTTCAATCGACTCAACACATGTTCATGACATTAGATTACGAATTTGACGGAGGGGAAATAAGGGTGGATCCTAACAAATTCATAGTCATTGTAAGTATTCATACACCAATAGCAGGAATAATTCCATATTCACACAATATTCAAATTTCAGGATTTGAATTAGATCAAATTATGAAGAATCAAGAATTGTCCTGTAACTAATTTTTATTTCTATTAGCTCTAGCAACAAGTGCTAGAAGAATTCCAATCACTCCAGCAATTACAAACGCAATTGTAACACCCATAATCAAATCCTTGCTACTTCCAGATGATGAAGATGTTACGGGGACAGAGTCCAAAACACATACTCCATCTTCAAGACTAGTACCAGGGCCACATCTTTCATCAAGAACACATGAATCATTTTGTAGAATAGTACCAGGGCCACATTGTGTTTGTGCTGCTTTGTCTGCTGCTGCTTTGTCTGCTGCTGCTTTGTCTGCTGCTGCTTTGTCTGCTGCTGTTTTGAAGTATGAAGTTTCATTAGTATCAACTAAAACAATAGGGAATGAATCATCAAGGATGGAACCAAGAATTTCCAATTCTTCAGTTCCTGAAGGAACTGTAATATTCAAAGTTCGACTTAAAGAATTTATTTCAATTTCTTCAAACAAAGCATAATCACCATCAGCTAAAACAATATAATCAATAGGAAGTTTATTGTAAACTGAATCAAAGAAAGAACGATCCAAAACAACAGATAATTTGCTATCCAAATCAGTAACATTAACAGAGAAAATTAAAGACACAGATTCATTATCAGATTCAATTCCAATAACATTCAAACCAGTAGCAGTGTAAGGAACATCAAAAGAGGTTTCAGCATAAACAAGTACAGTAGAAAGCATAGTAAAGAAGATCAATCCAAGAGATATTTTCATCAAGGAATTTACATTAGGCAAATACATCAAAGGTTCAGATTTGATATTAATGGCATTTTTATTTTTTAACACAAATTTTAACCTCAAAAAAGGGGTTAAAATCAAAGAGCCGATAATTAATCACGTATAGGTCAATTTTTTTGAATATTTTTAGAAGTTAGGCAGAGAATGGGAATTAAAACTAAATTACACCACGAAGAATTTGGATAATTTTCTCTCCAATAACGTTTGCAGCCAAAGATTGAGCCTCTTTAGTTTGAGCACCAATATGAGGAGTTAAAATTACGTTATCAAGTTCTGCTAATTTATTTCCAGTAGCAGGTTCCTTTTCAAATACATCCAAAGCAGCACCACCTAAAGTGCCATTTTTGATTGCCTCATACAATGCATCCTCATTAACAACGCCACCTCTAGAGGTATTGATAATTTTTGCAGTATTTTTCATTGTGGACATTTTTTCTGCATCTAAAAGATGATGTGTAGAATCCAATAAAGGAACATGAATAGAGACATAATCTGCACTTTGTAACAATGTATTCAAATCAGCTTTCATCAAACCAACTTCTTTTGCAAATTCTTCATCAATTGGCATTACGTCATATCCAATAATATTCATGTTAAGTGCACGTGCAAGTCTAGCCAATCTTTTTCCAATATTTCCTAAACCAATAATTCCCAAATATTTTCCACGAAGTTCAGTTCCTTTTAGTTCTTTTTTGAGCCACTTTCCATCACGTATTGCTCTATCTCCTCTAGCAGTTTGTCTTGCCAAAGATAACATCAAACCTAAAACTAATTCAGCAACGGCATTCATTGCACCTTCCACGGCATTAATTACACGAATATTTTTTGCTTTAGCAGCTTCTTGATCAACATTATCTAATCCAACACCAACGCGTGCAATTATTTTACAATTATCAGCTTTGTCAATCATTTCTTTTGTTATTGTAGTTCTACTTCTTACAATTATAATATTGAAAGTGGAAATTTTTTCTAAAATTTGTTCAGGAGTAATTTCTGGCTCATAAGAAATTTTTAGACCGTTGTCTGTCAAAATTTTTGTTAATACAGGATCTACTTCATCACAGACAAGTACAGAATCTTCAAAACTCAATAAAGTCCAAAATAAAATGCGGCATATAATTCATTAAAAAAATCAAAAAAATGAAAAAATATTATAGTTTATTGACCAGTGAGGATTCCAGCTACTACAGGAATTACTTCCCAGAGTGGAATTGCACCATTGTCTTGTAACTCAGAAGCGACTTCGTCAGTCATTAAACCATGAATGTTAATTGCAGGGTGAGCAATACTGTTAACTCCTACTGGAGGAACTGCACTGCTTGGGTTACCTAATGCATATGCATAAGATGGCACTGGGGCTTCAAGGATACCTGCATCGACTAGAACTGGGTTCAAGCCAAATGGGTCACCTGCAACAAAGATTGTTGCTGCACCAGTGTAAATTGCTGCATAATCGTGGTTTACTGCTGCGTATACACCTGGTTCGTCAAAGACCAAATCAACAATCATGTTTTGTGAACCACCGAGCATCCATGTTTCAGTTGCTGCGGATTGTACTCTATTGCCTTGGACAACTCTATCCAAAATTTCTCCAACAATGTGGAAGAAAACTGGTTCGTTACCTTGGTTTTCAATAAAGAGTCTCACGTGTTGATCATTTTCAACAAACAAGAGTTGTGATTGGTATTGCTTGTGTTCAAGTCCATTCCATGGTTGTGCAACAAAGATGTTTTTCTCAGTATCACCCATTACGAGTAAGTTGTGAGCCATGTTTGGTACATAACCGAATTGCATTCCGTTAACTACAGTTGCGGTGTTTTGATGTCCGAACATTGCGCCGGCATCATAGTTACCATCTGCGGTAAGGTACAATTGATTGTATTGGAGTGTGAACTCGAGTGCGTCTGCATCGTAGAAGACTCTGTCTAATTCACCGCTGCCGCTAGTTTTCTCTACCATTAATTTCTTGTATCCATTAGCTGGGTCAACGATTGCAATTCCGTACATGCCGGAAAGAACGTGTTGATCCATACCTGCTAAGTGAACACCAGAACAGTGGTATTTGAAGACACCAGCTGATTCAGCAATGTAGCAATATTGACTTGTCTCTCCTGGGTTAACAGAATCAAAGTATGTTGCTGACATTTGTGATGCGTGCATATCGTTACCGTGACCGGTTACTTCATCTGCTGGAATAACGAGTGTCATTTGTACAACGTCACCTTGTGTAACTCTTAATGTTGGTCCTGGGACTTGTCCATTAAAGGTCATGGCGTTGTAAGTTTTTCCTCCCATAATTGGAAGTTCGACACTTTCACCAGTTAGATTAAACTCGACGACAGTGCGTCCAGTATCTGCAAGTGCACCACAATCAGTCTCTGCAAATGCTTGAGGCATTACAAGTTGTAAACCGCCCATTTGGTGGATTTGTTCAAGTACGTCAACATCCATTTTGTTGATGTCGAGGCCTTGTCCACTAATTTGGGTATTTGTGTATGTGCTTCCGAATAAGGTTGCTCCCATTACAGCTACTGCTGCAATTGTAAAGAGCATACTAACTTTCTTATTCATGGTACAAATCCCAAATTAGGAATATAAATATCAAACCTGTTTTTTCATGGTGCTAACGATCTAGAGTACTAATCAATTAAAAAAAATCATTCTATGATGATAGAATAGATGAAAAAGGAATGAATAATAGCAGTAAAAAAGTAAAGTCAACATGAAATTTCGATTAGATGAGGATTCACTTGGAAAAGTCAAAATTCCAGCAGATGCATATTATGGGGCATTTACAGGTAGGGCAATAAACCAATACCATGTTACAGGAAATACAGCACACAAAAATTTGATTGATGCATTTGTTATGATAAAAAGATCTGCAGCAGTTGCAAATATGAAAACAAAAGCAATTGATGCAAAACGTGGAAAAGCAATAGTTTCAGCATGTGACAAAATATTGTCAGGAAAATTTACTGATGAATTTGTGGTTGATATGATAAATTCTGGTGCAGGTACTGCATTTAACATGAATTCTAATGAAGTTATATCAAATGTTGCATTAGAAATTTTACATAAAAAGAAAGGTCAATACGAATTCTTACATCCTAATGATCATGTCAACATGTCACAATCAAGTAACGATACATATCCAACTGCAATGCATGTTGCAATTTTAATGAACTTGAAAGAAACAATTCCAGCAATAGAAATTTTGATTAAATCACTTTCTAAAAAGGCAAAAGAATTCGCATCATTTAAAAAAATTGGCAGAACACATCTAATGGATGCATTACCAATTACATTAGGCAGTGAATTTGCAGCATACGCTACATCAATTACAAAAGCTAAAAACAATATAATTACAGCACAAAAGGAATTACAAAATGTTGCATTGGGTGGAACTGCCGTAGGCAACGGAGCAAACACACCAAAAGGATATAGAAAAATTGCAATTATAGAACTTGGAAAAATTTCTAAATTAAAACTGAAACCAGAGCCAGATATGCAATTTAGTTTACAAAGTAAATTTCCAGTTGCAAATGTATCTGCAGCATTAAGAAACTTAGCATTAGAAATTGGAAAAATTGCAAACGATATCAGACTAATGGCATCAGGTCCAATTGCAGGATTAGCAGAATTAGGAATACCAGCAGTTCATGCAGGTTCATCAATTATGCCAGGTAAAGTAAACCCATCATTAGCTGAATGTATGAATATGATTTGTTTCAACATTATTGGAAATGATACAGCAGTTTCATATGCTGCACAAGGTGGACAATTTGAACTAAATGTAATGTTACCAGGAATGTTAAAGTCAGTATTAGAATCAACAGATATGCTCAAGAACTTTTTACCAATATTTTCTGCAAATCTAATTGATGGACTTACAGCAAATAAACAAAAGTTACAAGAAAATATTGAAAATAGTCCAGTAATAGTAACACTGCTTACTCCAAAAATAGGATATTTGAAATCAGCAGAACTATTCAAAGAATCACTAAAAACTGGAAAAACAATAAGAGAACTAGTAGTTTCAAAAAAACTAATGAGTAACAAAGAAATCGATTCACTATTTAGATAAATTATGGCAAAAATTTTTGTAGAAGCCTATGGGTGTTCTGCTAGTTTTGCAGATTCAGAAATGATTTCAGGATTAATTGTTAATGGTGGACATACATTGGCAACAAATTCATCAGAATCAGATCTAAATCTCATAGTTACTTGTTCGGTAAAAGATACTACTGCAAATAAAATGATGCATAGAATCAAGTCATTAAAATCAAAACCACTAATCGTTGCAGGATGTTTACCAAAAGCTGAAAAAAGTAATGTAGAAAAATTTACAGAAAATGCCAGTTTACTTGGACCAAATTCATTAGGTAAAACACTAGAGGTGATTAATTCAACATTAGCAGGTACAAAACAAATTGCCTTAGAGGATTCAGATTTGTCAAAAGTAGGATTACCTAAAGTTAGACTCAATCCAACAGTAGGGATTGTAGAAATTGCAAGTGGATGTATGAGTGAATGTACATTTTGTCAGACTAAATTATCCAAAGGGGATCTTTCAAGTTATAGATTAGGAGACATAGTAAGACAGGTTGAAACTGAAATTAAAGATGGGTGTAAAGAAGTATGGTTGACATCAACAGATAACGGATGTTATGGTTTAGACATAGGGACAGATTTACCAACATTAGTTAATTCAGTTTCAGAAATTAAAGAAGATTTTATGATCAGAGTAGGAATGATGAATCCAATGTATATGCCAAGAATCAAAGAGAAATTAATTGAATCATATGATAACGATAAAGTATTCAAATTTTTACATATTCCAGTTCAAAGTGGAAGCGATAAAGTACTAAATGATATGAAAAGGGGACACACATCTCAAACATTTAGAGAGATTGTGAAAAAGACAAAAGAGAAATTTGAAAACTTTACAATTTCAACAGACATCATTGTAGGATTCCCATCTGAAACAGAAGAAGATTTTCAAAAAACAATTGCACTATTAGAAGAAACAAAACCAGATGTTGTTAATTTATCAAAATATAGTGCTAGACCTGGGACAGATGCTGCAGAATTAAAACAAATTGATGCAGCTGAAATTAAACGAAGAAGTAAAGTAATTTTTGAACAGATCAACAAAATATCCCTAGAAAGCAACAAAAAATGGATCGGATGGAAAGGAAAAGTCCTGTTTGATGAAAACACAGAAGAGGGCATCAAAGGAAGAAATTATGCTTACAAACCTATTGCAGTACAAGAAGACGTCAAAATTGGTGATGCATACATGGTTGAAATCATAGATGCTACAAGAAAAAGACTAATTGGTAAGATCGCAAGCTAAATTTTTTCGATCTAAAATTTGATAAAAAAAACGTAAGAAGGTTTTTTATGTAAATCAGAGAATAAGATTAGAATGAGTTTTCAAGTCAAAGAACCAGTATTAGTCATAGGGTTAGGCGGAGTAGGCTCAAAATTGGCTAATGAAGCAAAAAATACCCTAAATTCTGATTGCTTGATGATCAGTAACGATTCAAAAGATTTCTCATCAGAAAATGAATCAATTCAGATATCCACAGATTCAATAATTAATCCATCAGTTCAACTAATCAGAGGTTCAACTTACAAAGTATCTAAAGAAATTAAATCAAAAATTTCACAATATTCTACAATTGTATTAATGAGTAATTTAGCTGGAAAAGCAGGTTCAGCAATTGCCCCAGTTGTTTCTGAAATCTGTAAAGAAGCTGATAAAGGACTAATTTCATTTGCAGTAATGCCTTTCAAATATGAAAAAGAAAGAATCTTCAACTCAGGTGTAGCACTAAAAAGAGTTAGAGAAAATTCTCAATGTACAATTGTTTTAGATAATGATTCATTACTAGAAAGCAATCCAAATTTAACTGCAAAAGCATGTTATGGTATCGCAAACTCTGCAATAAGTCATATAGTAAAGTCACTTGAAACAACAGAAATTTCTTCTGAAACAAATATTCTAACTACAAGTAAAGATGGACAAAGTATGGAAGAGTCATTAAGAGATTCATTAAAAATGCTTTACCAAAATGCATCACCTAACACAGTCAAAAATTCAATGGTATACGTTGCAGGAGGAGAAAACATACCAGTTGGAGTAATTAATTCAATCAAGAATCTTTCAAATGGAATAACTAGTGAGTCAAATTCACAGATTAACATGTCATCATCAGATGAATCTAAAATAGTAATGCTATCATCAGTTCAAACAATGACAAAATTTGATAATTATGATCCATTAGGAATGATTCCAAAAGATCAAACTCTAGATTGGGATACCCCAGATTGCAGTATAGATTGTAAATTAGACTTGTATCAATTAGAATAGATATATTTTATCAATTTTTAAAGTACGAAAATAATTTAATTCATAACTCCATTATCATCTTTAGAATCAGAAGACACTATTGCCTTCATTTGTGAAGTGTCAGAACAAGTTTTTCTAAATCCAATATTGTGCTCCATGACTCTCACCATACCATATCGGCGATATCCTTGAATGGAATCATCATATTCCTTATCATGTACGGTCAATACTACAGCTTTGGCTTTTTTACCACATGTTTTACAATAAACAAGAATCGTAGGCATAGTCATTTCTACTGAATAATACCTGAACTTAAAATTTGATTTAATCTAAAACTAGTGATAAAACAACAAGGAAATATGGAAAAGAAAGTATCCCATTAGTCTCCATCACTCAAATCTGCAAATAATGGCATTTTCTTGTTAAATATAGTAGGCAGAAAAAATATTTAAGTTTGATCATGACAAAAAATTTGAAAATCAAGAGAAGAAGATAAATCAAAGAAAAACATTATAGATCAATGAAAAACAACTTAACAAATACTATAGAAAAGAAGGTATTTTGTATCATAATGGATTTACCAGAATCCAATTCAAACAAAAAAATAAAATCTAAAATGAAAAATAATCTCATAGATGATCATTATTCATTTTAGAAAAATAACTTTAGAAAATTTATGAAAAATTTAACATTTAATCTTTAGCAGGTGCTTCTTCTTTAGCAGGTGCTTCTTCTTTAGCAGGTGCTTCTTCTTTAGCAGGTGCTTCTTCTTTAGCAGGTTCTACTTTGTCTTCAACTTTTTTGGTTTCTTTTGTAGGAGTTGCCACAGATTCTACATCATCAGTAAATGGAGAAACAAGAACATATCCTTCATCAGTTTTACTCATTCTAACTTTAATTTTTCTTGGAGGACTTCTAACGCCTCTAGACCAAATTTGATGTGATAATTCTTCGTCAATTTTAATAGTTTCAACTTTCATGTGATGTTGAGCAAATTCTTTAATCATGTTTATAGCACGTACAGCTCTATGTTGTGATTGGGAAATCAACACTTTGCCCAAAGGAATTGTATATACTCGTTCTAATTCTTGAGACAACTATCCTACCTCCACATCAGTTGATCTCCAAGCTCTACGTTTTGGATTAGTTCTAACAGTTCGATTGGTTTTTAGAATAATCCAAGCTGGTACTGCTGAAGCCTGCTTTGTTTTTTTTAGCAGACGAATTTTTCTTGGAGAGGACTTGCGTGCAGCCATAGTTACTCAGGCACGATGAGCTCTTTTTAAATGAATCTCAGGGTATTTCTAATTTGTTTTAATATTCTAGCAGAAGCACCCCATACAATTTGATTTTGATACTCAAAAGTGTACATTTCATCCTTCAAATTGTGACTAGGATCCACATCTTTAGAGATAGTTTGAAGTAAAGGATTCAAAGGGATATGAAGTATTTTTTCAACTTCAGAATTTGCAGTAAGAGTAGGAATTTCATTTAATATGGAAACAAATGGGTAGATTAGAAATCCAGAATTCAAAGTCATTACTGGAGTTAATTGGCCAACAACATTATCCTTTGAGACATCCAATCCCAGTTCCTCACTAGTTTCACGTAAAGCAGTTTGTAAAAGATCAGAATCAGTAGCATCAAGTTTGCCACCAGGAAAAGAAATTTCACCAGCATGATATTTCATACTTTTTGGTTTTTCAGTCATTATGATAGTTGGAGATTGACCATAAATTACAACAAGTACGGATGCCAATCTATAAGGGGAACCAGATTTAATTTCAGGATCAAGAGAAGTAGAAAGAATGGATTTTAAATCATCTAAAAGCATTGTATTTTTTCCTACAACTATACAGAAGTTTTAGTATTCAAAGGTTTTAACCAAGTTAAAAAAAATGAAAATATGACAATTCGGTATGAAGCCAATCCACCCAAAATATTACCAGGTATCAATACAGAGGAATCAATTGAAAAATTTGTAGATAAAATTAAAACCATATCAAAAAAATGTGATTCAATTCATTTAACAGAAAATGTATTGGGACAGGAAAGAGTTTCTCCAATAAAAGTTGGTAAAATTATAAAAGAAGAAATTCCAAATATTCCAATCACAGTAAGTCTAAGAGTCAGAGATAAAAATGAGGATGAAATTGAAAAATTTGTAGATAATTGTATATCTATCGGGATTGCAGGAATTTTAATTCTCATGGGTGACCCGTCACAATCAAAAGCTCCAAATTCAGGCATGATTCCAAGCACAGTAGTTTCTAATCTAAAAAAGAAAAAATATGATTCAAAAATTGATTTGTATCTTTCAATATCAAATAAACCAAACTTTGCAAAAATTGAGAAAAAAATCAAAGCAAGACCCAAAGGATTCATGACTCAAGTCGTTCAAAATATTCAACAAGTTCAAAATCTTTCAGAAAATCTAAAACAATTTTCAATAATTCCAATCATTTTATTTCCATCAGATAAAAATCAAAAATCAGCAGATTTCTTGGGATTGAAGTTAGAAGAATACAATAAAGAATTTGATGAATTAGTAAAGAAAACACATGAAATAACAGGAGACATACTAATCACATCACCCAATGATTTTAATGGATTAAAAGATTATTTAGAAAATCACTGGTAATTAAATTACAAAGTATTGTGCATTTGGATGATGAAGTACTATTGCAGCAGTAGATTGTTCAGGAATTATTTGACCAGATTCAGTAATAGTCATTCCAGACTTTTCAGGTTGTAATAATTTCCAGACCAAATGATGTTGAGAAACATCAGGACAACTTGGAAATCCCCAGCTATATCGAAGACCACCTTTATTCAATTTCAATTCAGATTTAATTTTTTCATTAACCCATTGTGCCAAAGCTTCTGCAAGTTCAACAGCTAATCCATGAAGATAATATGCATCAGAATATTTGTCCTCTTCATTCCATTGTTCTAAAATATCAGCAACCTTTGTACCTACAGTTACAGATTGGAATGCAACGATATCATCATCACCAAAATAATCAGTTAAACACAGATGTTCAGGACGAGTAGAACGTGGAAAATCAAATTCTACATCATCACCAAACGGATTTTCAACTAATAATTTTTGGCCGTTATTATGACATTTGAAATACCCATATACAATTTCAGGCTCAATTAGGTTGTCACGAATTAATCTAATTTTCCATTCTGTTAGTAATTGTTCATGTGCTTCTTCAGATTCTGCACCAGCTTTTCCTCTCAATCCCCAAGATAATTTGAATAAAGATTTTTTGTCAATCATTGTCCAAACTTCATCCATATTGATTTGATCTAATTTTAAACGAATTGGTTCACCAATAATTTTAGGATTAGGAGGATTAACAGGTTGAACATTACTTCTAGGAAGAGTGGCAGGATCAACACTAGTGTTGGATTTCTCTTTCCAGTTTTCTAATTTTGTTTTCCATTCTTCCAGAAGTTTTGGTTTATCATCAGAGATCAAAACATCCATTGTTTTCAAACCTTCAAACATAGTATTGCAATAAAACACACCAGGATCATAAATTCCACCCTCCTTTGCAATTCGATTAATGTAATTACTGTTAATTGCAGCTCCACCACAAAGAATAGGAACAGTCATGTTATTTTTTCGGGCATGTTCAACAAAAAATTTCATCTGTTTAGAAGTTGAAACTAGTAATGCAGATAAGCCTATAGCGTCAGGTTTTACTTCATCAATTTTTTCCAAAAATTTCTGAAGTGGGACTTGTTTTCCTAAATCATATACAGAGTAACCATTATTTTGGAAAATAGTTTTGACTAAATTTTTACCAATATCATGAACGTCACCATAAACGGTTCCTAAAACAAGTTTTCCTTTACTAGTTCCTTCTTCTTTAACTAAATATTTTTCAAGTTCACCAACAGAGGCCTTCATACATTCAGCAGATTTTAAAACAAAAGGTAAAATTAATTCTCCAGATCCAAATTTATCACCCACTTCCTTCATCGCTGGAAGTAAATCCTCATTGAGTGTCTTAATTGCACCAGGATGTGTTACATCTTTAGGCAGATCTAGGCTCAAAAGTCCATCATTATTTTGAATTAAATCAGTTTTATCCAGTTTGTCAGCAATTGCTGAAACAACATCATTTTGAATTCCATCTTTGAGTCTATTTACAATTCTAAAATTAGCACGTTTACCAGGAGGCCAACTAGGATCAACATCAACTTTTTTTGCCTTATCAGTACTTTGAGGCCCTGCTTTTTCAAAATAGGAAATTAAATCTGCTAATGCATCAGGATGGACATTAAAAATTAAATCTTCAGCAAGTTTCTTTTCTTTAGGATCAATTTCACCATAAGGAACGATTTCTTTTGCATTTACAATTGCTGAATCTAGCCCAACTTTTACAGCATGATGTAAAAATATAGAATTAAGAATTTTTCTAGCATAAGGCATTAAACCAAAACTAATGTTACTCAAACCCAAAGTAGTAAAGCAATTAGGAAATTTTTCTTTAACAAGACGAATTCCATCTAAAGTATTTTTACCAGCATCAAGAAATTCATCTTCCCCAGTTGCTAGAGTAAAAGTAAGTACATCAAAAATAAATTGTTCAATTTTTAATCCATAATTTTTACCAGTTTTATAAAGTAATTCAGCAGTATCAACTTTCTGTCGAGATGTTTTTGCCATTCCATTAGGACCGATACACAAAGCTATTGCAGGTAAACCATATTTTGCCATGATAGGAGCTAGTTTTTCAAATCTACTTCCATCGCCCTCCAGATTAATAGAATTGATTATAGGTCTGCCAGGAATTTGTTTGACAGACGATTCAATTACATCAGGATCAGTAGAATCAATTACCAAAGGAGCATCAATTTCTAGACTTAATTTTTTTACTAAAGTTAACATGAATTCACGTTCATCAGAACGTTCAGTAGTAGCAACACAGACATCCAAACAGTGTGCACCATCTTCAGCTTGAATTCTTGCCAAATCAACTAAGCCATCAAAATCATCAGCAAGAACCATTTTTTTGGCTTTTCGAGAACCTTGAGTGTTTATTCTCTCCCCAATAATGAGGGGGGCAGGAATTTGTTTCAAATCAACAGCTTTCAATGCAGAGCTTACTCTTGGAACAGTCATATTCAGTCTACAATACGGTCATTATTATTCCTAATTTGTCCTCTTTGGGCTTGGAATTTACCTCGAAACACAAATGCTGCAATTATAGTTCCAATAAAAGGAGCAGTCCAGTATAGCCACAAATTATCAAATGTTCCAGATAGCAATGCAGGGGCAAGGGCTCTAGCAGGATTCATGGATGCTCCAGAAATAAAAGCCAAAAACAAAATATCCAATGCAACAATCCCACCAATTGCAACTCCACTAAATCCTCTCAAACCTTTAGTGTATACAACATAGAAAATTACAGCCATTAGCATCAAAGAAGCTAAAACTTCTACAGAAAATATCAAAAAGATTGAAAAATCATAATTAGGAGCATTAGCACCAAGGTTTGGTTTTTCTCCAATGAAGGTTAGTACAAAAAGGGAACCCAACAAGGCGCCGATAATTTCTGCAATTAAATAATACAAAACTTGAATCTTTGTTATGTGTCCTGTAATATAGTATCCAATAGTTACGGCAGGATTAAAATGCGCCAAAGAAATTTTTCCAAATGAATAAACTCCAATTAATAATGCAATAAATGGTGCAACAGCTGCAAAAGGGATTCCCAGACTTCCGTCAAAAAATTCAACATCATATACAATTGAACCAGTAGCAAAAACTACAAGAATAAAAGTTCCAATTAATTCCACAGTAAAAATTTGTAAATTAGAATAAGTCATCAAACATCATTTTCAAGTGAATTCAATAAATTCAAAACATCATTTTTAATTTGATCTCGAATTTTTCTTACATCATCAATTGATTTTCCTTTAGGATCCTCAACAGTCCAATCATCAACATCTTTGACAAACAATGATGGACATGATTCTTTATCCATACATCCCATGTTGATAGTTTTATTGGAATTTTTAATCATTGATGAGGATAATAATTGAGGTTGTTGATTTTTCAAATCAATTCCAATTTCAGCCATTACTGAAACAACCACTGGATTAAGAGTAGATGATGGCGAGGTTCCAGCACTAATTACATTAAATCGATTTTTAGCAAATTTTTTAAAAAACGCCTCAGCCATTTGACTTCTCCCAGCATTTTCTACGCACACAAATAGAATATTTTTAGGAATATCCATAAAATAACATAAATATCAGTTTATATAAATTTAAATTGATATGAATGGAATCAGTCTTCTAAAATGCATATGTGATGAAACAAGATTTGAAATTTTAGGATTATTACAAAAAAATCATGAACTATGTGTAAATGATTTTGTTAATGAATTAAAAAAAGATCAGCCACTAGTATCGCATCACCTTAAAATATTAAAAAAATGTGGAATTGTAAAATCTAGAGATGAAGGAAAAAAAGCAATGTATACAATATCCAATGAGCAATTATCTCAATTAATCACAAATGTTACAAAAACATCAAAAGAAATTCCAAATTTATGTTTAGATGAAAGTTGTTGCTAAAATTTTTCAGGACGTAAAACACCAATATCACTAACATACAAAACTATTGCAAAATTTGCAAATAGTGTTCGAGATATTTCTTCAGATACATCTTGTAATTTCTCTTCTTTCATAATAATTTCAATTTTAATATTTTTTTCATTTTTGAATCCTTGTCCACGTAAACCACGTGCACCATTTCCATCAACTTCATATTTTGTATAACCAGTAATTCCATGTTTCTTTAAAATTTCAAGAATATTATCTTGTGCTAATATTTCACAAGTGATAGTTAATAATTTAACATCATATAATTTCATATTAATCCTCCAGTAATGAAATTGAATAAGTCTATCGTTTCGCCTGAATGAAGAAATGAAGATAATGCAAATAACAAAGGCAATGTAACGATGATGTTATAGGGGAATGTGATTCCCAATGCAGATGTAATGTACAAACTGGGTTTTGCTTGAGGAATCGCCTGTCGTAGAACCGCGGGAGCCGCAATAAATGATGCACTAGCAAGAAGTAAACCAAACATAACTGAACCCCCTAGGCTCAATCCTATTGCAGTAGAAACTAGAACTCCGATTACTCCATTAAAGGTGGGTATGAGTATGGCAAATGCAGTAAGGAAAATACCCACTTTTTTGATATCGCCCAATCTCTGACCAGCAATAATACCCATTTCAATCATAAAAATTACTATTGCTCCAGTAAACATTTCATCAAATACGATTTTGATTGGTTCAAAACCTTCTTCGCCAATGATGTAACCTATTACAATACTGCCGAGAAGAATAACTATTGCTTTTCCAGTAATGGACTCATGTAATACTTTAGAAAGTTTTGTTTTTGTTTCATTTAACCCAACATCAATGTCAGTTGAAGTATCATCTCCAACTGATTTTCTTTTTGCTCTGATCTGTTTTGATACTGCCATATTTGTCATGAATATTGCCAATATGAAAGCAAGAGGTTCAAGAACTGCAAGAATTGCGGCAATATATCCTTCAGAAGTTACGCCTTGATTTTTCAAAAACGATAAACCTACAGAGAAATGTACTGCACCAACTGCACCATAAGTTGATGCTAGTGCATATGAATCAAAGAGATTGAATTTTCCTAATCTTCGTAAAATTTGATAATGGTTTAAAGTGAACAACAATGAAAGTCCAATTGCAACAAACATTGGCACAAGCATATTTTCAAATCCAGTATTGCGCATCTCAATACCACCATGAAGTCCAATTGCAGCTAAAAGATAGATAGGTAAGAATTCAGATATTGCATCAGGGATTTTTAAGTCAGATTTTATTCTAGCTGCAATAATTCCAAACAAGAAAAATAAGATAATTGGAGTAAGAAGATTAGCTTGTATTAATTGTAAAATATCCATTAGTAATGCTTGTGGGCAAAATTGTGGAAATAAAAATCAATGTAAAACTATACAAAGAGATTGATCAAAAATGTAAATCCAATACCCAGTCCTGCTGCACCAGGAATTGTAATTATCCATGAGAAAACAATTTGTCTGCTTACTTTCCATCTTACCGCACGCTTTCTTCTAGCAGCACCTGAGCCCATTATAGTGCCTGTAATAGCATGTGTTGTACTTGCAGGAATTCCAAATACAGCAAAAACTGCAAGCATCAATCCACCACTAGTTTCTGCAGCAAATCCCTGATAGGGCTTAAGTTTAGTAATTTTTACACCAAGAGTTTTGATTACTTTGTATCCGCCAAAGAAAGTACCAAGACCCATTGCAGTTGCTGCAGCAAAAATTACCCATAATGGCATTTCAAGGTCAGGAACCAGTCCAGCAGAAAATAAAATTAAAACAATAATACCCATTGTTTTTTGACCATCGTTTGCACCATGAGTTAAAGCAAACCATGCTGAAGAAATTATTTGTAATCTTCCAAAAGTTTTGTTTACTGGCCCAGGTCTTTTAGTAGCAAAAATAGTAATTATCAAAGTAGTAATCAAAAGACCAAAAATTATTCCACCAATTGGAGCAATTACAATTCCTGCAAATACTTTTGTTAAACCACCATAAACTAATTTTTCAAATCCCAATCCTGCAATTCCAGCACCCATTATTCCTCCCACTAAAGAATGGCTGTTGGATATCGGTAATCCAAAATAAGTACATAATGTACTCCATGTAATAGCTCCTGCCAATCCACCTACAATCATGTATACGGTAATGTCATCAGGACTCACAATCCCTTTAGCAATAGTTGCTGCAACTGCCACTCCAAAAACAAATGGACCAATGAAATTCATTGCAGCAGATAAGCCTACAGCATGTAGAGGTTTTAGAACACGAGTTCCAATTACTGTAGCTACTGAATTTGCAGAATCGTTAAAACCATTTACAAAATCAAAGATTAATGCTACTATAATTGCGCCTATTGCTATCTCTAACATTTTATCATCTCAAGTATATTTCAGTACGATATCTTCAATGACATCTGCAACATCAACACATCTGTCTGAGGCAGTTTCCATTGTTTCGTAGATATCTTTTAGTTTAATGATGTGAATTGCATCTTTGGATTCGAATAATTCTTTAATTGATTCTCGATACAAATCATCAACAGTGTGTTCAATATCACTAGTATTTCGGCAATGTTGAATCATATCTTTAGGATCTTTAATTCGTTGTAATTTTGAAATCATATATTCAACTTCTTTGGTTGCCTTGACTAATTCCTCAGCAATTTGTTCGGAATACGGAGGAGGTGAAGTAATTTTGTAACTATACACTCTAGATGCAATACCATCCATAAAGTCAATTACATCATCAATTTTTGATGCAATTCTTTGCATGTCTTCACGATCTAATGGAGTAATGAAAGTTCTATTTAGTTCAGAAAAAATATCTCTTGTTAAAACATCGGCTTCTGTTTCAAGTCTATGAATTTTTTGAACTTGTTCAGTATTATTAAGGTCATCAAATAAAACAACAACTGCTTCAGAGGTTTCAACAGATTTTTTTGCTAAATTAGTTAAAAGTGATAAAAGTTCTTTTTCATTAGATTTTACCCAAGATAACCATTGTCCCATACCAATTACATTGAATAAATGGACTTAAGGAAATACAACATAGAGTATATTGGACTATATAGTAACAGAGGATCGAAGTGATTTTTAATTGATCGCAATAAAATTCTTGAAAAATTTTGAGTGATTATTTTAAAATGGTTTATTCACTTCTCTGGTGAAAACATAACTTGCAATAGCTACCATTGCAACTACAAATGCAAAAATTATTCCAACACTAATCAATATAGGAATACCACCTTCAGAAACACCAGTCATTAGTTCTCGTACTAACAATACAGTATAGGTAACAGGATTTAATTTAGCAACTACTGCAAGCCAATCTGGCAACAATTCTAATGGGAATAATGCTGGGCTCAACATGAATAATGGCATACCAAGTAAATTGATCATTCCCCAAAAGGTTTCCTGAGATTTTGCTGTTGCTGCAAGAGTAACAGAAATTCCTGAAAAACCCAGTGAAAATAATATTACAATTCCCATAATAGGAATAATCATCAAAGGATTTGGAAAAGTAACACCTATTGCCAAAGCTATGCCAATAATCAAACTTGCTTGTAAAGCTGCAATTAAAGAAATTGCAGACATTTTTCCTAAAGCAATTGCAGAACGAGAAATTGGAGAAGTTAGTGCCTTATTCATAAAACCATAACGCCTATCCCAAAGCGTATTTACTCCACCAAAAATACTTGTAAAAATTGCAGTTAAAATTATGACACCAGGTGCCATAAATTCAATATATTCACCTTCAAAACCCACAGATTGAATTAACGGTTGAGTCTCTGAAAAAATATTTCCAACTACGATTATCCAAATTGCAGGTTGAATTAATCTAATTAAAACACCACTTCTGGATTTCTTGTATCTCTTTAATTCACGCCAAAAAATTGTATACGTATCATACATTACACTGTTCATGCCCGTAACCTCTTCATTTTTGCATGTTCAATTTTTCGATTAAATTTTGATTTATCATCTCTAATTTCATGCCCAGTGTAAGAAATGAAAACATCATCCAAAGTAGGCTGTGTTAATGAGATAGTGATGATTTTAATTCCAAGATCAGATGATATTTGAAAAATTTTTGGAATAACTTCAGTTCCATTAGAAGTAAAAAGAATTAGTTTAGAATCATCTTGATTAATTTTTTTAATAAATTCAATTTTTTTTAATTCCACTAGAAATGAATCATGATTATTATTGTCTTCTACAACTAATGAAATAATTTCATTACCTAGAGCATTTTTCATATTTTGTGGAGAATCAATTACTTGAATTTTACCGCCATCAATAATTCCTATTCTATCACAAAGATTATCTGCTTCTTCCATATAGTGAGTAGTTACAAAAATAGTCATCTCAAATTCAATATGGATTTTTTTAATATATTGCCAAATTTTTCTCCTAGTTTGAATATCCAACCCAACAGTAGGCTCATCTAAAAACAAAACTTTAGGATGATGTAAGAGTCCACCAGCAATATCCAATCTCTTTCTCATGCCTCCAGAATATGTCACTACAGCTTGATCCTGCTTATCGGAAAGTTCTATTAAATCCAAAACTTCGTCAATTCTTTTATTAATTTCATTTTTTGGAATATGATTTAATTTTGCTTGTAGCAATAAATTCTCACGTCCAGTGAGATATTCATCAACAGTAGTTTCTTGTTGAACAAATCCAATATTTTCTCTTACATGTTTAGCATCTTTCATAACATCAAAACCAGCAATCATTGCTTTTCCAGATGTAGGTTTGAGTAAAGTAGTGAAGATCATCATTGTCGTACTTTTTCCAGCTCCATTAGGTCCCAAAAATCCAAAAATTTCTCCTTGCTTGACTGAAAAGGAAATATCATTAACTGCAACCAAATCTCCAAAAGATTTAGTTAGAGATTTTGTTTCTATAGAATACAATAATTTGATCTCCTTTGGGAATTATAAATTGCTAAGTATTAGATCAAATCATACCCATAAAAAATTTAAAAAGAGGATTTTGAGTAGATGAGACATGAAAGGATTATGTCAAAAATGTCACTCATCAAATGTAGAAATCACATTAGAAGATGGGAGTCCTGTTTGTGCAAAGTGTGCAAAAAAATAGAATAAAAAAATTAAGAATTATTCAAGATTCTTAAATTCTTCTTTGGTCATCCCTAAGATGATTTTTTCACCAATTCCCCAAATTTCAGATTTGGATAGAATTTTTGAATGCATCAAACCATAACTTACTTCAATTGATTCCAATTCATTGGTGTCTGGATGTTTATGCAATCTTTTGATTTTACCAATTTTGTGGCTATCAATATCAACTACTGGAACTCCAGTTCTTACAGGGGGTCTACTAAGAAGTAGACGCTCATCAGAGAATTTGTCGATGTAATCATGAGAGAGAAAATAATCTTTGTTGAATCCCTGGTGAATAGTTACACCAGATACAGTAAGAGTATCTTGATGAATATGGATATGTTTCACTTTACCATATTCAATTCCTTCTCTATCGATTACTTTTTTTCCAGTAAAAGTATCAGCTGTGGTTATGTTTTCAGGCATTCCTTCTAATTTCACTGACATGTCTAATAATTACAAAATTTCCTTATGATATCAGATATTAGAAATTTCTATCAATGGGGTTAAATTACTTGACAGATTATAATAGGCATGGAAATACAAGAAGAAAGATTCAGACCAATTTTAATTACAAAGGGTAGAAAAACAGGAAATTCTCATTCAGTATGGTTAAGAGCAGTAAATTATAATGGAAAAATATATTTTTCTAGACATCGACCAGACGGAGATTGGTTTCAAAATGTAATTGCAAATTCTGAAGTGAAAATTCAATATAATAATATGGAGTTTACTGGAAATGCATCAATAGTAACAGATGAGGAATTAAACAAAAAAATTTCACAATTAAAATATCCAGGAGAAGAACGAGCCAATGAAAAAAGAGTTGCAATTGAAGTTACATTAGATTCTAAATGAAATTAAGAAAAATTAAACCAAATGAACCACAGTAGAAACACCACGTTTATCCATCTCCACATCATTTTCAAATTCACTAACAGTTACAGTGAATGAAATTACATCTCGAGGTTTAGCATTTTCTGCATGAAGTTTAAGATGAATATCTAAGTCATCAAATTCTCCAGTAGGCAAATTAATTTCTTCTAAATATGCACCACATGTGGATTCTATACGAAATCGATCATCCTTAAAATGATAACCAAGTTTCATCTTTCTATTTTTTCGAGGATGTCCTTTAACAAGTACATCAATGATTCCAGGTTTTGTTTCAGTGTATCCAGATTTTTGATTTACAAAAACTCCAATTTCAAGAGGTTTACCTGCAGTAGATTCTGCCATTTTTTGAATGCCATCATTCATTATAACATCTACTGCTTTGATAGATTGTGCAACTTTAGCTAACCATTCATTTGTTCGGGTTATAGTACCATGAATTCCTGCACGTCTACGTTTATCTTCATCTTCAGGTAATTTGTAATAATCAACCCATGCTTCATAATCATGAGAAATATCTTCAATAAAATCAATACATGTACGCTTGTATTCATTAGGATCATTGGTTCTCTCTGATTCATCACCAGTTCTCATTCCATCATATCCTTCAGGCATTGCCATATTCTGAATTAAATAGAGTTCTAAAAAAACTAATCTTGATTGAGATTAATTTAAAAAAAAAGAAAAAAATGAACAGGTGTAAAGAACTGTAAAAAATTGCTAAAATAAAACAATGATCTTCTCAAAACATGAATTACTGTACACATGACAATAATATCAAAAATTGCTTTTATTGTAAAATAAATCATAAAAAAGAAAAAGAAAAATTTCTAGAAAGAAATGAAAATAATGAATTATTGTCTTTCACTTAGAAGATAGGTCTAACAATAACCCATTATAATAGGAATTTTTCATGTATCAATTAATGATATTTACAGAATTAATTACAGATTTACAAAATGAACTAAAAAAAGAACTTGCACAAATTAGATTTCTTATCAAAAAGAATCCAGGTTTAGGATATAACAGAATAGTGGAAATTGGAAAAGAAGTGGGTAAAAGATACAATATCAAATTAATTGTAAATTTTCCAAAGGAAGGCAGGATAGAAGAATATGAAATGTACGGTAAAAGGGATTTGAGTTTAATTGTAGATTATGATCGAAAAAGATTTCCGATAGATAGAGAAATTATTAAGCAAAAAGCAATTGAAATGTTAGGAGATGTAAAAACAGAGGATGCATACATGTATGAAAATAAAGAAGGAGTTCGAGTGTTTACAAATAATTGGAAAATAGATATCTTACCACATTCAGTACATATTTGGACGGAATTTAATGAGAATGTTACAGCATTTTGTAATTGGTTAATGGAAAATGCATATGAGATGAAAAAGAAATAATTATTTCAAAGATTTTCTAATTGTTCAAGTAAGGATTCAGCTTCAGAATTTTTTGGGTTTAGTTTCAAAATTCTTTTACAACAAGATATTGCTTCATCTTTTTGTTCTAATGCTAAATGAACATTAGTTTTGAGAGTTAACATTTCAATATCATCAGAATTTAATTGAAAAGATTTTTCAAAATAGGGTAATGCTTTTTTTGCATCATCAACAATAAAGTAAATACTTCCCATAATGAACATAAAATCAGAATCATCGGAATATTCAGACTCCAAGTTTTTACCAAATACAATTGCATCAGTGTATTCACCATCTTTTACTAATTTCTTTAAATGACGTTTGGGTTGTTTGAAAAGACCTACCATTTATTATCACAAATTAGTTGTAATTTCAACAATTTGAATGTAAGACATCAAAAAAGGAACTATCCAAACAATCCTGGAGGTGCAGCACCAGTGGAAGTATTTTGACGAGGTTGAGGAACTTTGAGTATTCCCTCTTCAATCAAGAATTGAATTCCTTGAATGAATGTTTCATCATTTATGTCACCATTTGCCCACCAACCAGCATTACTTTTAATCCATACTGGGATTTCATTTGAACTTCCACCAGTTCCTTGTGTAGTTTTTGGAATTTTCATTATTTTTTCTTTAATTAAAAATTGAATTCCTTGAACAAATGAATTATCATCGATTGTACCATCAGCCCACCAACCTGCATTGTTTTTAATCCATGATGGGATTTTTTCAACAGGTATACTTCCATCTGAAGCATAAATTGGAATTTCTATTTGTAGATAATCAGAAGGTCCAGAAGGAACAACACCGTCTGGAGATAATCCATAAATCCAAATTACATAATTTGCAGTTCCAGGATCCTCTTTAACAATAAAATCAATCAGAGCCTGACCAGAAGGAGAATACAGGTACAGTCTACCTTCTTCTTGTGCTATAGATCTTGTTTGAATTCCATTATCATCTACAACAAAAATATCATATTGTACTTGATTCAAAAATTCAGTTTCATCACTAAATTTTAAGAAACTAACTAGAAATTGTATTTCACATCCCTGAACTGGATGTTCAGGTCCATAGACAGTATGAATTTGGTATCTAAAATTTTTACTAGATTTT
The DNA here is from genome assembly GCA_028377625.1 of Candidatus Nitrosopumilus sp. GTDB lineage: Archaea > Thermoproteota > Nitrososphaeria > Nitrososphaerales > Nitrosopumilaceae > Nitrosopumilus. Next base: position 41,860 of record JAONKT010000001.1, on the reverse strand, counting down.
TTAACGTAAATTTCTTTTTCAATATCAGTATCACAACCAGCTTCAACTAATGCATTTGTAGTAGATTCAATTCCAACAAATGGAGAGTCTGATCTATTTTCATATATTAATAATTCAAAGTCATACTCTGGAGGTGGAATACCTTCAGCAACATGAGTGAAAGTTTTAGCTTTTATTGGAAATGGAAAATCATCTGCAATCCAAACTTTACTTACAGCCCCACCTGTTTTCCAAGACATTGCTACAGTTTCCCAAGTTCCAGCAGGAACTGTAATTGTTGCAATTTCTAATGGAACGACTTGTTGACCACCAATATTTCCAATTTTACCCCAAGATGCAGCATCAAATGCTTTAGGACCTTTTCCTCCAGAACTTCCATCAGATGTTGCGAAAGCAGATAACCAAGCAATTGAAGATTTGAATGCACCACGGTAAACACCTAGGTCGGGAGTACCACCAGTAGGTTCTGGGGCAATTTTACCAAGTTCCATTTCACCAACAATTACTTTATTGCCATCATAAACAACAACTTCAGCTAACCATTTAGTTTCACTACCAACTACTTTATCACCTTTAATCCAAAAATTTATTTCAAAATTAGCACATTCTTTGTAATCCACATAACATGTTGAATAAGAAAAGAAATCGCCCTTTTTGAGGCCCTCACCAGCATACCAAGTAGATCCAGGTGGGAATGCTTCAGAACTTACACCTCCAGCTTCAATCTGGCCATAAGCAGATGAAGTCATAGTTAATCCTAGAAACAAAACAAGAATAATTGGAATGGATAAGATCGCCTTCAAATCTAAAAAAAAATTATCAAAACGGATAGTTAAACGTTATTCAAATAATCAAAAAATGCCAAAAATAGGTATTAAAATTCAATTCAAATAGGCAAATATAGAGGAATATTCAAAAAAAAACAGAAATGTGCGAATGTTCTAAAGTACACTTGTTTGAAGTAGAATTCAAATTGGATGGTATGACAGTCGTTCCTACTCATAAAAATTGTGGATTTTCATTAGATGAAAAACAAGCAGACAAGTTCCAAAAAGAATTAGTAAAATCTTGGGGCTTTGAGCAAGAAGAAGATTAAATAAAAATAAAAAATTAGATTGTAAATATCTGTTTTAACTCATTTGTGAAACAGCTTCTTTACAAACATCAGTGTTGCATTTGCAATCTGCACTGCATATACAGGCTCCTTGCATTGCACAATCACATGAGTAATCTGGGTCGCCGCTATCAGCTTCGCAACCACATGCTTGATCTGTCATGCAGTTTTAAGATATTACTTGTTTTAAAAGGTTAGTACAAAGATGGAGATTATTAAAATCCAAATGCAAACATAATAATAAAAATTAAAAAATTGTGATCGACTTAATTTAGAATGAAATAAAAAAAATGAATTAGGCTTGAGAAAATGTCCCAATGATTTGACTACAACTAATTTGGACAGTTTCTGCGTGATGTAAAAGCAGGTTAGTTTCAGATTCAATGTCAAAAGCAATTTTTAGTAAATGCATAAGTTCCTCTCTATTATTCAATTCATATTTTATTGAAATAAAATTTTCTTTATTGACATATCCGAGATAAAAGTAGCAATCAGAAAGCATTGAATTTTCCATGAAATAATCATATTTTCTTTGAATTAGTTCAGAATGATTATTTTTTTCTATTAAATCAGAAAAACCAATGGAAGATTTTAACATACGTTCTAACAATGTAGGGGTTGCTCTTTCAATACCAATAGTTTGAAGAATATTGGAGATATGATTATTAATAGAATTTTTTGGAAATTTCCGAAGAGAATCAAGCATGTGTGACGGACTGGAAGAATTATGATTCAAAGAAGATATCGCATCAGCCAAGTAGTAGCAAGCACATTTTTGCCAACATGCGGCAAAAGGATCTTCGTTTTGAATTGCATCTTTAGTTTTTTGGCAACAAAATATAGATTCAATTAAAGAATTTTTTGCAAAATCAGAAAATAGTGAATCACGTTTTTCAGAAATTTTAGAAAGAAACATTTTCAAATTCCATGATTCGTCTTGAATAATTTTTAATTTATCATATTGAAGAAGTTTTTTTGTATTTGTTTCAGATAAAGATGAGTGATGAATTGTAATCATGTCATTCTCAAATGAAATAATCTGATTATTTGAAGAATTTTCATCAAAAACCATTAGATCATAATCACAAGAATCAAAAAAATAATCTAAATTTCGACATCCCCCTAATCCAATAGGGAAATTAGATAATCCTTGATTTTCAATAAATTTTTTTAAATCCATATAATTTCACACAGTATTTTTTGTATAAAGGAATCAAGTCATAAATTTTTACAACTTTATTCAAACTCAAAACATTTCCTTTAAATTAAGATGAGGTGGTTTTTCATCAAGCTCCCATAGTGTAGTCCGGTTAAGCATTTTGGCTTCTCAAGCCAAAGACTCGGGTTCAAATCCCGATGGGAGCACTTAAAATTAATTACAAGTTATTGCCTTAAATATGAAAATTACAGTTCTTAGCTATGGGTCTAAAGGACATCAATCTCAAAGAAGAGTATCGTTCGGATACAGATGACATTGTTGCAGAATTTTTTTTCCCTTGCTTAAGTAATTGTATCCAATATGATAGATGTGTTAATTTTTTGTCAATTCAGGCATTAGCTACAATATCAATGGCATTTGACAATTTTGATGGAGGTAAAGCAAAATTAAGAATGATTACAGGGCATAGATACAAGACAGAGGATCTCAACATATTTACAAAATTATTTTCTGAGAAATTTACAAAATCATTTGAAGGAAAATTCATTAAAAATAGTAAAATTCAGAAATTACAAAACATAGTGAATAATGGACAAATTGAATTAAAAATTGCCATTCCAAATTCAGAACGTATTGCAGATGCATTCTCAGAAAGGATTGGAATTTTTAGAGATGATGAAGATGAGCAAGTTGCATTTACAGGGACATCAAAAGAATCATTTTCAAGTCAAACAAGAGATTTTGAATCAGTTGATGTGTTTACATCATGGAATGATAAAACAAGAGTTGAAAGAAAATTGAAAGATTTTGAGGATTTATGGCAAAATAAAACAAAGTACGTAGATGTTTGTGATTTTATGTATGCAGAAGAAAATAATCTTTTAAAATATTCATCAAAATGGGTTACACAGATTTAGAATTCAAAAGAATTATCTAATCTTGCTTTATTTTCAAAAAAATTCATTTTGTTAATTTTGTAATAAATAACCTCACCACGTCTTTCAATTACTGCGATAATTGGTTCTTTTCCCATTTGAGTAATTTCATCAATTTTCTTTTGTAACAATCCCATCTTTTCTTGTTGTCCCTCATTGAGACCAAAAATTAGAAATTTTGCCCCTTTTTCACCAAAATGTCCCCGCTCATAAACTCTAAAATCAGAACCAAATCCAAATCCATCTTTTACAACATATCCTCGATTTTTGAGATCTCGAAATATCAAAAATTTTGTAAGAATTTCAGAATTAGTTTTTTGACAAATAGTCATAAAATTATCGAAATCGATTTGTTTTTTATTTTTCTTTAAAAGTAATTTTCTAGTATACAGCAAATACAAAGTCTCAAAAGATTTAAGAAGTAATTTCCCATTCTCGATTTCGCCAAATCCTTTTTGTTCAAGATCATGGATCATATTCTTTTTAGAAATACATGCCTGATCTAAAATCAGATCACCAGTAACTTCAGAGTTTTCATCCATATTGATGAAAAAATGGATGATTTCCATATAAGCATTGGAAATATGAACAATTATCGGCTAACCGTTAAAATATGGGAGTTCATGGTTGAGATTATCATGCATGGTGCAAATTATAGAGATGGAACAGGCCAAGTATTTACAAGAAAAGAATACATCAAAGGTAAACCACAAATTAAAATTGCAAAATTCCAAGGAGGTAAAAGAGGTACTTACGAATATTGCGTTCAATTATTGATGAATGAACGACTTCAAATTAGACATATGGCTATTGAATCAACTAGATTAGCAGCAAACAAAACATTAGAAAAAACAACTGGTGAAACAGGTTATTATTCAAGACTTAGAATTTATCCACATAATCTCTTAAGAGAAAATAAACAAATTGCTACTGCCGGTGCAGATAGAGTTTCAGAAGGAATGAGAAGATCATGGGGGAAAGCAACTAGTCTAGGTGCAAGAGTAAGACAAGGACAATGTATTATGGAATTATACGTTAATGGTGAAGCACATCTAACTGCAGCAAAGAAAGCACTTCACGGATCATGTGTCAAATTACCAGGTACACCAACAATCAAAGTAATTGAATGGAATAAACCATCACCATAGACGTTCTAAATCAGATTTCTTATTTTCAACAAATTTTAAAAAATCTTCAAATTCTTGATTTGTAGGATCTCTTTTAAGAATTCTTTTAGTTTGATAGAAAAAAGTATTGTATAATCTACCTACAACAATTCCCAAAGCAAAAGATTTAGAATCATCAATAGTTGAAAGTGAATTAATTAATTCTTTAATATCATTTTGATTTGAAATGCTTTCTTGAATTTTTTGTTCAATTTTCTTTAATAGAATTTCATCCATGAACTACTACAGCAATGAAAGCTTAAAAACGCTTAAATCTGCAAATTCAACCCTTTGAATTGTTGCAGTTATAGTACAGTCTGGTTAGTACTCGTGCTTGCCAAGTACGTGACCCGGGTTCAAATCCCGGTAACTGCACCATTTATTGATTTTTAGGTATTAACCCAGTTTTAATAATTTCAAGTGCATCATGTGCTTTTTCAGGTCGGGGTAACTGAATGGCTATAACATTATCTTGACCATATCTAGATTCAGGGGAATTTACTACAAGCATGGATGTGTTTGCTAAAATTTCAAAGAATTTAAAATCAGTTTTTGCATTAACAAGAAATTTTTCAGAAATATTACCAATTGAAAATGTTAAAACAATTTCTACAAATACATTTCCTAATCCGTCTTGAAGAATATTTAGATCAGTGTTAACAGAAAAAGATTGACCTTCAATTTTTGCCCGAATTAAACCATATTTTTCTTCTTCAATTATTATACAAGGAGTTTCTTTGCCTTCAAAATCAAAAGTTGTGATTCCATCATGAACACCATCCAACATTTTTTGTAATTCATCAGACATCCTCTTTTTCCTCCAATGCAGGAACAATTCTGTCACTTGCTTTAATTAAAAATGGAGAGATAAATGCCGTAATAATTGAAATAATACCAACTAGCGGGAACAAGAAAGCACTTACTGCACCAATATCAACTCCAACTTTAACAATTACAATTGAGAATTCACCGCGAGGAGCTGCTAAAGTGAATGCAGAACGAAGGGCCTTTCCACGTTTTTGTCTGAAAATAAAATTGCCAAGCAGGTTACCACCAAATTTCATACCAGTAGCAACTGCAATCAAAGCAATTGCTATGAAAATATAATTTTCAAGTTGAGAAACATCCATCAAAGCACCCACTGAAATGAAAAATATTGCCACAAACATGTCCTTAATTGGACTAGAAAGCAATTTTGCAACTTCAGCAGATTTTGATTCTGCTACCAATACACCAGCTAAAAATGCACCAATTGCTACAGATAATCCAACAATATTTGCTAGTAAGGCATAACCAAAGCACACTCCAAGAACACTTAGGAGTAAAATTTCACGATTTTCAGCAGCTGCAACTCTATCAATTAACCCAGGAACTATTCGAGTTCCTATTGTAAATGTTCCAACAATAAGACCAACTGCAACTAGTACAACTACTACAATAGATTCTATTGATACACTTCCAACTAAAGCAACAGACTGCAAGGTAGAAATCAAAATTACAGCAATAACGTCTTCAACAATCAAAATACCTAAAACAAGAATAGACGATTCTTTTTTGATTTTTCCCATCTCTTCTAAAATTTTAACAATAATGGCAGTACTAGAAATTGATAAAGCTGCAGAGATAAACAATGCATCCATAAATTGTAAACCAAGCGCCGTTGAAGCATAAAACAAAACACCTAATGTAGAGAATAATCCAATTGTTCCAACGCCAACAGATACTTTTCCAATAGATTTGATCTTTGCATATGGAAATTCAATTCCAATAACAAATAATAATAAAATTACACCAATTTCTGAAAATAAATGCAACGCAGAAATATCAGATAAAATCCCAACACCATCTAACATTTCAGAGGGGGAGTTATTTTCAGGTAATATCCAAGTCCAAAGAGGAGACAATGGGCCAATAAGCATTCCTGCAAAAAGATATCCAATGATCAAAGGTTGTCTAATTTTAAAAAATGCAAGTGTAACAATCGATCCAATAATCATGATAAAAGCTAAATCAGTTACAAAACTAGTATGAGGAAGTTCAGGAGTTACTTGTTCAATCAAAGTGTTAACGGTACTGTTAAGAGAATTTTGAATTATAGTAGAATCAATTTGTAATGAAAGATTTTGCATGATTTCAATTAATAAATTTCATTAAAAAGTGATTACGTGATTTAAAAAAAGTGGAAAGATGTGAAAAAATGATTATCAAAAAGTTATCAATTTGAAACTTCTTTATGCCTAGTATTCTTAGTCTAATTGCAGAGTGATGAGTAGGTCAGCGGATTCTAATGAAGAGATATGACCTGGGGTAACTGACTGCATTTATGGTTACATTGAGATAACCTAATTATTAATAGTACGGTACCATACAGTACTATATGATTCAATGCGAATATTGCCCAAGAGGATTCATTGAGACAACAAATGGTCTTGCTGAGAAGACATTTCATGAGTTACTTCATGAACCAGAAGTTGTAAACAAGTGACTCTTTACATTTTTTATTTTACACCTAACTTTTTTTATTATTAGTTTCTTAATTCTAGTATATGGTATCTAAAACAAGTAAGAAGAAAGTGATCAAGACTGTAAAAAGACAACCAAATCCTGCAGCAGTATTAAAGAAAGTTGCATCAGTTTCAGATTCCAATAAGGCATTACAAAAAGAAATCAAAGTCATGTCAAAGATTTTTGGTGAAAATCAAAAAGTTCTTGTTTCAATGAAAGGAATGATAGATACACTAACATCAACATTAGAACATATTCAAAAACAATCAAAACAAATCAACATCATAGAGGATGATACTCAAAAATTATACGCTGGGTTAAATCAAGTTAGAACACAATCGAATTTAATTAATAAAATTAATAATCAAACAGATAAACTTGAAAATGAATTAAGTAAAATTTCAGAAATACAAAAGACATCAAAAACTCAAGAAATATCTCAGAAAGTTGATGAAAGTATGAATTCAATTACAAATAATTCTCAAATGATCATCAAAATTGCTCAGAGAATTGATGAAGTAAGAGATGATCTAAAGGAAGTTTCTGGAAAAACTAACTCATTTTTAGAAATAACAACTGAGATGAATAAATTAAAAGAAAACATCGAAGAAATTTCTGGAAAAACAGAGAATATGAGTACAAGTACCCAAGTAGTTCAAAGTCTTAAACAAGAATTTGAAAAAATAATTGAAGGAGTAGCTGAAGCTTCAAATGTTAATGCTGAATTGGAAGCAATCAAAATTTCAATTGATACCATATCATCAAAAGCCTCAAAAATTGATTCGTTAGGTGGGGTGATTGATGGTCTCAAGCAACAATTTGACACAGTTTCATCAAGTGTAAATTCCAGTGATGCCATTAGTTTAGAATCAATCAAAGAACTAGGAGGCAAAATAGATAAAATTGAGAATGAAATTGGTTCATTGTCACAAAGAGCAGATTCTACAGCATTTGTAGGAGAAAATCTAAAATTAGTACAAGAAGATATCTCAAATTTCAAATCCAATGTATATGATAAAACAAATAACATAGAACAAAAAATAGGATCAGTTGCAGATACTCTAAAAAGACAAGATGAGTCAACAATAGAATTTCACAAAAAATCAGAAAAGCTATTTCAAGAAATACAATCAGTTAGAAATGTCACAAATAAGGCATCAAGTGATTCATCAAAGGAAATGATGGCTTTGCTAAAATTATCAGAATATCAATCAAACATCAGAATGAATACAGAGTCAAAATACGGGGAATCAAAAGATTTAGAAAAAATGGCAAGCCTTACATCAGAAATAGTGAATTTATTTGATAGAATTTCAATTGAATCAGGTGAAAAAATACCACTCCCACATGAGGTTAGACAATGGGCAGTTAGTAAAATTTTAGATTGTGCAGATAAATGGGAAATCAGATTTAGTGATGTATATTCAATTCTAACAAACGCCATTGGAAGAGACATGTTAAAGGAATCAATCAGAATTCAACAAGTAAGAGATATTTATGGAATTAGAGCTGTAGATGAGATTAGAAAGGATCTAAATATTTCTTAGACACCTATTGTATCGGATTCTTTGAGTTGTGTTCTCTTTCGTTTTAATGCAGTAAAGATTCCAATAATTACAGCAATCCAAATTATACTAGAAAATACATTTGCAATACTGACATACATGTATGGAGTTGCATCCATTATGTTTTGTCGTAAAAGATCTGCCCTATTGTTAATATCCATCATTCCTGTGTGATATGCAGAATTGTCTGGAGGAATTATAGAAAGTTCATTAACACTTACGATCATAGCATCCACATTATTTTGAATTCGAAGGAAGTTTGTTGATTCAGTAGCAAAAATCCAAACAGGATTTTTAGAAATAATTTGACTATGAGTATCCGTTGTTTCAGGTAATTTTTCCAACATTGGTTCCATATCTAATTGAATAGCAATTAGATGTGCACGGATAGTTTCTGGATCAGATGAGCCAATTATTCCATCAAAATGACCTCTAATTCTATCAAGAGGATAAATATCAGAATTATAACCATTAATTGCCATAAATCCACCGAAAATAATCAATCCCAAGATTCCAACCATAGATAGTTTGTAAACAGTATTTGCCATTTTCTCTTTCTTCGTCATTTTACGATGTTCACTTGATTTATTTCTTTTAAATTTCGTATGAGATAGGCTCATGTAAGCAATAAAGAAAAAGCCAATAGTTTGAATTGCAATAATTGGAACAAATACAGGATTGTTTGAAAAAATTGAGATAAAAATTGCAAGTACACCATAAACACCAAAAAATAGTTCCAAGAGAGTTGTTTGTGTAAAAGGTAAATTGTATGCCTTACCTTTCCAATCATCTTCTTTTTTGATTATACCATATTTTGGCGTTCTAAGAAATTCATTTTTTCTACCAAATACAGCATCAAAAACTGCAACTGTATTGTTTACAGACATTCCAGCATTGTAAACTAATAATGCAGGCAAAAGTTTAGCTTTAGACTTCCACGATTTACCATACATATTTTGTATAATCAAGATGTATGCACCAGGACCCATTGCAAGATACGTTGCAAATGTAATGATAGGTAGAAAACTCACAACATACAGATTAACTTGGCCAGCTAAAAGTACAGGTAATGCCAAAAATTGTATCAGCATTAACGGGTAAACAATATGACGTGTTAGTTGAACGAAAGCCTGGATTTTTGCCTCAATTGAAATTTTACGTTTTACAGTAATATCAAATAGTAATTTTGTTGCACATTGAATAGAACCTTTTGCCCAACGAAATTGTTGCCTCTTCGCAGCATTCATTTGTGCAGGGAGTTCAGCATCAACTACAATATCAGGTAAGAAAACACATTTCCATCCTTTCATTTGCGCCCTGTAACTTAGATCAAGATCTTCAACTAAAGTTGCAGTATGCCATCCTCCAGCATCTTCAATGCAATCTCGTTTCCAAATTCCAGCAGTTCCATTAAAGTTCATGAATAAGTGAGAATCGCTTTTTGCTTTTTGTTCTATAAGAAAATGAAAATCAAGACTTAGTGCTTGTACTTGTGTAATAGTAGAATAATCTTCATTTACATGACCCCAACGACATTGGATTAATCCAATATTTGGTTTTGAGAAATGAGGTATAGCTTTTTTGAGAAACCATGTTGGAGGAATAAAATCCGCATCAAATATTGCGACAAGTTCACTATCAGTAATTTGCATAGCATATTTGAGAGCGCCAGCTTTGTACCCTTTTCTTGTTCCACGTCGTATATGTTCAATTTGATATCCCTGAGTTTTGTAATAGTTTACAGTTTTTTCAAGTAAATCAACAGTGTCATCATCAGAATCATCTAAAACCATAATATTCATTTGATCTTTAGGATAATCCATAGCACATACTGCATCCACAAGTCTTTTGGCAACATATTTTTCATTATAAATTGGAAGTTGTATTGTGACAGAAGGAGTTCCCAAATCAATAGTCTTAACAACCTTATTTCTTCGGTTAGCAAGAAAAACAAGATAATAAAAATTGCAAGTGTATGCAGTAATCAAAATAGCAGAAATAATAAACAAATCAAACACTAATGCAGTGAAAGGATTTCCAGCCATCTTTAGCTGCTCAAAAGTATTAGTCGATATTTATAGTTGCAATAAACGCAATTATTTTTGTTCATAAATTTTGATTGCCTGAGGAGGACATACGCCTTCACATGCAAGACAGAAAATACAATCAGGTTCTTTTGACATTAATGGTTTTTGTTCAGACCCAGGATTTCCAGGAGAATCAAACCACTCATAGACACCAACAGGACAAGCCTCAAGACATCCACCATCAGCTATACAAATATCATAATCTACTGAAACAAATTCTCCCCAAATACCCATTATGCCATTACTAGTACCTTTACGGCCCCAAGTTTTGATAGTATGTTCGGCAGCCTCATAAACTGCAGAAGGTTTCATTTTTGATTTATACTCAACGTCAATTGGTCCAGGTTTTGCACCATCAGGAATTTCAATAGAACCATCATCTTCCTCTTCTTCTTCATCTGTAGCTTCAATTGGTTTTGGTTTTGCACCAAGTACAATTTTTGCTAAAGGAGTTAGTTCTTCGAGTCGTTGTATAGCAGCAACTTCAGTAATTTTTTCAGATTTTGCTAAATGTGAAATCATTTTGTCAGCTAAGATAGTATTACGTAAAATAGTGTCAATTACCATTTTTGCAAAATGGTCTGCTTTCTTTCTATAATCTTTAACCCAATTAGGATCCCCAAATTTTTCAATTGGAAATACTTGGTAAATAATATCTACAACTTCACCAGTTACAATTTCTACAGTTACAGACAAATCAACTTCTTCGTATCCCTTCTCATCAGGATCATCCATGTTTTGTTCTTTCCAACGATATGTTGCGTAAATTCTATCAGCATACATGTCCATTTCAAATGCTTTTTTCAAACCATCATGAACAGATTTTAGTTCAACAGGATCTTCAAGTTTAATTGGTAATCTGTATAATCCAAGTTTAAAACCATGTAATGGGTAAACTCCACGTTTTGCAGTAGGAGCCTCCATTGACCATACCCGATCTTTTAAAAGTAATGACATCTGTTTTTTGTGATTAGAATTTAGTTAAAAAGGTTATCAGTCATCAACTTGAGCATAACCATCTCGAATTTAGGTGATTTTTAATATAATAATGAAAGTAAACATCATACAAATTTAATGAATTTTTACAAAAATCAATTACTCGAAATGAAATTTCACCCATATGATGAAAAACGAGGTTATTATGAAAAAATATCATTTTTAAGTAAATACAATTCAAAAGTACTTACTTGAAACTAGAAAATGTTGCAATTGTAAGTAAAGTTGGAAATAAAGATTCAGAAAAGGCGGCAGTTGATGTTGCAAAGAAATTACTTGTAAAAAATGCAACAGTGTACACAATTTCACCAGTTAGCGTAGAAGGTACAAAGCAAATGGAAACACTTGAAGAAATTAAAAATGTCAAATTAGATTTAGTAATTACATTAGGAGGAGATGGAACAACACTACGAGTTTTTCGAAATTTAGAAAATGAAACACCAATTTTGACAATTAATGTTGGAGGTAACAGAGGTATTTTAGCAGAAATTACAATTGAAGAAATAGATGAAGCCATAAATGATATTTTAGAAAATAAATTTTTCCTAGATAAGAGAACCAGAGTAACTGCATCATGTGGTGGAGAAGAATTCCCACCAGCACTAAATGAAATTTACATTAGTAGAGCAAACTTAACTAAGACTGCAGAAATTGAAATTAAATTTCAAAACGATACAGTAAAACAAAAAATGGATGGAGTCATAATTGCAACACCTAGTGGATCAACAGGACATTCATTTTCATTAGGAGGTCCAATATTACACGAAAGTTTGGATGTCTTAATCATCACACCAGTTGCACCAGTTTACAGATTAGCATCATTAGTTGTTCCAGATGAAAAAATTGAAATTAGTTGTTCTCAGGATTGTAACATAGCAATAGATGCACAAGTTGTAAAATCTGCAGGATATGAGGAACCAATAATTATTAAAAAATACAAAAGCCCAGCAGTTTTCATTAGATTGAAAAAAAGAGGGTTAAGACAAATGAGTAAACTTGGATTTTAGAATTTTAGATGCCAGTGCATTTTATGCAGGCGTTCCATTTAGATCATCTGAAGATTGTTACACAACATCCCTTGTTTATGATGAAATACAGCATATTAAAAAAAATCATAATGCAATTGGAACATTACTTGAAACAAACAGGCTCAAAATTAGAGAACCGGATGAACAATCAACTCAATCTGCAATAAAAGCAGCAAAAGAAACAGGAGATTTTCCACAATTATCAAAACAAGATGTTTCAATTATTGCACTAGGAATTGAAACAAATGGGCAAATCATTACAGATGATTTTGCCATTTCAAATGTTGCTAGAAATATTGGATTAGACATAGCACCAATTATGACTAAAGGAATCAAAGATGTTGGGAAATGGATTCACTATTGTCCAGGATGTAAAGCAAAATATCAAAGTGGAAAAGAATGCTCTATTTGCGGAACTGCATTAAAAAGAAAATTGATCAAATAATTTTTAAAATAATTATTGTTGTGAAATATAAAATACAACACTAACATTTGTAGTAATTTCTTCGTCACCAGACATAATTGGTGCAGATTTCATCGATGATTCTGCAAATCCATCAAAGGATGCTCGCATTGGACTATCATAATAAGGAACTACATTATCATGAATTACTACAGATTTTACTCCAACAATTTTTTGTTTTAATGGAACAAGTGCTTTTTCTGCTTTTTGAGTTGCATCATTTATTGCATCAGCAATCAAGTCATCACTAATTTTTTCTAATTTATTATCAGATAATTGAAAAGAAACATCATTAACGCGATTAGCTCCAGAAGAAACAGCTACATCAATTATATCACCAGCAGAATCAATTTTTTCCGTTTGAATTGACAAAATATTTGAAACTCGATATCCATTTACAATTTGTTGCCAATTTCCATTGGAATCTTCTATGTTATCGTATAATGGATAAATCGAAAAATTTGATGTTTGTATATCGTCTTTAGAAATTCCAGAATCAGATAGGGAAGAGATTACAGAATTTAATGAATTGGAGTTTTCAGATAGGGATTCATTAGCAGTTTTGGCTACAGATTCAACTCCCAGTACAATAATCAAAGTATCAGGGCTTGATGAGGCTGTAGCAGTACCTGAAACAGAGATGGTTTGTTCAGAAGGATCATATTTTTTCAGCCATTCATAAATTAATTCTTCAGGAATATCATCTTCATTAATTTGAGATTCAACCTGATTATCACTTTGAGTTAAAGTTACAGCAAAAGCCAATACAAAAATCACACCAACTACAACTGCAATATTTATTCGATTATCCATAAATTTTCTTAAAGCATATACTATAAAAATTCATGAAATAAAATGGCAGTAATAGTTATGTCAGTGTCTTTTGGTTACTTTCTTTTTGAAGTTTATTTTTAGTAGTTAACATATTTTTAATTTTTTTTGCACGAGCTTCACCCAATCCTTCAACTTTTGCCAATTCAGAAGTGGTTGCACTAAAAACTTTCAACGGAGTACCAAATTTCTCAAGCATTCTAACTGCAAATTTTTCACCAATTCCAGGCAAACTACAAAGTGTAGATAATTGCTGAGTTTCTAAATTAGATGATTTTTTTATTTTTTTCAAGTAAGGTCCTGTAGGACCATCTTTTTTTGAACACATTGAAACCAATAATTTAGCAGTATGAGATGCACTAGGAGTTGGAATTATGGGAATTTTGAATTCAAGTGTAACTCTAGAGAGAGCTCCATAGAAAACTAAAGGGTTATCAGTAATTTCTTCAACTTCATCAACATTACCTTCAACTAAAACTATAGGGTGTTCAAAATGTTCTTTGAGTCTAGTACATTGATCATAAAGACGTCCATCAAAAACAGAAGCCATCAAATCTTTGATACTTTTTCTTTCGACAATAGTTTCAGGTGCAACAATGTAATCACCAATAGGAAGTGTTTTCATCTCAACTCCCATTCCAACAGCTTTGAGTAAATCTGGAATTCCACTTTTACGTTCTCGTTCATCTACAATAATTCGAAGATTTTCTAATTTCATAAATACCACTTGTAATGAATTGTTAATATCTTATATGAAATACGTCAGAAAGATTATTTTCTAGGATTATCTTCTTCTGCTTTTGCCGGAGGAGGAGTGGCACCACTTTTCATCATTTCAGTAATTTTTGCTTCTTGTTCTTTGAGGGTTTCTTTTACACGTACTTCTTGCTTTTCAAGAACAGTTGATCTAGTTTTTGCTAATTCGACTTTTTCTTCTAATTCATCAACTAGTGTTTTTTTATCAGATTTAATCAAAACAGTTCCAGCTTGTTTGAAGACAGAGTCACCATCTGCAACTTTGTTTAATTCTTCAAGTGCTTTTTCAGTTTCTGCTTTCTCCATTTCAAGGTGTTGTCTTTGGGTCATGATAGATTGCAAATTTTGTTGAGATTGTTGTAATTTCCCAATTTGTTCTTGAAGCCATGGTGGCATTTGTGGAGCAGACATGTATACTCAGGAATTTAATCTGATTATATCTTTACCGATTCAATTGAATCGTAACTAGCTTGAATTAGTCGAAGCGTTGAATTCAAATTTGCTCTAAGATGTGCAATTTGATCAGTTTCAGCAGAGATTACTAGTTTTTTATCCAATTTTATTTTAGTTTTAACAGGATTTTCAGGATAAAATTCGTTATCAGTATTTACAGAATCATAAATTGCAGTAGTTGTATCGTTAGCATCTACAGTGATTTTTGCACTATAGTTTAATGTCATATGCAGTTCCAGCTACTTTATAGTTGCATTTTTTACAAGACCAAATTCCAACAGCATCTCTGCCAAATGTCTGTGAACCACACTCAGGACAATTTCTTTTTTGTTTTAACGTGAAGTGAACTTTTGTGTATTGTTTTCTTAGTTTAATTCCATAGCGTGTGCCCAATCCTTTTAGAGATTTTTTTGCTTTTCCCATTTTATTGATTCTCCTGTTGTGCTAATTTTAATTGTTCTCTAATCTTTGTGCCTACTTTTACAGATAATTCCCCACATTGGTTAATTTCATCTTGGGTGAATCCATCACTGCCACCTTTTTGTAATGCAACAATATTTCCATCAGAGTCTGTAGTTATAGTAATTCTTGAGTCCATACTATCCCACTCATCACCATTAGGATCAACAACAATGTAATTTCCAATTTTTGCCATTGTTACAGATACAGGGATTGTGCTTACAGGTAACGGTTTGTCTGCACCTTCAACTACTGAAGGTTGGTCATCAACCATCTCCCATGTTGGGGTTTTTGATGTAAGTAAAGCAGCAGTTGCAGCATAAGAGCATGCATCAAAGAGATTTCCATCATAATCAATTACCACAACATCGGCAAATACACCAACTACAGATTTGTCTTTTTCAATTACTAATTGAGATACATCGACCATATGACTTTCTCTAATTCCTCTATCAACAACTCTTGCCAATTCAATAACAGGGGCTTGTGGCGGTCCAGTTTCAACAGTAGGATGTGAAAGTGGCAATAATTCAGCAGTGCACATAAACATGCCTTTATCACCCACATCTGGGAAAGGTTTGTCTGGTTGGATTTTCACTCCACATAAAACTTCGGTGTCACCAAGGTAAACTCTTGCTGAACCATTTGCTTTAGGAATTGCGTTAATTTCGATTTTGATTTCTCTAGGCTCATCTAGTGCTCTTCCATCAACTCTTTTTCCTTGTTCTAATAACTCAATAATTTGAGTTCGTTTTAATTGATCAATAACAGAAACACTAGTCATTTCTAATCTCCCCTGTTTCCAAAGTATTTGTCATGAAGTGCTTTCTTTTGAAGTTCATAAACAAGTTCACATCCTTTAACTCCAACGTCCACACATTTTTTGTATTCTTCAGGAGTTAGAACACCATCTAATTGTAGTAAGGTAATTTTCTTTAAACTTGGCATATATCCAACTGGCATATCTGCTTGACCTGCTTGGTCTTCTTCATTGTTAACATCAAGAATAATAGTATCTGCAACTTTACCTGAAGCAATTGCTGCAACCATATCTCTCATTGGAATTCCAGCATCAGCTAATGCAACAGATGCTGCAGTAAGTGCAGCACATCTAGTTCCGCCATCAGCTTGTAAAACTTCAATAAATACATCAACTGCAGTTCTTGGGAATTTCTCCAACATTACTGCAGGTTCTAATGCTTCTTTGATTACTTTAGAAATTTCAATTTCTCTTCTTGAAGGTGCCGGTCTTTTTCTTTCACCAACAGAAAATGGTTCCATGTGATATCTAACTCTTAAAATTCCAGTATCAGTATTTGACATATGTTTTGGATGAACATCTCTTGGTCCAAATACACCAACTAAGATTTTGTTATCACCAAATTCAATGTAAGCAGAACCATCAGCGTTTTTTAATCCACCTGCTTTAATCATAATTCTTCGTGGTTCGTCTATTTTACGTCCATCACAACGAATGCCATTTTCGTCCAATAAAACCATGGTTGCATCTCGTCCACCCATTATGATTCATCTTTCCCATCTAACATATCTTTAATTAAATCCGTTAAATTAGCAATATGTGCTTTTTCATTAACCATTTCAACAGCCTTTTTAGCTTTTGAGAGTCCTTCTTCAGTTTCACATGAAATAACAACCCATCCATTTTGACCAATCGTAATTGCGGCATTTGTACCCATTTCAATCATCTGAATCATACTACCTTTCTTGCCAATTAATCTTGGAACCTTACTTGTTGAAATTTTTACCAATACACCATCATCAATTTTACCTAAGTCTCTATCAGCAATTGTAATCAAAGGATCTCGAGTTCTATCAAAATTAGCAATTCTAGCAGCTACAAGATCTCCTGTTTTGAGTTTGCTTGAGAGTTCGTCAGCATGAGTTGAAAAATCTCGTCCAAACACATCCATTGCTGGCAAAAATCCAATATAACATGAATTAATATCCAATTCCCAAGATAGTGAAGTATGAGAAACAACTTTACCAATTACAAGATCATTAATTTTAGGAAGATATTTTCCAGTTAGAGGAATAACTTTTACAGAATCATCATAAATTTCAGAAATGCCGACAGCGGTAGCAATTATGTTATTTCCTTCAAGTATAACATTTTGTTCAGGTCTGAAAGGTCCACTAGTAACTATATCACCGGGAATAACATATTTTCTCTTATCCGCCATTATTTCACAATCTCCACAGTGGCAGAACCCTTTGTAATAGAACCTAATCTGTCAATCACGTTTGGCCTTGCTGCTGCGGGTATTTCAAGTATTGCTTTTAGTGAACCATTAGTTTGCCATTCTTCTTTTTTTAGTGAACCGACAGATTTCAAAACAGAATAAGATTGAGAAGCATATTGTGCAGGAATAATAATTTCTAATTGGAGATTTTCAGATTTTAATGCAATAATTGAACGTAATTTCTCAACAAGATCTTTTACTTGTTCTTCAACATTTTTCTGAGGATCAATTGAAACACGACCATCTTTCATGGCTTGTTCAATTCTCAGTGGCGGGTGAGGTAAGTGGGTTCTAGGATCAACGTACGTTTTAGCAATATATTCAACAATTTGTTTTCTCTTTTGTTCAATCATTTTTCTTCTTTGATCAGTAGTTAGGTTAAGATCACCTTTCTCAAACATTATTTGAGCAATCTCAGTTTTATCTTCAGTCTTAAAAGCTGCAAGTAATTTTTCAGTAGATGGTTTAGTACCTTTACCAGAATCAGTGTATATTTCATCAGATATCAAAACAGAAGAAATATCTTTTTTCTTTCCAAGTTTATAATCTAAAGCAGGATCAGGTTTTACCAAAATTTCAAATTTTTCCCCCTCAAATGAATATCGAACTACAGTCGTATCAGCCATTTCTAAAGTACATACAATAATTTGGTATTTATCTATACGTAAAACTAGCTAGATTTTTATGTGCACTTTGATGATTTTCAACAAGATTTGTCATCATTAGACGTAATTAGCAAAGATTCCCAAAAAATAGCTATAAAGCTAAAAGGAGTTCCGCTACAATATGCAAATGCACTTAGACGTGTATGTCTAAATGGTGTTACAGTATTTGCAATTGATACAGTGGATATTATTGAAAATACCTCAGTATTACCTGATGAAGGATTAGCACACAGATTAGGATTAATTCCATTAAAAACAGATTTGAGTAAATACAACGAATCAGATAAAATTCTACTAGTTTTAGATTCAGGGGAATCAGAAGTTACTAGAACAGTCTTGTCTAGCGAATTATCATCAGAAGATGATACAGTGAAACCAGTTTCAGAGAAAATTCCAATTGTACAATTAGCCCCAGGTCAAAAAATCAAAGTTGAGTGTTATGCAAGACTAGGACGTGGTACAGAACATGCAAAATGGAATTCTTCAAACATATCAACATTAACAGATACTCCTAAAGATGACGAAAAAATTCTTACAGTAGAGTCAACAGGGGCACTAAATCCAGAACAAATTGTTCTTGAAGGCGTACAGGAAGTAAGCAGAAGAGTTGTTGAATTCAAAGACATGATCAACAATCTTGAAGAATAATACAAGCATAGACATTATATTTGGGTTTTAAGCCGGATTATTCACATGACTAATCAAGTTGTTATTCGTATGGCTAGCGATCTTAAGAAAGCATCAACTAAGAATGATGCTCCAATTTGGGGAAAATTAGCAGAATATGCATTAAAACCATCAATTGCAAGAAGAGATATCAATTTGAACAGAATTAGTGAATTAACAAAAGATAACGATACAGTAGTATTTCCAGGTAAAGTTCTAGGAACAGGAAACGTATCACATAAAATCACATTATGTTCATTTTCAATTTCAAATGCTGCAGCATCCAAAGTCTTAGAAAATGGTGGAAAATTAATCTCATATACAGATTTAATCAAACAAAACCCAACAGGTAAAGGAGTCGTACTACTTGGCTAATGGAAGATTAAACAGACCAGCTGGAAGAAATTCAAATACTTCAAAACAAGAAGTTGTAATTAGAACAGATAGACCAATTGTTGTAGATGCAACAAATCACATTGCAGGCAGACTATCATCAAATGTAGCCAAACTGCTATTACAAGGACAAAGAGTTACAGTGATTAATTGTGAAAAAATCATGATGAGTGGAACAAGATCAAATCAAATTCAAGAATATAGAGAATTTTTAGAAATCAACAGTATTATCAATTACAAACATGGACCGGTGCACTACAGAAGACCAGATACAATTATTGCAAAAATGATTCGTCAAATGTTACCATTTGATAGAAAACCATCAGGAAAATTAGCATTTCAAAGACTTCGAACTTACATTGGTGCACCAAATGATACAAAACCAATTGAAAAAATTCAATTTGAAAAAGCATTAATCAAAAAAGCAGCATCTAATTATACATCATTAGCAGAGATATGCAGAGTAATAGGATGGACTGAATAATGGCTCCATCACCAAAAACTGAGATTTATTTTGCAACTAGAAAAACAGCTAGTGCACATGTTTACATTACAAAGGGCGTAGGCAAAGTAAGAATTAACAATGTTCCAGTTGAAATGATTCCACAAGAAACTGCACGTGAAGTAATTTTAGCACCACTTGAAATTACAGGTGATTTAAGAGAAAAAATAGATATTTCCATAAGAGTAAGAGGCGGAGGCTACATGGGACAAGCAAGTGCAATTGCAACTGGAATTACCAGAGCACTTGTAGGCTGGACAAAATCTAAAAAAGAACCAAAAGATCATCCTTTCCCAAAAACAACTAGAGAAGACCTCAGAAAAAGAATTACAGATTTTGATAAATATCTAGTAAGTGGAGATGCCAGACAAAAAGAACCAAAGAAATTTGGCGGACCTGGTGCAAGAAGAAGAAAACAGAAATCATACCGTTAGACTGTGAAAGCTATAATTCTAGCAGGGGGCAAAGGTACCCGTGGAAAACCATATACAGAATATTTTCCAAAAGCAATGACACCAATTAACGGAAAACCATTAATAGATTATGTTGTAAGATACCTAAAATCATTTAATTTTATAAAAGAAATAATCATAATTTCAGACTACAATGGTTTAGGAGGTCAAATAAAAAATTATTACGGAAATCAAAAAAATATAAAATTTGTACAAGATTCACAAAGTGGGACAGGGGGGGATTTACTTCATATTGAAAAAGAACTCAAAAAGGAATCAGAATTTCTCCTATGGTTTGTAGACAATTTATGTGCAATTGACATTAAAGAAATGAGAGATACATTCAAAGAAAAAAATAGTTATGCGTGTATTGCTACAAGAACAAAAAGAAAAGAGGAAACAGGTTTTGCAATAGTAAAAGATGGGATAATTAAAGAATTCAAAGAAAAACCAGTAATGAAATTACAATTATCAGAATGTTTAGGAATCTATATGCTAGGAAAAGAGATTATTCAAAAAATAAAAAAGAAGAAACAAAAACAAGTTAATCTGTCATTTGACATATTACAACAACTATCTAAAGAAGGAAAAGTAAGTGCCTATGACATAGCAGAAAAAGAATGGATTGATGCAGAATCACCAATGATTCTAGAGAGAAACGAGAAAATAGTAACGAAAATCATAAAACAGATGGGATTGTAGATTTTTCTTCAAAGATAGATATTTTATCCTCATATTGAAAAGTTTGTGCAATATCGTCTAATCCCTCTAAAAGGATCTTTTTCTTATGAGAATTAATTTCAAAAGGTATATCTTCAGAAGATGTTCTAACTATTTGATTTTCTAAATCCACCTCAACAACATTAGATTCTTGTAATAATTTTTGAATTATTTTTGAGTCTAACGAAATTGGCAGTATGCCATTTTTAAAACAATTACTAAAGAAAATATCTGCAAAAGATGATGAAATGACTACGGAGAATCCATAGTCATCTAAAGCCCAAACAGCATGCTCTCTACTAGAACCACAACCAAAATTATCACCTGCCACTAAAATTTTTGAGCCATTATACTTTGGATCATTTAAAACAAAATCAGATTTCATATTTTCATTTTCATCATATCTCCAATTAAAAAATAAAAATTTACCAAATCCAGATTTTTGAACTAATTTTAAAAATTGTTTTGGGATAATTTGATCAGTGTCAACATTTACTTTATCTAGTGGAGTAACAATACTTTTTACATTTTGAAATGGTTTCATGTTAATTCAAATCCAATTTCCTTACATCTACAAAATGACCATTAATTGCAGCAGCAGCAGCCATCACAGGACTAACTAAATGAGTTCTGCCACCATTGCCTTGTCTACCTTCAAAATTTCTATTTGATGTACTTGCACATCTCTCACCAGGAGATAAAATATCAGGATTCATGCCTAAACACATGCTACATCCAGCCTCTCTCCATTCAAAATTAGCATTTATGAAGATTTTATCCAATCCCATTTCTTCAGCTTGTTTTTTTACCATTTGAGAGCCAGGAACCACCATGGCACTAACACTAGATGCAACTTTTTGACCTTGAACAATTTTTGATGCTTCAATCAAATCTTCTAATCTTGCATTAGTGCAAGATCCAATAAACACTCTATCAATTGCAATATCTTCAATCATAGTTCCAGATTCAAGATCCATATATTCAAGAGCTTTTTCAGCACCACGCTTTTGATTGTCATCACCATTTGAAAATTCATCTGGAGATGGAATTGATTCATCCACATCACAAGTCATTCCAGGGTTAGTTCCCCAGCTTACTTGAGGAGCAATATCATTAATGTCCAAAGTGAATGTTTTATCAAAAGTGGCATCAGAATCTGTTTTGAGATTAACTTTCCAAGAATCTACAAGAGATTCATAATTTTTTGGTGTGTATTCTCTATTTCGTAAATAATCAAAAGTTTTTTGATCAGGTGCAATTAATCCTGCACGAGCCCCACCTTCAATGGACATATTACAAATTGTCATTCGTTGATCCATAGAAAGATCAGTTATTCCTTCCCCACGATACTCAATTACAGTACCAGTTCCACCAGCAGTTCCAATATTTTTGATTATGGATAAAATAATATCTTTTGCAGTTACTGCATGAGGATTATTTCTTTTTCCCTCGACTCTAATTTCAAACGTTTTTGGTTTTTCTAACCATAGTGTTTGAGATGCCAATACATGTTCAACTTCACTAGTTCCAATCCCCAATGCTAATGCACCAAATGCACCATGAGTTGAAGTATGACTATCACCGCAAACAATTGTAGAACCAGGCAAAGTTATGCCTAATTGAGGTCCAATTACATGAACAATTCCCTGGTTTGGACTGTTAATATCAAATAATTTTATTCCAAAATCCCTACAATTATTTTCAAGTGTTTTAATTTGAACTGCAGAAGTTTGGTCCAATATAGGTAAAGAACGATCACTGGTTGGAACATTATGGTCCATTGTAGCAATTGTCAAGTCAGGACGTCGAACTTTTCTGTTATTCATACGTAAGCCATCAAATGCCTGAGGAGAAGTTACCTCATGAACAAGGTGTCGATCAATGTAAATTAAGGCGGGCTCATTTTGTTTTTCAACAACAATATGAGATTCCCAAATTTTTTCAAAAAGTGTTTTTCCCATTTTAATCCTGATCTGGCTTATACTTGAATAATCCACCAGCTGCAATTATTTTTCCAATAATTTCAGAGAAAGGTTTCATTTTGTATGTTTGATTTTTTGTAATATTTTTTATTTCATTTTTTGAAACATCAATATCAATTTCGTCGCCTTCAGAAATTCCATCATATGCATCTTGATCAATTTCAATAGGTAACAAAAATGCACCGTCAACAGAATTTCGATAAAAAATTCTTGCAAAAGATAAAGCAAGGATTGCTTTTACTCCAGAATGAGACAATGCAATAGGTGCATGTTCACGTGATGAACCACATCCAAAATTTTTTCCAGATAAAATAAAATCACCTTCTTTTACTTTAGAATGAAAATCAGGGTCTAATCCTTCCATTGCATGAGTAGCAAGTTCTGCATAATCGTGTACTTTGAGATATTGACCAGGAATAATTACATCAGTATCGATGTTATCACGAGCATATTTTATGATGTTTCCTTTCATTTCAAATCTCTCGGGTCAGTAATTTTTCCAGTAACTGCAGACGCTGCTGCAACCATGGGGGATGAAAGGTAAGTTTGTGATTCAACATGACCCATTCTACCAGGGAAATTTCTATTAGTGGTACTGATACAGATTTCATCTTTTGCCAATACTCCCATATGAGCACCGCAGCAGGCACCACAAGTAGGTGGACCAACAGTAACACCAGCATCTAAGAAAATTTTCAATAGGCCATTTTCCATAGCACGTTGATAAATTGAGATTGCAGCAGGTAAAACTTCAGTTCTAATCTTAACTTTTCTTCCTTTGAGAACTTTTGCTGCCGCTTCCAAATCTTCGTATTTTGCACCAGTACAAGAACCAATGTATGATTTATCTAATTCAACAGAAGGTGCTTCACCTACAACACATGTGTTATCAGGTGAGAAAGGTTTTGCAATCATAGGTTCCATTTCGGAACTTTCAAATTCAAATATTTTAGAGTACTCTGCATCAGAATCACCATTTACTAAATTAAGATTTGTTGCACCTTTTGCAGAAAGATAGTCAACTACTTTTTGATCAGGTTCCACAATTCCATTTTTAGCTCCTGCTTCAGTTGTCATATTGCATAAAGTTAATCTACTTTCAACAGACATGTCATCAATTCCACTTCCACCAAATTGCATTGTTCTGTATGCACCACCATCATTTCCTATTTCTCCAATAATTTTTAGAATCAAATCTTTTGCCATCACATGATCAGGTAATTTTCCATTTAATTTGAAATAGTAAGTTTCTGGAACTTTAAACCATATATTTCCATTTAACAGAACATATGCAATATCAGTATGTCCTAGACCAACTGCAAATGCACCTAATGCACCAGTTGTGTTTGTATGGGAATCACCACCGACATAAACATCACCAGGCATTACCATTGCTTGTTCATGGGATAATGTATGACAGATACCATATTGACCCATTCCATATTTGAAATGTTTCTCAATGCCATAATTTTTTGTGAAATTTGATAATTTTACAATATTTTCGGCAGATAGTTTATCAGCTGATGGTACAAAGTGATCTTCAGCTACCCAAACTTTGGTAGGATCAAATAATTTATCAACTGCAATTCCTTGTTTCTTTAATTTATCAAAAACCTTGAGTACACCAGGTCCAGATACATCATGCATCATTACTTTATCAACATCAGCAAAAACTACATCATCAGGTGCTACTGAAGACTTCCCTGAGGCACGTGAAAGGATCTTTTCAACTATATTCATAATTCAAAAAGTTCGCTCTTGGGATTAAAAGCTTTTCAGAACAATAAAAAAGAAATAGAATGTATACAATAATGTGCAATTAACAGTATTACCTCTACTAGCAGAAAGAATGGAAAATAAATTTGATATTTTTGAGGAATTAGAAAATACTCTAGAAAAAAATGAAGTAAAATTGCAAGAAGGGGATATCATAGTGATTTCAACAAAATATATCTCAAATTCACAAGGAAGAATTATAGATTTAGAGAAAATCAAAGCATCAGAATATGGTTTCAAAATTGCAGATGAATATCAATTAAAACCAGGAATTGCAGAAATTATCATAAGAGAATCTGATAAAATTTTTGGAGGTATAGGGGGATTTGTTATCACATCAGCAGATAACATCATGGCACCAAATGCAGGTATTGATAAATCAAATGCTAAAAGAGGTAAAGCAATTCTATATCCAACAGATCCTTATCTAAGTGCAGAGCAAATTCGAAGAAAAATTTTCTTAAAATCATTAATTCATGTGGGAATAATTTTAGTTGATAGTAGATTGATGCCAGCAAGAATTGGAACATCAGGAGTTGCAATATCATGTGCAGGAGTAGAACCAGTATTAGATATGAGATCTAAAAAAGATCTTGATGGAAATCCATTGAAAGTTACATTTCAAGCAGTTGTAGACAATCTTGCAACAATTGCAAATCACAAAATGGGAGAAGGTGCAGAATCAAAACCATTTGCAATAGTTAGAAATTCGGGTGCTAAACTTACAGATAGAAAGATAAATTCTTCAGAAATGGCAATTGCACCAGAACAATGTGTGTATGTCAGAGGACTTGCAAACCCACCAAAAAACTAAGGGTACTAGGTAAGTTTTTTTAAATAGAGGAATTTAAGATAAAAATCATGGAATATTTGACAACATATCCAAAAACGATCTCATTTATTGATGGATTAAAGCATAAAATTCACGTAGATAACAAAGAAGGTGTAGAGCAACTCCACATCGTTGTCAAAAAAAGTTTTGAAGAATTAACCAAAATATTTAGAGAAGAGGGATTCACCAAGGTAAAACTTGAACACAAACAACCTGATCAAATTGGTAGCGGTCTAAACTTGAAGTTAAAAAAACCATGGGAAATGCACGTTAGAATGGTAGATTTAGAAAATGGAAGAATTGGAATTCACGCAGAAGTTGAAGTGTCAAGGGATTATCTTCAACACTTGTTTTCACAAAGAACACCAGTAGTTTATGAAGTTGAAGAGATTTTGAAAAAATATCAAATAGATTACAATATCTGGCACGACAAAATAAAGAAAAATATCACAACAGTGATAGACAACTACAAAGTAAAACTTGCAACTCCAGGAATTCCAGTATTTGCGTGGAAACCAATGCTATTTGTAATTGGAACTGTAATGGTGTTGTATGGATGGAAGTTTTTTAATACAATTTGATAATAATTAAAAAAATAAAAAAAATTATCTAAACGCCAAGTGTTTCTGCTTTACTTAATTCAAGAAAGACTTTATCTCCAACTGAAAGTCCCATTTCTTTGTATTCATGCATTTCAAGTTTTAATTGAGTAATACCAGATTGCATCCCCATACCACCACCAGCACCAGACATCATTTTGTTAAGGTCTTTCATCATATCATTCATGTTTGAAAAGCCCATAACCTTTGGTGAACCAAAAGCAGCAGGTGGATTTTGATTTCCATCTTTAAGATCTTTTAGTGAGGATAGTGAAAGTACAACATATGGTGCTCCGTCAGGAGCAGAATCAATACTTTTAACAACAAATTCTTTCTTCATAGTTAACCTAGAAGGTTTATCTATATAATTTTAATATTTTGAAGTCAAATTTAAACAAAAATTGAAGATTTAATTACAAATTTGAATGAAATCTAATATTGTCAGAGCCGCTAGAAACAAAATTAGAGTATTATGGAATTTCACCTTGGGAGATAGAAGTACTTTATGGATTTCTAAATTCCAGATTTACAGTATTACAAGAAGAAATAGAAAATAATGATGAAAATTTTGTAAGTTTTCTAGATATTGACATTCCCTTAGAATTCAATGAAGCGTTTTTCAAATGGTTTGATTTTAAACGCTGGGAAAAAGTAAAAGATGTTTTAAAAGAATACAAACGTAGAAGAGGAAGTCGTAATGCATTAAAAATTAAAATTAATTTTGCAGGAAACCCAAAAATTGTATTTATTGTGGATGTAGTTGACAGACAGTGGTTTAATAACGCTGTAGAAAAAATGGATTTTGTCATAGAATTATTACCACATCACATTGATCCTCAAAAACTTCCACAAGGAATTAGAGAAATTAATTATAAATTTGATGTAGAATCAGTAAGATGGAGATTAGATAAAGCAAAATCAAAAGATAACGAGTTTACATTTACAGGAGACAACTGGAAAAAAATTCAAAAAAATATTGACTAATAATTAATCATACATTCAAGGAATCAAGAATTTTTGAAATATCAGTATTTGGTAATCCAGTATCAGATATGACTTGTTTTGCAGGAGGGTTTTCAAGATAATTTGGAATCTTATCCGTTATCCTAGTACTGAAAGGTGAAACGAGTTTATTTTGATAGAAAACACCAGTTGGAATTTTTTCACCCCATTCAAGCGATTTAATCAAAGCTTGAGACAGTTTCTCATTAACTTCAACCTCACCAGCATAATTTACAGTTGGATCATAGTTTGTATCTTCAAGTTTGTAAATTCTAGAATGCCGTTCCATAGAGTCATTTGCTAAATCAGCACCAGTATACCAATCTCTTGTATTAACATCATTGTAAGTTGGACATGGTTGTAATACATCAAGGAATGCAAGACCTTTGTGGTTTATAGCTTGAACGATTAAATCTTTGAGATGTCTTACATCATAAGAATATCCACGTGCAACAAATGTAAAACCGCTAGCAACGGCTAACCCAATTGGATTTACATTAGAATTAGTATTTGGTGAAGGAAGTGATTTTGTTTGCTCACCTAATTTCAGTGTTGGAGATGCTTGTCCTTTTGTTAATCCATAAACCCCATTATCAAAAATAATGTAAGTCATATCGATATTACGTCTACCAGCTGCAACAAAATGACCAGCTCCAATTCCCAGTCCATCTCCATCCCCACCAACGGCAACAACAGTCATGTCAGGATTTGCAAGTTTACCACCTTGAGCAAAAGTTAGAACTCTACCGTGTAATGTATGAACACCGTATGTGTTGATAAAATGAGATGTTTTACCAGAACAACCAATTCCTGAAAAAATTGTAGCTTTATCACGTTCAATCCCCATTTCAGCTAATGCCATTTGTAATGCATTAACAATTCCAAAGTCACCACATCCCGGGCACCAATCATTATGCACATCTGTCTTATAATCAGCAAGTTTAGGCGCCATGACTAAGAATCTCCCTTTTTTCAGCTTTATTTTCTACAATTTTCTTTAATGAATCATAAATTTCAGTGCTTGTCATTCCCCTTCCAGTATATTTCAAAATATGATAATCAATTTCTCTAGTGATATTTTGTTTGAAAATCTTACCAAATTGCCCTGAATGATTTGCTTCAATGTTAATCAGTACTTTAGCATCTTTTAGAAGTGATGCAACATATTCAGTAGGAAATGGATGTAATAATTTAATTTGAACAAATCCTATGTCAATACCTTCTTTTTTTAACATAGCTTGTGCATCAAGAATAGGACCCTTGGTAGAACCCCAAGAAATTATTGTATAATCATGAACTTCAAAGGATATTGCTTGTTCAATTGTTGGAATTGAGGTCAATACTAAATCTAATCTAGACATTCTCTTATCCATCATCTTAATACGAATTTGTGGATCTTCTGTAATGTGTCCATATTCATCAGATTCATCACCAGTATTCCAAAACACACCATTGTCCATTCCAAGTTTAGAACGTGGAGAAATTCCATCATCGGTAAAAGCAAATCTTTTGTATTCACCTTCAACGGTATCTAATAATTTACCACGATCAATTGAAATTTTCTTTGGATTGAATTTCTTACAAGTTACAACGGAACTTGACAAAAATTTATCCATCATGTGAATTACAGGAATTTGATATTTATCAGAGTAATTAAAACAATTTCCGGTATCGTAGAAACTCTCCTCAATATCACCAGAAGCATAAACTATTTTTGGAAAATCACCACATCCGGCAAATACAGTAAAAAGGAGATCATCCTGACCATGACGAGTAGGTAAACCAGTGGAAGGTCCACTTCTTTGATACAGAGTAATTACAACTGGAACTTCATTAATTCCTGCCCAACCTAGTGCCTCAGTCATTAACGCAAATCCAGGTCCAGAAGTAGATGTAGATGAACGAGTTCCGGTAAGAGCAGCACCAATCATCATGCCTATTGCAGAAATTTCATCCTCGGTTTGAATGACAATAGTAGAACCAGGTCTATTATTTTCAATTTCTAAGATTTCGTTTGATTCCAAATAGACACTTTCATCAGATGCAGGTGTAATGGGATAATAAGATTGAAATCTACATCCTGAAACCATTTTACCAAGAGAAGTTCCAAAGTGGCCCTGAACAAGAATTGTATCGGATTGTTTTTCAGTACCAGTTAAAGTATGATTAAAATTTTCAAAATTATTTGATGCATAATTGTAAGAAAAGATTGCAGCTTTTTTATTCATGTCTGCAATTTTTGGTTTTTTAGAAAATATGTCATCAATAGAATCAACTAAAGAAGTAGAAGGCATATTGATCAATCCCAAAGATAATGAAACACCAAGTACATTGTACATTCTAACTAATCCACGCATTCTAGGATTATCAAGTTCTTCAGAAAGTTCAGTTAACAAAGTTTTAAAAGATACGGGATAGAGTTTTACCCCATTATCTTTAGCTGCTTCCAGTACTCCTGCAATAGTAAATGGTTTATTTTTTGATTCCAGAAATTTATGTAATCTTTCTTTGAATGGTGCATCCAGAGTTCTAACTCTATCAGTATCTATATCCTCCAATTCAGAATCATAAATAATTCCACCATCAGATACAATTTCATCAAAATGACGAAATATTGTTTCAGCGTCAAATGAAACCATCAAATTGACAGCATTCACATTAGAACGAATATTTTCATCAGAAACTCTAACGGTAAAATAACTATGCTCACCTTTGATATTGGAATAAAATTCTCTTTTACCAAATATCTGATATCCCATTTGTGCACAAACTTTGGAAAAAATATTTGCTCCAGATTCGACTCCACTACCTTGCGGTCCACCAATTAGCCAAGTAAAATCAGTACTCATAATAATTTACATCCTTTTTTCAAATAATAACCACATGGTAAACAATTATTCAATTATCCACCTGTAGCTGCATCAAATAATGCACACTCACATTTATCACGTTCACCACAATAAGGACATACACATACACATTTTTCAATAGAATTACCACAATCGATACAAATAGCAAATTCTTCTTCTTCTTCAATTTTAGAAGACATAATCAAGATAGAAGGAAATCGTATAAATGGTTTGAGATAAATCTGAAGACTAATGAAGGAAAAAATATTTCTTACAAGAACAATACATGATTTTGCGTTAAAAGAGTTAAAAAAGAAATTTCAAATTGAGATCCATAAAGGAAAGATACCAATTCCTCAAAGTACATTAAAATCCAAAATAAAAAAAGTGAATGGATTAATTTGTTTTCCATATGATAAAATAAATAAAGAAATAATTCAATCAGCAGAAAATCTCAAAGTAATTAGTACATACAGTGTTGGGTATGATCATATCGATACACAATTTGCAAAAGAAAAAAAGATCAGAGTAGGATACACTCCAGAAGTTTTAACAGATGCAACTGCAGATATGGCATTTGCATTGTTAATTGATGTATTAAGAAGAATTTCAGAAGGTGACAGGCTAATTAGAGAAGGAAACTGGAAGCAAATCTATGGAGCATATGATTATGTGGGATTAGATCTTCATGGTAAAACATTAGGCATAGTTGGTTTAGGTAGAATTGGAAAAACACTTGCAAAAAGGGCGAAAGCATTCAATATGAAAATAATATACCATAATAGAAAACAAATTAGTAAAACAGAGCAGAAAAAATTAGGAGTAAAATATACTACATTAGATAAATTAATTTCTCAAAGTGATATCATTTCAATTCATGTACCACATACAAAAGAAACGAATCAAATGTTTGACATGAAAATTTTTAGAAGAATGAAAAGAACAGCATTTTTAATTAATACATCACGTGGAAAAGTTGTTAATGAAAAAGATCTTGTAATAGCATTAAAACAAAAAATAATTGCAGGTGCTGGATTAGATGTATTTGAAACAGAACCGATTACTAAAAATCACCCATTTGTTAAATTAGAGAATATAGTTTTAGCACCACACATAGGAAGTTCTACAAAAGAAACCAGAACTAAAATGGCAGAAATTACTATCAAAAACTTAATTTTAGGAATAAAGGGCAAAAAGCCAATTTATTCAATAGGATATTGATTATTACGCGTAGATGTCTATCCATCAAAATGTTGAGTTTTTATATTGAAATTGATATACAAGGATAAGTTGAAAAAATTCAAACATACTAACGAAGAATTAGAATTAGCAAAAATACAAACTGAAAAAGACAAAAAGAAAAAAGAATCAGAAGACTGATACTTTTTTGCTTGTCTTTTTCAGACAAGATTTTTTTTTAAAATTTAATTTTAGAAGAATATTTTTGATGTAATGAATCATACAAGACTTTTCTGTCGGAAACCAAATTTTGAGATTTATCATACATCTTTGTAAAAAATGCAGCAACAACACGTTCGTTATTTTCATCAAAGAATCTTATACTAAAACTAATTTTATCAGGTCTTTGTTCTTGGATGAATTCTGCAGATTTTATCATTTCAGAGTTAACATGCATGTGTGCAGGACCATCATTATCTCCAATTGTAATCCATTTTTCTTTTTGGCGTATAGTAAGGGAATTACTACGAATTTCGCAGGTTGCGCCGATATTTTTTGTAATTAATAAAACATCGTTAACTTTGATTATATCAGATAATAGTTCAAAAAGCAATAATTATCTTATGAAAAGTAAATTATTATAATTTTTTCATGTCAATTTGAACAAAATCATCAACATCACCATGAACACAGTCAGTTCCTACAGATTTCACAGGAGTAAAACTAATTTTTCCATTGTGTATTTTTCCCTCATTTTGTAAAATTCCAAGTTTACCAGTTACAACAGTTCTGTGTTTTTGACAAGTTAAACCAAACATGTATTCATCTTTTCCATCAACAATAGATACAATAAATTCTGGAGGATTAACACATTGTTTACCTTCCTCCGTAACTGAGCATTTATCTGGCATCATAATAGAAGTGAAAATTTTAGCAGATATTAATCTTAAGCGTCATAGATTTAATTTAATTTAATTTAATTTAATATGAACTACAATAAACTAATTAAATTGAAAGATAATTTTGATTTAATAATTATTGGTGGAGGTATATTGGGTACTTCACTTTCATATTTTTTATCATTTCTAAATAAATCAAAAAAAATTGCAGTTATAGAACAAGAACACAGTGTTGCACATCACACTAGTGGTAGAAACACTGGAAAAGTTCATGCGCCATATCTGTACAATCCGGAAAAGAAAAAACTATTTGCAAATGCAGCATTCCACGGTTATGAAATGTGGAAAGAATATTCTAAATTACAGAATTTACCATTCAAACAAGATGGAGTTATAGAAGTTGCAGTAGATGAAAAAGGAATCAAAGTTCTTGAAAAATACCTAAAATGGGGAAAACAAAATGGATTAGAAGAAAAAGATATTGAATTAATCAATAATGAAGAATTAAAAAAAATTGAGCCAGAAATAAAATGTGAGGCAGCTCTTTATGCTCACAGAGATGGTTCAACAGATTATTCAATACTAACAAATTCAATTATGAAAGACAGTAAGAAAAATGGAATTGATTTTCTTTTTAAAAAAAAAATTACTCAAATAAAAAAAATTAAAGATAAATGGGAAATCACAATTAATGGAAATAATAAAATATTTACAAATTTTTTAATTAATGCATCTGGGGGGCAAGCAATCGATATTGCACACAACATGAATACTGCAGAAAACCTTACAGATGTACATTTTAGAGGAGAATATTGGAAAACTCCAGAAAAATATCATAAATTAACTAAAACAAGTGTATATTCAGTTCCAGAATTCCCAGACTATCCATTTTTAGATCCTCATTGGATTGTTAGAGTAGATGGGAGTTGTGAAATTGGACCAAATGCAGTTCCAGTGTTTAGTCCATATGGATATGACACTGCAGAAAACATTAAAGAATTCATTCCAAAAATTCTTGAAATGTTAGGTTCAGGTGCAAGAAAAACAATTTTTGACAAACAGTTTCAAGAACTTGCATTTAGTGAAATACAATCATCAATGTCAAAATCAGTGATGGTTAAAAGAGTAAAAAAATTCCTGCCAAAAATCAATCCAAAAGAAATCACAGTAAAAGGAACTGCAGGAATTAGATCATCAGTAATTGATGAAAATGGAAAATTTGTTCCAGACGTAATTTTACTTGAAAAAAATTCGTCATTTCATATTTTGAATTATAATTCACCAGGAGCCACAGGTGCATTGCCATTTTCAGCTCATGTGATAAATGAATTACACAAAAAAGGTCTATTTGAAAATGAAGACATGGAAGCACAGTGTGGACCTTGGAAATTTAATGAAATTATTGAAAAATTAGAAAAATAAAATGGCGCCGAGAGAGAGATTTGAACTCTCGTTCCCTTGCGAGAACGCGCTTTATGGTTAAACAATTTCCAGGCGCGCGCCCTACCAGGCTAGGCGACCTCGGCAGAAGTCTTGCGACAATTCTATTTCATAAAATGTGATTATAAATTATGTTATTATCTGGAACGAAAATTACTTCCAAATTGTCACAGTGGTTGATTTTTCAACATTATTTCCATCCACATCTATTCCTTTTGTAGATATTTTGTATACGCCTTCCAATGCAGTGTCACCATCATTTTTAATTTGATCCCAAGAAAAAGTGATGTCATCTCCAGGTTCAAGGGTAGAAATCACTTGTGCAGATATTGGAGAATACATCAAGATTCCAGACAAACCAGTTATTTTCAATCCATATGATGAATCTGAAAAGATTATTTCATTAGTTCCAGAATTTACAATGGTAATTTCTATTAATTCATCTTGTTTAAAATCAAATTTTTCAGTAACTACCGAAAGAGAAGTTCCTTCAACAAAAACTAATTGAGTAGTACTTTTAAAATCAATTAAATAAACACCAAATGCAAATCCTGCAATAATTCCAACACCAATAAAGATAACGAGAGTTTTTGCTAACAATTCTTTGAAAATAAATTTAGGATGTTTTAATCCTTTGGAGCAGTAGGTTTAGTTCGCCATTTTTTTGGATAAGTGTTTGGAGCCATAATTATTCTCTTTGTAACAAATGCGTATCCCTTTGTTGCATCACGAATTTCTTCTTCATCCATTGTTGATTCAGCTAGTGCAACAGCTTCACCTTTTTGCGTATAAACTCCTACAACATCCCCAGATTTTAGATGTGAAGATATTTTTAAAACACCAGGGATTGCAAGTTGAGCCCCGTGACACATTGCATCAACAGCTGAATCACGAATAACTACAGATTTTAATTCACTCAATGCAAATTCAACAGGTTTTATCATTGCCATTAGTTTAGTATCATCTTTTTTCTCTTCCCATATAGCAAATGCGTCAGCCAGTTCATGCAAAGTCACTAATCCATCTTTTTCATGAAATTGATCTACTCTACTTCTTCGAAGTTCAATCATGGTTGCACCAGGACCTAAAACCTCACCAATATCATAATATAATTTTCTAATGTATGTTCCAGCTTCACATAAAACTCTAGTTAAGAGTAATCTTTCTTTTTGTTCAATTAATTCTAATTCATAAATAGTTCTAGTTCGAGTTTGCCTAACAACAGCAGAACGTTGAGGAGGTTTTTGAAAAATTTCGCCAGTAAACATTTCAATTATTTCTGATAATTTTTCTTTAGAAGGTAATGAATGAACTCTACCCAATGCATGATATTCTTTAGGCCCATAAAGTAAGACCCCCAAAGCTTTGGTTGCCTCACCTAACCCTAATGGAAGAACTCCAGAAACTTGAGGATCTAATGTTCCACTATGACCAATTTTATCAAGTTTCAAAATACGTTTTGTCCATGCCACTGTTTCATGACTTGTAGGGCCTGGAGGTTTATCCAAAAGAATAATTCCATTATTCAATAGTTGTTCAATTGTACGTTTATCATAATAAGTTCCATATTCATCATCAGTGATATCCTGATCAATTTCAATTAAATTCTCTAGTTGCTTTAATGTCATAATAATTTTCTCACAGTTTCTGTTGTAACATCTATTACTTGATTTGCACTTAAATTGTCAGTATTAATGATCACATCAAATACATCTTTATCTTCGCCAAAACTAAAACCATAAAGTTTTTTGTATAATGCTTTATTTTTATCAAAACGAGTTTTTGTAATTTCATATGCATTTTCTGAGCTCATATTATCTCTAGATTGCATCCTCTTTGTACTACTTGCATGTGAACCTTCTAACCAGATTTTGACACCATCCTGAATTAACCAGGGTAAGGTATAACTTGTAATCACCATGCCGCCTTGATTAAATAAATCAGTTAATTTTTTATCTAAATTTTTATCAAATTCAGAATTTTGTTCACGTTGATTTAAAAATTTCATTCCTTCCTCAGTATCCCACCAATCATCACCATCAGAATCAAAACCTTGTTCTTTTGCCATTTCTTTTAGAACATCCCCACCACTGAGATATTGTAAATTAAATTCTTTAGCTAATCCTTTAGCAACAGTTGTTTTTCCGACTGCAGGAGGGCCAGATATAACAATAGATTTTGTCAACCTAAATCCATTGAGGTTTTAGTAAGTCTCATAATGATTCCACTAAATGCAATTGAAGAAAGGAAATACCAAGCCCAAAGCATTAGATGATTTTCTTTACCAAAACATATGTGTGTTGTATCTAAAGCTTGTTCTGCAGTACAAGTTAGTTGAAACATATCACCAGGAATCACGTTTAGTGGTATTGGAGAAATAGCTACAGTGTAAGTGAATAGTACGGGTAGTACTAGATAAAATATTAGAATCAAAGGAACAAATGTAATCATCATTGGCCTCATATTCATTTGCATCATCTCCATAGACATTTTGTTCATGTACGAAGATTTTTTGTTTAGTTCAGCAGATTTTGCAGTATCTTTAGATCTCATTGCAGCCATTCTTTCTTTTTGCCAAGCTTTAGTTTCCTTCATAATTCTTTTTAGTTTAGTTTGATCAACCATTTTTCTTCTAACTGCGGAATTGAAAACATTAAGCAAAATACCAAATCCAGTTACACCAAACATAGTAAGAATGAACCCCTTAACCCATGCATCTTCAGGTTCAGCGCCAAGTGCCATCCTTTCACCACCTAGAAAGTCAGGTAGTTGTAGAAATGCTGAGTCAATAAAGAGTAGAATAAAGTTGAAATCCATTTTTACAGTCCTATTGCCTTGATTATTTTATCTGCAGCTTCATCAATCTTTCCCTCACTATTAAAAACATGTCTGACTGGAGAGCCTGTAATTACAGCGCATGCAGAAATCATACCAGTTTGATAATCAAGCTCCTTCTTAATGTTAGCTAGTGTGATTTTATCTCGATTTCTAGTGTCATCTTTCATTCTTCTATTGTAAATTTCTTCAGGTTTTGCTGAAACAGAAACAAAATTGCTAGGTTTAATAATTTTCAAAACATGTTCAGGTAATCCAGGGTAATATCCTTCAGGTGAGCTAATGAATGCATGAGTATCAATGATTACAACTTCTTCATTTTGAGTAGCAATTTTTTCAGCAGCAATTTTTTGAAGACGTTGTTGTTCAGTTACAGATAATTTTCTCAAATCATCCCTATTTTCTAATCCATTTTCTCTAGCAACATCAAACATCAAAGTACCATAATTAATTACAATGACATTTTTTTTATGATTCTTTAAGATTTCAACCATTGTTGTCAAAAGTGTACTTTTCCCAACACCGGGGATTCCAACCATGAGAATTTTTTTATTTTCTGCCAAGTATAGCACCCAACCGTGGCATAACAACTTCTACTTGTTCTCTAACTAATTGCGTGTAGTAGTTTATGAGAATATCGACCATAAGTAAGATTCCGATTCCAGATCCAAATACACCAAGGACATCAGAGACACCTGCTAAAAGGCCTAAAATCATAGAACCAATTATTGTTACAGATGGAATGTACTTGTTTAACAATGCTTCAACGGGTTTGTTTGATCTTCTAAATCCAGGAATTTGTACATCAGCATCAAGTAAGTTTTGAGCTGCACTCTTTGGAGATAAACCTCCAAGTTCTACCCATAACCTGCCAAACACAACAACAATTCCAATCATAAATAAAACGTAACCAACTGCACGCATAGGATCTAAAGCGGCAACATCTAAACCACGAGGTGGTGTGATGTAGTAAATTATACCTCCAACTGGAGTGGATGGACTAGTAGGATCAAATTGAGCAATAAAGTTCACAAAGAAATTATTATTTCTAGGATTAAACTGAGACCAAATCATTTGGAACACAAATACAGCATTTGCAGTTAATGCAGATGCTAAGATTACTGGAATGTTTGAAACATACATTAATTTGATAGGATAGACAGCCTGAAATCCCCTGTATTTTGTAGATACAATTGGAATTTCAATTTTCATACCTTGTGTAAATACAAGTATCAAAAGAATACCAGCAGTAAGGAATAATCCAAATATGCTAGGCAGTTGATTCGAACGGAAAAATACATTTCCAAGATCACCACTGCCAGTTAATGATTCAATAAGATACGGAATAATACCAATCATTCCACCATCACCAGCAGGTAACGGACTAAACATACTCCAAAGAATTTGTTGAGCAACACCTGCCATAATGAACAAACTAATTCCACTTCCAAGTCCCCATCCTTTTTGAATTAATTCGTCTAAGAACATAATTATGATTGACGCCGCCATCAACTGCCCTATTATGACATACAAAACATAAGGTTCAGTAGCAGCACCCCCATAAACGGCTGCAGCATATACAATAGATTCAGCAACAATTACAACATAAGTAACAATTTTTGTTGCAGTTTGAAATATTCCTCTTTCTTCAGGTTTTTTAAAATCAAATTTCAAAATATCAGAACCCCTCAACAATTGCATTAAGAGTCCAGAAGTTACAATCGGTCCAATTCCTAATTCAACCAAAGTACCTTGTTGAGATGCAAAAATAACTCTAGCAAATGCTAGAAAATCAAATTCTGGAGCTGTTGCTCCAAATAGCGGGGTTTGTCCCATTACCATATAGATAAGTAATGCAACACCACACCAAAGTAATCTAGTTGGTAATGGAATTTTCTTTTTAGGTTTTGGAACTTGTGGAAGATAAGGTTCTGCTTTAAAAACTACTTTCCTAATAATTGAAGTTAAAGAACCCTCAGCCATTTTCAGTTACCTAAGCCTCAACAGTTTTTTCTTCTGCTACAGATTGTAAAATTTCTCCACCAACTGCTTTTAATTTTTCTTCAGCTGATGCAGTAAAGTTTCCTACTTTAACAGAATAAGCATTAGTAATTTTTCCTCCACCAAGGAGTTTTTCGTATCCTGCACTTTCAAGGTCTACGGATTTTTTTCCACCTTCTTCTTTACCAAATTTACTGAATAAATCATCTAGATCTCTTACACTAGCCCATTTTTTTGTAATGTTTGGGTGAGGTGGTTTACTTGATTCGTGACCATAATGATCTGGTTCATCTTTTAACAAACTACTGTAATGGTGTTTTTGGAAACCAGTAACTCCAAGACCACCTTTGTGACCACTTGCACGGTGTTGAGCTACTTGTCCCCATCCCATGTGTCTGCCACCTCGAAGTCTTCGAGTTTTTCGTAATCTAGTTGCCATGTTAAATCATTCTCCTAACTATTGTATCAAGTTCTTTGTTTGCGCCAAGAACACCCTTTTGTCCATATAATTTCTTAGTACTTCTTTTGAATCCATGTACTGGAGGTGCTAAAGCAAACCAAGGTTTTAGAGGTTTTAATTTTGATAATGTAGCTTTTCCGTCAGCCAAAGCAGTTGCAAGTTCTGAAGAATTTGCAAATCCAAGTTCTTTTAGATCTTCATCAGTGATTTTTTGATAACCAGATTTTCTTGCTTTCTTTTCAATTAATTCTTGTGCTAAAGATGCATCAATTTCAACCCAAGAAACATAGTGTTGCACTTTTCTTAACATTCCCAAAGTATTATCTTTGGATGGCAAAATTGTTGCACGATATTTTTTATCTAATTTTAATAAATTCATAGTAGTTGTTGCCCAATATGGACAATCTGCTTGACCTTTAATTCGAACAACAAGATATGCATTTGCCATATTTATCACCCTTGACTGAATGTCTGTCTAAGACAATCCAGTACTGCTTTTGATGTTGAGTTCATAGTAGGAGTAGAACCTTTTGCGGTAGTCCACGCATCCTTAAGACCTGCTAATTCTAATAATCTTTTAATTTTTCCACCTGCAACAAGACCTAATCCACGAGGTCCAGGAATAATTTCAATAGTTACACTTCCACCCTTTCCTTTTACTTTGAATGGAACAGAGTGATTTTGGTCACATCTACATTCCCAACTACCGCATCCCATTTTGATTGGTTGGATATTTAGAAAAGCTTGACTAGTTGCTTTTTCAATTGCAATTCTCATTTGTTTTGATTTACCTTGACCAATTCCCAAATAACCATTTTCATTTCCTGCAGCAACAATTGCTTTGAATCTGGTAGACTGACCATTAGATGTCATTTTTTGAATTATACCCACATCAACAACTTCGCTTTTTAAATCAGGCAATAGTTTTTTAATAATTCCAGATTCTTGAATTCTTAATCCAGCTTCTAAGATTTCCTCAACAGATGTAATTTCACCAGATGCAACTTTTTGTCCCAAAATAGTTTTTGGTACCCAAACTTCTTCTTCAGGTTCTCTTCTAGGTCTTTTAGGACGTGCAGCTGCTGCTCCAGGTGGACCACGTCCATATACTGGTGGACCTCTACCTCTTCCACCTTGACCGGGTTTAGATTGTGCTGGTTTAGATTGTGCGGTTTGACTCATTTCTACTTAACCTCACCATCAATTGTAGATTTAATTTTAGAAATTTCATTTTTTACTGTTAGATGTTCACCGTTAATTCTTTCATCAGCAGGGAATGTTTCAGCATCAGCTGGAACTTCAAGACCAGCATCAATAACGCCCTTCAAAGCTGCTGCCATTCTTTGAGTATATCGTTTAGTACCAGTATACAAAATTGCATCTTTAGCACCTTTACCTAGTGCTTTCTTTCCTGCCAAATAACCAGTAAGATATGCTGCAGATATGCTTTTTCTAGAACCTTTCCATCCTTTTTCAAGTAAGTATCTAGAATGTGCAGATGCGACTACAGTGTCACCAGTCATACCAGGTTTAAGAACTTGAACCTGTGTATTCTGATTTGAAATATTTACAGTAATGAAATCACGCTTACCCATCAACATAGTACCACGTTTTCGATAATTGGTCTTTTCCTCTCTTAGTCTTCTCAATATTTTTGAATAGGCCATCTATAGGATCTGAGTTTGAAACTGCTATTATATACGTTAAGCGTGGAGTAGTGCTGAAAGTAGAGCTTTTTGAGAATGTAGTCTATTTTCAGCCTCATCCCAAACTACAGATTGAGATCCATCAATTACAGAGGAGGTTACTTCTTGTTCACGTTTTGCAGGAAGACAATGTAAGAAGATCGCATTTTCCTTGGCGAGATCCATGATTTTATCATTAACTTGAAATTTTGGCAAGAATTTTTTAATTCGTTTAGGATCTTTATTATGAATTGATGAATATGTGTCTGTAACAACCACATCAGCATTTTTAGCTGCTTTTAGAGGGTCATTAGTTAATTCGATATCAGTTAAATTTTGAGAAACTTTGACAGTTGATTTATTGGGTTCGAATCCTTTTGGAGTTGCAATAGACATAGTAACACCAGATAAAGCAGAACCAAAAATCATAGAATTACAAACATTGTTTCCATCTCCAATCCAAGCAATTTTTAATCCTTTGAGAGTTTTTTTCTTTTCTTTAATTGTCATAAAATCTGCCAAAATTTGACATGGATGAAATGAATCAGACAATCCATTAATTACAGGAATACTTGCATGTTGAGATAATTTCTCAAGTAAAGAATGATCATAAACACGAGCCATTACACAATCAGTGTAACGTGAAAGAGTTTTTGCAGTATCTTCAACGGATTCACCACGAGATAGTTGTGTATCATTTGATGATAAATTAATTGCATGGCCACCTAATTGATACATTCCAGTTTCAAAACTTACACGAGTTCGAGTTGAAGGTTTTTGAAAAATCATAGTTAATGTTTTATTTTTTAATACAGGTTTGTTTGAACCTTTTTTCAATTCTTTTTTTAATTTAATGGAATTATCAATTAATCCCAAAAATTCTTTTGGAGTTAATTCCGACAAAGTGAGTAAATCTTTTGTTTTAATTTTCATTTTTTAAACCGTCCAAACAATCCTCGTTTCTTTTTAGGTTCCTCTTCTTTATCTTGTTTATGTATCTCCTCTTCATCAGATGAAATTACTTTAGATTCTCCAGGATTAGGTTTACCATCTTTAATCCATTGACGAATTTTATTGCCTAACTTTACTGCTTCAGAATCAGATTCTGGAGGAGGTATATCAAATAAATCAGAATATTTTGCAAT